>DASVPH010000021.1:0-38130 GCA_036382945.1 Casimicrobiaceae bacterium
TGGGCGATGAACCAGAGCAGGTCGTATTCGGGATGCGGCGGCACATCGGCGCGCCGCGGCCCGGGTTCGGCGCGCCGTTTGGCCGCAACCCGAAGGGACGGGGGCGCTTTGGGCGCATTCCGTTGTTGCCGGCCGCTTGCAGTGGAGTGGCACTGCGGCGCGGCCGGCGCCTAGGACTGCATCCCAAAGCGCTCCCGTCGCATACGTGAGAGCAAGCCCGACAGGCTCCTAGAGTGAGCCGTTTCGGCCTATCCTTGTATTTTGAGCACGAGACGCTCAAACTGCAAGGACCATGGCCGCGCTGCTCGATCGATCTCTGCTTGCCGCTCGGGTCCGCGCAGCGCTCGGCACGAACCCCGTCGTGGCGCTGCTCGGCCCGCGGCAATGCGGCAAGACGACGCTCGCGCGTACGCTGGTCGCGGCGTCGCCCGCCGACTACTTCGACCTCGAGGATCCGGTGGGCCTGGCGCGGCTCGCCGCGCCGATGACCGCGCTCGCGCCGCTGCGCGGGCTCGTGATCATCGACGAAGTGCAGCGTCGCCCGGCGCTGTTTCCGATCCTGCGGGTGCTCGCCGATCGTCCCCGCCCCCCGGCCCGGTTCCTGCTCCTCGGCAGCGCCTCGCCCGACCTCGTGCGCCAGAGCTCGGAGACTCTCGCCGGTCGCGTTGCCTTCGTCGACATGGCCGGCTTCGATTTGCGCGAGACGGGTAGCTCCGCCTTGCGCCGGTTATGGCTGCGGGGCGGCTTCCCGCGGTCCTTTCTTGCTCGCAGCGACGCGCAGAGCGTGGCCTGGCGCGAGGACTTCATCCGCACTTTCCTCGAGCGCGACATCGGCCAGCTCGGCGTTCAAGTGCCGGCGGCGGCGTTGCGCCGGTTGTGGATGATGCTTGCCCATTATCACGGGCAGACCTGGAACGCGTCGGAAGTCGGTCGCTCGCTCGGCGAGGCCCATACGACCGTGAAACGGCATCTCGACATTCTCACGGGCGCATTCATGGTACGCCAGCTCCAGCCCTGGTTCGCGAACGTGAGCAAGCGCCAGGTCCGCGCCCCCAAGCTCTTCATTCGCGACTCGGGGATTCTGCACGCGCTTCTGGGGTTGGGAACGTTCGCGGCGCTGGAAGGCCATCCGGAGCTCGGCGCGTCGTGGGAAGGCTTCGCGCTCGAGCAGGCGATCCTCGCCGCCGGCGAGCGCAATCCTCATTTCTGGGCGACGCAGGCAGGCGCCGAGCTCGATCTTCTGCTCACCTTGCAAGGCAAGCGCTACGGCGTCGAAGCGAAATATATCGACGCGCCGCGCATGACCAAATCGATGATCCACGCAACACACGATCTCGACCTGCAAAAGCTATTTGTCGTCTATCCCGGAACGCAGCGCTATGCTTTGGAGCGCAAGACCGAGGTGCTGCCGCTGGAGGATTTGCTGACGCAGATCGAGAAGCTGCGGGAAGCGCGCACGAAGCAGGTGAAAGCTGGGTGATCCGAGCCTGGACGCTCGCCGTTCGCAAGCCGAGGGGCAGAACGGTGCGCCCGCCTCCGGTGTAGAGAAGGACAGTCGGATCGGCGATTATCACTTGCGCGCGCCGGCGTGCTTCAGTTTTCGCCGGAGTCACGGCGCGGCCGCCGCAACGGGCCGCGCCCTGCCGGCGGCGATCGCCAGCGCCGCCCTCGTCGCCTCGAGATATCCCCGCCCGAACTGCGCCTCGGGCTCGAGGTGGCAACCCTCGCCCCACTCGTTCCACGCGTTGATGAACACGATGCGCTCCTCGGCCGGCCTGGTCTCGCGCGTCTGCGCGATCATCGCCGCGAGCCAGCGCTTGTAATTCTCCGGATGCGTGTTCACGAACACGTGCCCGTTGTTCTGCAAGCGCGGAGTGTTGTCCCAGCCGACCATCACGCCGCGGTAGAAGGGGAACTCCGGCAACGCGCGCGCGACGGCGTAGCGCGCGGCCGAGACATAGTCCCACACGTCGCCGATGAAATCCGGGTTGAGCTTGTCGATGTGCGCGGTGAGCGGTTGCGCCTCGGTCGAATGCGGCGGGAACTCGACACCCGCGTCGAATCCCCAGTCGAGCGGCGAGGCCATCCCCGGCACGTGGACCATGGCGAGGTACGGCTCGGCTTCGCCGGCGGCGCGCGCCACGCGGCGGAACGTCTCGGTCGCACGTCGCGGCTCGGGCAGCAGGTTGGCGCGATAGACCATCACCAGCGGGCGGCCGCGTACGCGGATGTAGCGCGGGTCGCGGAACAGCGGCAGGAGCTCCGCGATCAGCGCTCGCTCGTTGTCCGGCGAGTAGCTCTGCGCGACGAGCAGCTCGTCGTTGCCGCCATCCCAGCGCCGCGTCCAGTTCTCGTTGGCCCAGCACACGCAGAACGGAAACTCCGGCTTGCCGCTCGCGACGACCGCGTCGAGCGGCCGCTCGAGCAGGCGCCGGCCGTTGAACCAGTAGTAGTAGTAGCAGAAGCCGTGGATGCCGTGCGCGCGCGCGAGCTCCGCCTGCGCCGCGCGGGTTTTCGCCTCGCGCAGGTCGTAATAGCCGAGCTCGGTCGGCACGCGCGGCTGGTAATGGCCGACGAAGTTGGGCTTCGCCCGCCGCACGCTCGCCCATTCGGTGAAGCCTTCGCCCCACCACGCGTCGTTCTCCGGGATCGGATGGAACTGCGGGAGGTAGAAGGCGATCAGCTTGACGTCGGACATGGGCCGGTTTGGGCGGCGCGGCAACCGGCATTATGGAGACGGACTTGGGCGACCACCAGCGGTCGCGATCGGGCGCTCCGGGCAGCGACCGCTTCGCTCCGCGACGGAACGGGTCGGCGCGGACCGGGTCTATGCTAGACTTTTCTGTTTTCCGCCGATCGCAGCCCCTTGGACACGCAGCAGGACATCGCCGCCTCGGCCGCTCACGCCGCGCCCCCGCTCAGCCCGCCTGCACGCAAGCGCATCGGCGAGATCCTGATCGAGCGCGGCCGGCTCGACGCGGCGGGACTGGAGCGCGCGCTGCGCCTGCAGCAGGAGACGGGCGAGAAAGTGGGCACGCTGCTCGTCACCCTGGGGCTCGTCGCGCAGCGCGACGTCGCCGAGGCGCTCGCCTCGCAGCTCGATCTGCCTCTGGTCGAGGCCGCCGGCTACCCCGAGCTACCGATTCTCGAGGAGCGCATCTCGGCGCGGTTCCTGCGCGAAGCGCGCGCGCTGCCGCTCGCCGAGGACGAGCACGAGCTCACGCTGGCGATGGCCGATCCGACCGACAGCTACACGATCGGCGCCTTCGAGATGGTGACCGGCCGCAAGGTCCGGCCGCTGGTCGCCATTCCAGGCGAGCTCGAAGCCGCGCTCGAGCGTCTGTACGGCCAAGGCAAGTCGGCGCTCGGTGCGCTGGTCGGCGACGTCGAGCAGCGCGACGAGCTCTCCTTCGACGCCGACATCCAGCAACTGAAGGACCTAGCCTCCGAAGCGCCGGTGATCCGGCTGGTCTCGCTCATCATCACCAACGCGCTCGAGACGCGCGCCTCCGACATCCACATCGAGCCTTTCGAGAACCGCCTGATCGTGCGCTACCGCATCGACGGCGTGCTGCACGAGGTGGAATCGCCGCCGCGCAAGCTCGCGCCGGCGGTGATCTCGCGCGTCAAGATCATGGCCAACCTCGACATCGCCGAGCGGCGGCTGCCGCAGGACGGCCGCATCCGCTTGCGCGCGCAGGGCAAGGAGATCGATCTGCGCGTGTCCACCGTGCCGACCATGCACGGCGAGTCGGTGGTGATGCGCATTCTCGACAAGGGCGGGGTGGCGCTCGACTTCAAGCGGCTCGGCTTCGAGGAGGAGACCCTCAAGCGCTTCCTCGACGTGCTGCTCGAGCCGCACGGCATCCTGCTCGTCACGGGCCCGACCGGCAGCGGCAAGACCACCACGCTCTACACGGCGCTCGACCGGCTCAACAAGCCCGACGTCAAGATCCTCACCGTCGAGGACCCGGTCGAGTACCAGATGCCCGGCATCAACCAGATCCAGGTCAAGCCGCAGATCGATCTCACCTTCGCCAACGCGCTGCGCTCGATCGTCCGCCAGGACCCCGACGTGATCATGATCGGCGAGATCCGCGACCTGGAGACCGCGCAGATCGCCGTGCAGTCGGCGCTGACCGGTCACCTGGTGCTCTCCACGGTGCATACCAACGACGCACCGTCCACCGTGAACCGGCTGCTCGACATGGGCGTGGAGGACTATCTGCTCACCTCGACGGTGATCGGCATCCAGGCGCAGCGGCTGGTGCGCACGCTCTGCCCCGATTGCAACGAGCCGTACACGGCGCTGCCCGAGCTGGTCGCGGAGCTGGGGCTCGCCAAGTTCGGCAACGGCGGCGACATCACGCTCTATCACGCCAAGGGATGCAAGCAGTGCGCCAACACCGGCTACGTCGGCCGCATCAGCATCATCGAGATGATGCCGATGACCGATCCGATACGCGCCATCGTGATGCGGCACGCGACCGCCACCGAGCTTCGCGCCCAGGCGATCAAGGAGGGCATGACGACGATGTACGAGGACGGCATGCGCAAGGCGCTGCGCGGCGTGACCACGTTCGAGGAAGTGCTTCGCGTCACCCGCGAGGATTGAGAGAGCTGTCATCCCGGCGCAGGCCGGGATCGAAGTGCCTTGAGATGCAAAGCGACAAGATCAGATCGGGCCCCCGCCTGCGCCGGGGCGACTGGCTGAGAGCCTGATGCCCATTTATCGCTACAAAGCCGTCAACAACGCCGGTGAGGTCGCTGCCGGCGAGCTCGACGCCGCCAACGAATCCGAGATCGTCGACCGGCTGCGCGACCAGGGACTGATGCCGATGCAGGTCGTCGCCGCGGCCGGCGAGCGCTCGCTCGCTGCGCAGCGGCCGGCGCAGCAGCGCCGCTGGTTCGCGCCGCGGCGCGTCACCGGCGACAACGTGCTCGGCTTCACGCGCGAGCTCGCCACCTTGCTGGGCGCCGGACTGCCGCTCGATCGCGCGCTCGAAATCCTGATCTCGCTCGCGCCCACGCCTCCGGTGGCCACACTGCTGCAGACGATCCGCGACAGCGTGCGCGGCGGCAAGTCGCTATCGCAATCGCTCGACATGCACCGCGAGGTGTTCTCGCGCTTCTACGTCAACATCGTGCGCGCCGGCGAGGCGGGCGGCGCGCTCGGGGTGGTGCTCTCGCGGCTGGCCGAGACGATGGAGCGCGGCAGGGAGCTGCGCGAGAACGTGCTCTCGGCGCTGATCTATCCGACGATCCTGGTGGTCGTCGCGGTCGCGTCGATCATGGTCCTGCTGGTTTTCGTCGTGCCCACGTTCCAGCAGACCTTCGCCCAGGCCGGCAAGGCGCTGCCGCTGCCGACGGAGATCGTGATCATCGTGGGCACGGGGCTGCGCCGCTACTGGTGGCTGCTGCTGCTCGGAATCGCCGCCTGCGTGTGGCTGTTCAAGCGCAGGCTGCGCCGCCCCGCAGTGCGCTTTCGCTGGGACCAGCGGCTGCTGCGCTGGCCGTTGATCGGCGATCTGGTGGCCAAGGTCGAGGTCGCGCGTTTCGCCCGCACGCTCGCCACCCTGCTCGCCAACGGCGTGACGCTGCTCTCGGGGCTCTCGATCGTCAAGGAAACGATGACCAACAGCGTGCTCGCCCACGCGCTCGACGGCGTGGTCACGCGGCTGCGCGAGGGCAAGGGCTTCGGGCGCCCGTTGAGCGAGACCGGGCTCTATCCGCGGCTCGCCACGCAGATGATCCTGGTCGGCGAGGAATCCGGACGGCTCGAGGAGATGCTGAGCCGGGTGGCCGACGTCTACGATCGCGAAGTGGCGATCTCGATCAAGCGCTTTCTCGCCGTGCTCGAGCCGGCGCTGATCCTGAGCCTGGCGCTGATGGTCCTGGGGATCGTGCTGTCGATCCTCATGGGCATCGTGGGCATGAGCGAGCTTGTCGGCTGAGCGCGGGGCTGTTCAGAGGTTCCTGGCGCCGTGATGATGCAATCGAGGAGGACAGTGATGAAACCGAACCTGCGCCTTGCCGCGGCCCGAAACCGGGGCGAGCGCGGCATGACGCTGATCGAGATCCTGGTCGTGCTGGTGCTGATCGGCATCGTCATGGGCATCGTCGGCGGCAACTTCATCCAGCGCGGCGAAAAGGCCAAGCGCGACGCCGCCAAGATCGAGATCGGCCAGATCGGCCAGACGCTCGATCTGTTCAAGCTCGAAGTCGGGCGTTATCCGACCTCGCAGGAAGGACTGCAGGCGCTCATCACCCAGCCTTCGGGGGTGAGCAACTGGAACGGCCCGTACTGGAAGAAGGCCACCGTGCCGAAGGACCCGTGGGGCAACGACTACGTCTACACCTTCCCGGGTGCGCACGGCGCGTACGACATCATCTCCTACGGCGCCGACGGCAAGGAAGGCGGCGAGGGCGCCGACAAGGACATCGCGAGCTGGGATCAATGAGCGCCGCAGGGCCGCCCCACGGCGCGAATTGCGCCCCCACATCTGGGGGCAGCGCAGCGGCCGAATTGGCCAATGAGGCCGCAAGCGTGGGGGTCCAATGACGCCTCGCCGCGGCGTCGATCGCGTGACGCGACGCTCGCTGCGAGCGAGCGCCGACGCGGCGGGCGTGACGCTGCTCGAGCTTTTGATCGTGCTGATGTTGATGGCGATCATCGCGTCGGTCGCGCTGCCCATCTTCGGTCCCGGGGTGTCGACCACCGAGTTGAAACGATCCGCGCGCGAGGTCGCTGCGGGTCTGCGCCTCGCTCGAAGCCAGGCGATCGCGCAGCGGACCGAGGCCGTGCTGGTGCTCGACCTCGGCGCGCGGTCGTTCCAGGTGCCGCCCGATCCCAAAGTGCACACGATGCCCGAAGGCATCGCGCTCAAGCTCTTCACTGCGCAGCGCGATCTGGTGAGCGACCGGGTCGGCGCCGTGCGTTTCTTCCCCGACGGCGGCTCGAACGGCGGGCGCATCACGCTCGCGGCCGGCGACCGGAAGTACGACGTCGACATCGACTGGCTCACCGGTCGCGTGTCGATTCTCGAATAGACGCGGGCGCGAGCAGTGGAGGCGCGTCTATACCTGACCTCCCCGCGGGAGCGGGAAAACGAAGCCGCGCAGCGGCGAGCTTCGAGCTTGCGACCATCCGTTGTGCCATGCCGCAAATTGGGCCCCGGCCATCGTCGGGGCGACCAAGGGGCGCGCGTCGTCCCGGGCGAGCGCGCAGCGCGAGGCCCGGGATGCAAGTGCCGTTATGCCGGCTTCTCCCTCCTCGAAGTCCTCGTTGCGTTCGTCATCCTGGCGCTGGTCGGCACCGCACTCTTCCGGCTCTTCAGCGCCTCGCTCAACAACGCCGCGCTTTCCGACGAATACAGCCGCGCCGTCGTGTACGCCGAGAGCCGCCTGACCGCGGTCGCGCTCGACTTGCCGCTGCGCGAGACCACCGACCAGGGCACTTCCGCCGACGGACGTTACGCCTGGACCGCGAAAGTCGAGCCCTACGTACCGCCGGGGACCACGTCCGAGCAGGATCGTCTGGCACAGATACTGCCGATGCGACTGTGGCGCCTCACGGTCACCGTGAGCTGGCCCGGCGAGGCGAGCAAGGCGCGCTCGCTCGCGCTCTCCACCGTCCGGCTGGCGATGAAGCAGCCCTGAGGCGCAACCGCCGTGCATCGCCGTCCGGAACAAGGCTTCACGCTGATCGAGTTGTCGGTCGCGCTCGTGCTGCTGGCGCTGATCGGCTCGGTGCTCTACGGCTCGCTCTCGCTCGCCGGCGACACCTGGAACCGGGGCGAAGCGAAAGTCCAGCGCGTGAGCGAGATGCGCTCGAGCCAGGATTTTCTTCGCCGCACGCTCGCTTCCCAGCACCCGTTGCGTTTCCAGAAGGTGCTCGAGAAGCCGCTGTACTTCCTCGGCGTGAGCGATTCGCTCGCCTACGCCGCCGCGCTGCCCGGACGGGCGGGCGGCGGCTTGTACTACTTCCGCGTCGCCGTCGCCGGCGAGGGCGACAACTCGCGGCTCATGCTGGCGCGGGTGATTCCGGACTACGCGGCGCAAGCGCTGCCGGATTTCAGCAACGCCGAGACGACCGTGCTCGCGGAGGGCATCGGCTCGGTGCGCTTCGGCTATTTCGGACGCGACCCGGGCTCCGCGGACTCGGTGGCCCCGACCTGGCGCGACCGCTGGGACGATCCGCAGCGGCTGCCCGACCTGATCCGTGTGGACGTCGCGCCGGTCAATGGGCCGCCGTGGCCGACGCTCGTCGTCGAGCCGCGCATCGCGCCCGAGGCGGGCTGCCTCACCTGGAACCCGGCGCAGCGGCGCTGCACGTGAGCGCGAGACCATGGAGCGCGACGTCGTCAAATCCTACCTCGTCAATGCCCTCCCCGGCACGGCCGCGGCGGGCGGCTCCGCTGCCGGCGTGACGGCAACGCGCTGGTTCGCGCCCGCCTGGACGATGCTGCCGCTCGCGTCGCGCCGCTGCCTGGTGCGCAACCCGCTCAACGGCGCGGCGGCGGAGCTCTCCTCGGGCGAATACGCGGTGCTCTGCGCGTGCGAAGGCTGCCGCACGCTCGACGAGCACGAGGCGCGCGCCGCGCAGCAGCTCTCGGCTCCGCCCGAACACCGGAGCGCGATCCGCGAATTGCTCGAGCGCTGCGCGCGCCGGGGATTGCTGCTCTCGCTGGCGGATCTTGCAGCGCGCTTCGGGGCGTCGAGCGGCAGCGCGCAGCCTTCCCCGGAGATCGTGATCCGCTCGGCCGATCGCCCGCAGTTACTGCGGCGGCTGCTGGCGGGCGCGGCAAGGGTTCAGGAGCGCACCGGAGCCGCTTACCGGTGGCACATCCTCGACGATTCGCGCAGCGAAGACCATCGCCGCGCCAACCGCGAGGCGAACGCGTCCGTGTCCGCGCTCGACGTGACCTACCACGACCTTTCGCTCGCGGATTCGCTCGAGGCGGAGCTGCTCGCCGCGTTTCCCGAGCTTGCATCCGAGATTCGTTCGCTTCTCCAGGCCGGGCGCGACGGAGAGTACACCTGCGCCCGGCCTCTGCACTACGTGCTGCTGCGCTTCGCGGGCCGGCGGTTTCTGCACTTGGACGACGACGTGCTCATCGAGCCGCGGCAACCGCCGCTTTCCCGTCCCGGCGTGGAAACGACGTGCGCGCCGGAAGCGGCGCACTGGTACGAGGGCTTCGACGCCGCGTTCGCCGCGTGTCCGGAGCTGCCGCTCGATCCGTTTGCTGCGCACGCGCGCTGGCTGGGGATGCCCCTGGCCGATGCCTGGCAGCAGGCCGAACGCGAGCCGGGCGGCCATCGCGTGGGCGAGCTCCCGCCGCAGCTCGGGTCGCGCTTCGCGCCGCAAGCGCGCGTCGTCTTCACCGGCACGCACGTCCTCGGCGATCCCGGGTGGGGAACCTTCTCCGGCCAGCAGCTTGCGGTGGGTCGCGAGACGCGGGAGTGGCTTGCCGCGCATCCCGAGGCTTCGCGCTACGCCTTCGCGAGCCAGGTTCACTGGCGCGGGTGGCCGGCGCTCCAGCTCGCGCCGGAGCACGTGCTCAGCATGACCACGCTATCGGGCATCGACGACTCGGTGCTGATCGCGCCGGCATTGCGCCTCGCCCGTGCCACCGACACGATCGTGAGCGAAGTCACCCGCGCCATCCACCCCGCGGCCTGGGGAGTGGTCGTGCCGTTCGCGCTGCCGCACGTGCGCGAGGCGCGCAGAAAATGGCTGACGCCCGCCGACGCCTACCTCCTGCGCCCGAGCCGGCTCATCGTCTCGTACGCGCGCCGCTGCTCCGCTTCGCTTCGCGCCGATGACCCCGCGCAGCGCCTGGCCATGCTCGGCTCGATGTTCGTCGATCTCGGCGGGGCGAGCGACGCGACCGTGACCGGCCTGTTCGAGGAGCTGGCCGCGGATTCCGCCAGTCGCCTGCTGTTCAGCATGCACGAGCAACTCGACGACGCCATGCTGCCCGCGGCGTGGAAGGACACCCTGCGCGAGTGGCTGACCTCTCCGATGTTCAAGCTCGACGCCGCCTCGGTGCGCCAGCGCATCGGGCCGCTCGACACTGTGCGCTCCGTCGCGCGCGATTACGGCAAGGCGCTCATCGCCTGGCCGAAACTGTGGGAACACTGCCGCGGGCGGTTCCGATGAACGACATGACGCTCGACGTCCAGCCCGCGGCCGGGGACCCGAAAAACGGCGCGAGCGCGCGCTCCGCCGACCTCCCGTGGTTCGTGCCCGAGCTGCAGCTTCGGCCGCTCGCGGCCCGGCGGGGTCACGTCCGCAACCCGCTCAACGGCGCGACCATGGAGCTCTCCTCGAGCGAATACGCGGTGCTGGCGGCCTGCGAGGGGTGTCGTCCGCTGGCCGAGCATCTGGCGCGCGCGGCGCGGCAGCTCTCCGCGCCGTCCGAGCATTGGCCGGCATTCCGCGAGGTGCTGGAGCGCTGCGCGCGCGAAGGCTTGCTGATCTCGCTCCCCGATCTGCTGTCGCGCTGCGACGCGCCCTCCGCGGCGCCCCCGGCGGCGATCGGTGGCGTGGCGATTCGCACCGCCGACCGCCCGCGGCTGCTCGCGCGGCTGCTCGCCAGCGCCGAGAAACTGGAAGCCCGGGGCGCGCCGCGAAGGCGCTGGGTCGTGTTCGACGACTCGCGCGACGCGGGCAACGAGCAGGCCAATCGCGCCGCGATCGACGGGAGCAGTCTGGATGTCGCGCACGTCGGAAGCGCGGAAGCGGCCGAGCTCGACAGGGCCTTGCTTGCCGAATTTCCGCACGCGGCGCGCGAGGTCGCGTGGCTGCTCGGCGCCGGCTCCGCCGGCGAAGCGACGTACGGCCGGCCGCTCAACCGCGCGCTGCTCCATTTCGCCGGCCGGCGCTTTCTCGCCGTCGATGACGATGTGATCCTCGAGCCGCGTCGGCCCGCGCTCGCCGAGCCCGGCTTCGCGGTGAACGACGAGGCCGACGAGCTCGCCTGGTACGAGAGCGAAGAGCGCTTGTGGGGCGAGTGCCCCGCGCTCGACCTCGATCCGCTCGCCGCGCACCAGGACTGGCTGGGCTTGCCGCTCGCCGCGGCGTGGGCGCGCGCGGCACGCGAGGCGGGCGCGCCGGCGCAGATCGAGCTGCGGCCCGAGCACGGCCGTCGCTTCGCAGCCGGGGCGCGGGTGCTCTTCACCCACAACCACGCCTGCGGCGATCCGGGCTCGTCGCTGCTGCCGCTGCAGCTTCTGATGCTGCCCGAGCGCTCGCGGCAATGGATCGCGGCGCATCCGGACGCGGCGGCGCGCGCGTTCGCGGGGCGCATCGACTGGCGCGGCCAGGCGCGGCTTCGCCTCTCGCCGCGGCGGGTGCTGACGTTCACGACGATGGCAGGCCTGGACAATTCGCGCCTGCTCCCGCCCGCGGCGCGCAGCCATCGCAGCGAGGACGTCCTGCTCGGCATTGCGGCGCAGTGCATGTACCCGGCGAGCTGGCTCGTCGATCTGCCCTTCGGCTTGCCGCATCTGCGCGAGCCGGCGAAACACTGGCTTGGTCCCACTGCGAAGTTCATGCAGGAGCCGTTGCACGTGCTCTATGCGTGGATCGACGAGAACGCGCCGCGCATCGTCGCCGAATCGCCCGAGGCGCGGCTCGCCGCGACGGGCGCGCTGCTCATCGACTACGCGGGCATGAGCGCGCGCGCGCTGGCCGAGGCGTTGCGCTGGCACGCCCTCGACGCGGGCAGCCGCACCGTGTTCGCGATCGCCGAGCAGCTCGACGACGCGAGCCTTCCGGCGCAGTGGAAGGCGCTGCTCGCGCCGTGGCTCGATTCGCCGGCGTTCGCGCTCGACCCCGCAGCCGTGGAAGGCCGCACGCTCGCGCCGGGGGTCGTGCGGCCGATCGCCGAGGCGTACGGCAGGGCGATGCAGATCTGGCCGCAGTTGTGGAGCTCCTGTCGCGAGCGCAACCCATGAAGACACTGCGCAGCGCCGCCGCGCAACGCGGCATCGCGCTCGTCCTCGTGCTGTGGCTCACGATCCTGCTCACGGTGATCGCCGCCGCTTTCGCGTACAGCATGCGCAGCGAAGCGCTCGCGGCGCGCAACGCGGTGTCGCTCGCGCAGGCGCGCGGGCTTGCCGACGGCGCGATCATGCGTGTCGCCTTCGAGCTGATGCGTCCGCGCACGCTCAACGAAACCTGGCAGGCCGACGGTCTGGTCCACTACTGGGACGAGGGCGACGCGCGCGTGGCGGCCAATGCGCTCGATGAATCGGGTAAAATCGATTTGAACGCGGCCTCCGATGCGCTGCTCAAGGGCCTGTTCCAGACCGCGGGGGGGCTCGACGTCGATGCGGCGCAGCGGATCGTCGATGCGATCGACGACTGGAAGGATGCCGACGACCTGCGGCGTCCCAACGGCGCGGAAGCGGCCGACTATCAGGCCGCGGGACTCTCGTACAAGCCGGCGAACGCGCCATTCGAATCGGTCGCCGAGCTGCTAAGAGTCCTCGGCATGACGCCGGCGCTGTACGCGGCGGTGGCCGGCGACCTGACGGTTTTCAGCAAGTCGCCGGGCGTCAATCCCGCGTTTGCATCGCGCACCGTGTTGCTGGCGCTGCCGGGGGCGACCCCGGAGGTGGTGGACACGTATCTCGCGCAGCGCCAGGACGCGCTCGCCGCGCGCTTGCCGCTGCCCGTTTTTCCGTTGGCTGGCGGCGTGGCGGTGACGACGAACCTGTGGCGGATTCGCGCCGAGGTCACGATGCCCGACGGCGTGACGTACGTTCGGGAAGCGGTGCTGCGTCCCGGTGGGGCCGACCTTGCGCACCCGGTGACGGTGTTGTCGTGGCTGGAAGGCGAGCGGCGGACCTTTGCGCCGCCGCCCACGCAAGTAGACGGCGCAGCGCGATGACTTGTCGCCAAATGACGACGCATGGCCTCCCTTTCGCGGCAACGGAATCAATCGCTTGCAACAAATTCGGGGTTGCCGTAAAACCGGCGCGTCCCCGGCGTGTCGAAGGACCCACGAACGTGCACCGAGAAGGGCAATGACAAGCGCAGCAACGAACTGGCGAGGCCGCGTCCGTGAATCCGCGAACCGGGCCGGCCTGCCGCGCTTCTGGCGCTGGTGGATGGGTGAGCTTGCGCCGCTGCTGCCGGGCGCCTCGCGCGCCGCGTTCCAGCGGCGCTTCGCCCGGCCGGTGATCGAGCTGGCCCACGGCGAGGCGGTGTTCTGGCGTCCCGAGATCAGCAATGGCGCCGCGCGCCTCGCGGTGGCGGAAACCGTGGCGCTGACGGGCGATGCCGCGGGCGTGCTCGCGGCCGGGCGCGCGGCCGTGGCGCGGCTGGCGGCGAACGCGTCCGGCGGCATCGCCGCGCCGAAAATCATCGTCGCGCTCGACGCGCGCCAGGTTCTGCGCAAGCAGCTATCGTTGCCGGCTGCGGTCGAGGAGAATCTCACGCAGGCGCTCGCCTACGATCTCGACCGTCATACGCCGTTTCGTCCCGAGCAGCTCTATTTCGACGCCACCGTGATCGGGCGCGACGCGGCGAAGAAAACGTTGCGCGTCGACTGGGTTGCCGCGCTCAAATCGATCGTCGACGGCGCGAGGAAGCAGGTCGAGGATTGGGGCGCGGTGGTGGTCGCCGTGGTCCCGGGGCCGCCGACCGCGACCACGCGGCTCAATCTGCTTCCCGACGCGGCGCGCCCGCGCCCATGGCAATGGCGGCGCTGGGAAATGTGGGTTCCGCTCGCGCTCGTCGCGACCTTTGCGCTCGCTGCGGTCCTGGTGCCGCTGGTGCAGAAGCGGCAATACGCGATTGCGCTCAACGCGCTGAGCACGGAGGCGGGTGCGCAGGCGCAGGTGGCGGACAAGCTGCGCCAGGAGCTCGAGAGGATGGAGAACGACTACAACTACATCCTCGCGAAGAAGTACGCCTATCCCAGCACGGTCGTCGTGCTCGACGAAGTCACCCGCGTGCTGCCGGACGACACCTGGATCACGCAGCTCGAGCTCAAGACCAGCGGCCGCGGCAAGGAAGTCCAGCGTGACCTCTATCTTCGCGGCGAGTCGGCGAACGCCGGCAAGCTGATCGCGCTGCTCGAGGACTCGAAGCTGGTCGAGCTGGTTGCGCCGCGCTCGCCCACGACCAGGATCCAGGGCAGCGACGGCGAGATTTTCGATCTCGGGGCCCGTCTGCGCCGTTTGCCGCCTCCCTCGCGGGTGGCGCCGAGTGCAGAGCCGGTGAATGCTGCGCGGCCGGTGATCAGCGCTGCACCCGCCGCGTCTGCGCCGGCCGCGGTCGGTTCGACGGCGCCCGTGTCGGCTGCCGCTGCGCCCGCCGCGCAACCGGCGGCCAAAGCAGCGAGCGCAACCGTTGCCGCTCCGAGCACGCCTGCCGCTCCGGACCCCGCGGCGGCAGCGGTTTCGCGGACGACCGCTGCCGGCTTCGGCCCATTTCCGGACCGGCCGGTTCTTCCGCCGCCGGCTTTGCCGCCGCGCTCGCCGCGCGGCGAACGCGGTGCGCGGCAGGCGCCGCCGACGCCCGCGCCACCGGCCGCAGCGCAGAGCGCCGTCGCACCACAGCCGGCGGTGCCTGTACCAGTGCCACCCGCGCAGGTGCCCGCGATGCAGCCGGGAGGCGCCGACGCGCTGCCTCCCGCCGACTCCGAGACGGCGCCTCCCGCCGTGGAACCGAAAACGAACGAGGACTGATGGCTACACTCTCGCTTCAGCTTCAGCCACGGCAGAGCCGGGCGCTCGCGGTGGGCCTGCTCGCGCTCGCGATCGGCCTCGCGCTCGCGCTCGCGCTGGTGCCGTTCGTGCTGCTGCATCGTCATTACGACGCGGCGATCGATGCCCTGCAGGAGCGCATCGACGTCTATCGCCGCGTCGCCGCGCAAGCCCCACAGCTCAAGACCGCGCTCGAGGCCGTGCGCGCTCGCAACGGGCAGCGCTTCTTCCTGAAGAACACCGCGCCGAATCTCGCCGGCGCCGAGCTGCAGGACCAGGTGCGCGCGGCGATCGAGAACAACGGCGGCCGCATCACCACCATCCAGATCGCGCAGCCGCGCGAAGACGGGCGCTTCCGGCAGATCGGTGTGAGCGTGCAGCTCTTCGCCACGACGCCGAACCTGCAGAAGATCCTCTACAACCTCGAGACGCAGCCGCCGTATGCGCGGGTCGACAACATCACGGTGCGCCCGCTCAACGCGTTCCGCGGGTTCAAGCCGCCGCCGGGCGCCGAGCCGGAGCTGTCCGTGATGCTCGACGTGAGCGCCTTCACCCTCGGGGAAGGGGAAAAGAAATGAGCACCGCAGGGCCGCCCCAAGGTGCGAATTGCGCCCCCGCTCCTGGGGGCAGCGTGGCGGCCGAATTGACCGATGAGGCCGCAAGCGTGGGGGTCCAATGAGCATGCGCCAGCCGGTGTTGAACGCGGGTCGCGTCCGGGCGTGGATGGCGTGGCTGCTGCCGCTGGCCGCGCTTGCGTTGCTGCTCGGCTGGGAGATCGACTGGGGCCGGCAGATCGTGCGCGTCCCCTCCGCGCCGGCCCGGGTCGAGCCCAAGCCGGCCGCCGCGGCACTGCTGCCCGATTATGAGATCGAGGGCGGCCTGCCTGCGCATGCCGAGACGGTGCAGCGCACGCTGTTCAACGCCACGCGTCGCCCCGCGCCGCCGCTCGCCGCGGACAGCGGGCCGCAGCAGGTCGCGCGCGGCGCGTTCCAGCTCGTGGGGACGACGGTCACCGACGGAGGAAAGATCGCCTTTCTCAAGGAGCTCGGCAACGGCAAGACGCGCGTGGTACGCCAGGGCGAGGAGCTCAACGGCATGAAAGTGGCCTCGGTGACGGCGGACCGCGTTCGATTCATTGCAGGCGGCGAGTCCGAAGAGCTGATCCTCAAGGTGGCGCCCGGACCGAAGACTACGCTCGTCGCGGCGCCGCCTCCGCCCGGGCCGCCGGCCGCGGTCGCCGCCGGCCCCGCGCTCGCCGCCGCGCGCGCCGCACAGGCCGCGCGGGCGCAGGCCATCAACCCTGCAGTGCAGCAGCAGCCGATCACCCGCGGCGGCCGCCGCGCCGCCCGGCAGGCCGCAGCAGGTCAGGGGACGGAGGCCCAAGGCGGCACGAACATGGGCGGCGCGAACCACGGCGCGGCAGCCCAGCGGCATCAGTAAGCCTGCGGTAGCGCTGTGCAAGACACGCTGGCGCCCGCGGGGCGGCGTCGACAACAACGCGGAAAGAAGATGAACGAACGCTATGTGAAGTCGACGCTTGCCGTGACTTTTTCGCTGCTCCTGGCCGCCTGCGCGACCACGCGCGGCGTCAGAGAAGCGCAATTGCCCGCAGCCGCGCCTGCCCCCGCCGGCGCCGCCGCGGACACCGGAGCCGCCCTGAAAGCAGGCGCAGCGGAAAAGCCTCCGGAGCCATCGCGGCTGTACAAGGGCAGCGGCATCCTGGTCGCAGGCCAGGAAGAGGGCGGCGAAGTGCCGCCGGCCCCGAGCCCTCCGCCGCCGCCGGGCTCCCCGGTGACGCTCAACTTCGAGGGCGCGGACATCCGCGAGGTGGTGCGCAACATCCTCGGCGACATCCTCAACGAGTCGTACACCATCGACCCCGCCGTCGGCGGCACCGTCACCATTCGCACCACCTCGGGCATTCCGCGCGACTCGCTGCACGCGACGATGGAGATGCTGCTGCGCATGAACGGCGCGACCATGACGCGAGAGCGCGGCATCTGGAAGATCCTGCCCTCGGCCGCCGCGGTGCGCGGCAACGTCACGCCCCAGCTCGGCGGCTCGTCGCGCCCGCTGCCCGCCGGCTACTCGGTGCAGATCGTCCCGCTGCAGTACGTCGGCGCGCGCCAGATGGCTGCGCTGCTCGAGCCTTTCGTGAAGGACCAGACGACCGTGCGGGTGGATGATCTGCGCAATCTCCTGATCCTGTCCGGCACCGAGCTGGAGCTCAAGCACCTCTACGAGACGATCGACACGTTCGACGTCAACTGGCTCGCCGGCATGTCGGTGGGGCTGTTCACGCTCACCAGCACCGACGTGAAATCGCTCATGACCGAGCTCGACAAGGCGCTCGGCACGCCCGACAAGAGCCCGCTCGCGGGGATCCTGCGCATCATCCCGATCGAGCGCATGAATGCGCTGCTCGTCGTGACGCCTCAGGCCAAGTATCTCGACGAGGCGAAGAAATGGATCGAGCGGCTCGACAAGGCGGGCGGCGAGGGCACCGCGATCCGCTTCTACGTCTACCAGGTGCAGAACGGCCGTGCGGAGCGCATCGCGCCGCTGCTGCAGGAGGCGTTCACCGGGCGGGTGACGCAGCCGGCGCAGCCGAGCGGGCCGCCGCAGCTCGCGCCGGGCACGCCGGCCGGGACCCTCGTCTCGCCGCCCGCCTTCCAGCCGCAGACGACGACCCCTCCGCCTTCCACGGTCGTGAGTCAGACGCAAACGACCGCGAGCGCCGGCCGGCCCGGGACGGTCGAGACCACGATCCAGCGCGCGCTGTCCGCCGCGGAGGGCCTCGGGGTCGTGAGAAACATCCAGGTCGTCGCCGACAAGGACAACAACACCGTGCTCACGGTCGCCACGCCGGCGGAATATGCCGTGATCGAGGCGGCGCTCAAGAAGCTCGACGTGCCGCAGCGGCAGGTCGCGATCGAGCTCACCATCGCCGAGATCACGCTCACCGACCAGTTGCAATTCGGCGTCGAATGGCTGTTCAAGGGCGGCGCGCCGTCGGGGCGCGGCAGCGGCGGGCTGTTCAACCAGACGACGCCGTTCAACCCCGCGGTGCCGATCAGCGCGGCGGCTTCGACGACCCCGGTGGGGCTCGCGCTGTCGACCGGGTTCAACTACCTCATCAACAACGCCAACTTCCCCGGCGGCGTGCAGGCCGCGCTGCACCTGCTCGACACCTACGGCAACACCAAGGTGATCTCCAATCCGCATCTGGCCGCGCTCGACAACCAGAAGGCGACCATCAAGGTCGGCAACCGCATTCCGATCCCCGTGAACAACATACTGGGGGGAACGGTGGCGGGGACGACGAATACCATAACTACGACCTCCCAGTACATCGACACCGGCGTGCTGGTGCAGGTAACCCCGCACATCAACGCCGGCGGGCTGGTGACCCTCGAGGTCGATGCGGAAGTGAGCACGCCCGGAACGACCAGCAACCCGAATCTCGCGCCGCCGATCAACACCCGCTCGGTGCAGACGCTCCTCGCCGTGCCCAACGGTCAGACCATGGTCATGGGCGGGCTCATCACCGAGAACAACCTGAACAACTCGACGGGGCTGCCCGGGCTTGCCCGCATCCCGATCCTGGGCGCGCTGTTCGGCAATCAGACCCTGCAAAACGATCGCACCGAGCTGATTCTGTTCATCACGCCGCGCGTGGTCGAAAACGATGCGGATTACCAGCGCGTCATAGACAATTTGCGGCGGAAGATGGAGCGCCTGGACGACGTATTCCCCCCGGCGAAAACTGCTCCGGAGGATGCGCCCGGGCAATAAACCGTCGCCAAATGGCGACGCAATCAACGTTGCGAGAATGCAACACCAGGGAACGAGAGGGAAAAATGCGGTTTATGCGATTGACGCTATGGGGTGCCTTCGCTAGTCTTCGAAGCGAAAGCGCAGGGACGGCAGGCGCGGAAACGGGCGCGGGCGCAGGCAGATCGTCTGCGCCGCCGGTGCGGCGGATGGCTTGGCTGGCGCTGGGGCTGGCCGCGGGGTTGACGGGTTGCGCGACCCTAAATGCCGATTCGGCGCCCGAGCAGAAGCAGAAGGTCGTCGCCGAGCGGGCGCAGGCGCGCTGGGACGACCTCATCAAGGGCGACGTGGAGGCGGCCTACCAGTTCCTGAGCACGGGCTCGAAGGCGGCCACGTCGGTGTCGCTGTACAAGGCGAAGATCAAGCCGGGCATCTGGCGCCAGGCGAAGGTGGGCAGGATCGATTGCCAGGCCGAGGTGTGCAAGGTGAGGATGCTCGTCACCTACGACACCAAGCAGATGAAGGGGATCGAGACGCCGGTGGACGAAACGTGGATCATCGAAAAAGGCTCGGCCTGGTACGTTTATCGCTAGGAAACAGGCTCGGCCGTTGCATATATCAGACAATTCTCGCAGGAGGAGCCAAGGCGGGGACAGGATTCGTTTGTAAAACCAAGTAGGCTGTAATAGACTCGCGGGTGCTGTCGGTTCTAAAGTGATCACTTTAAACCTGAAGTAACGAATCAGAGGAGTCATCAAAAACCATGAACTCGTTCCAAAGAAAATCGCTGTACGCGGCTCTGGCCGGCGTCGGCGCGTTGGGCGTGACGGGTGCCGCGGATGCCGTGAATGTCAATCCGAACGGGCTCGGGCAGGCGTTGATCTACCCGTACTACACGGTCAACGCCGACGGCTCCGGCAACGCGTACAACTCGTTGCTGTCGGTCGTCAACACGACCAACTCGGCGAAGGCGGTCAAGGTCCGCTTCCTCGAAGGCAAGAACAGCCGTGAAGTTCTCGACTTCAACCTGTTCCTGTCGAAGAACGACGTGTGGACTGCGGCGATCGTTCCCAGCTCGTCGGGTGGGGCGGCGGTCGTTTCCTTCGACAAGTCGTGCACCATTCCGGCTAACTCGGCCTTCGCGCCGCCCGGCGCGGACTTCGTCAACTTCGCCTACACCGGCAGCAACGACGACAAGGGCGGCTCGGGCCTCGACCGGACCAAGGAAGGCTACGTCGAGATCATCGAGATGGCGACCTTCCCGACGTACACCTGCACGTCGATCCAGGTCACGCACGTCGGCGGCGTGCCGTTCGACTGCGCCGGCGTGAGCGACGGCGGGGCGGCGAGCGACCAGGCCCCCGCGAGCGGCGGCCTGTTCGGCGGCATGAGCCTGATCAACGTCGGCGCGGGCACGGACTACACCGAGGACGCGGTGGCGCTGCAGCGGTTCAACACCAACGCGAACTATCAGCCGGCGGGCAGCGTGTCGCCGCAGCTCACCGACTCCAGCCCGAAGGTTAGCGTGGTGTTCGCGGCGGAGCCGAACCCCGCCCCCCCCATCTTCTTCTCCGACCTCGGCGTGTACGCGTCGGACTGGTCCGACCAGACGCTCTACAACCCCGCCGACCCGGTCAGCGCGACGCTGATGCACGACGCGGTGATGAACGAGTACGTGCTCGACGCGGGGACCAACTCCGGCACGGACTGGGTGGTGACCTTCCCGACCAAGCGGTTCTACGTCAACACCGGAACCGGCAATGCGCCGAGGCTCTTCCAGCGCAACTTCAACGACGGCGCGGGCGCGTGCGACGACGTGACGCTGAACATCTACGACCGCGAGGAGAGGACGAGCAGCACGCCGACGACCTTCTCGC
The DNA here is from genome assembly GCA_036382945.1 of Casimicrobiaceae bacterium. Lineage (GTDB taxonomy): Bacteria > Pseudomonadota > Gammaproteobacteria > Burkholderiales > Casimicrobiaceae > PALSA-1003. Next base: position 20,373 of record DASVPH010000021.1, read on the forward strand.
CGCCGCCGCCGACGCTGACCAACTCGATCTGCTGGGAAGCGAACATCATCACCTTCAACAACAGCAACGTGCTCGCCTCGCAGAACGTGTCGAACATCAACACGAGCTTCGAGGACGGCTGGCTCAGGCTCGGGTTCGCACGCTCGACCTCGAGCCCGGTCCACACCCTGGGCAACATCACCGCCACGACGCACACCTGGGGCGTGTCGGGCTTCAGCACCGGGCTCACCAAGACCTACCTCGGTCTGCCGGTGGTCGGCTTCGCGGTCCAGTCGTTCGCCAACGGAACGCTGGTCGTCGGCGGCACCAACGTGCTGGCGAACTACGGCGGCAACTTCGTGCACAAGACGACCACGACGATCATCAACTGATCGGGCTTGGTCTCGCAAACCAAGGCGGAGCTTCGGTTCCGCCTTTTTTTCGGCTTTTCACCGCCAGGACACGAAGGGAAGATCTGCTTGCCTCGCGTTTCCGGCCATGCGGCGGGCGACGGATCGCGGCGCAAAGTGACGCGCGGCGTCGGGCCGCGCGCCCTTGCGCTCGCGGCGCTGCGCGAGGTATCATGCCAACGTCATGCGCCGGGCGGCGGAGCGAATCTGACGAACGGAATCGAATTCGCCTTGGCGCTCCGGCGAGCCATGACGTATGATTAATTGTTTCCATTGTAGTTAACTGGCGCGGGACTTGCGGGTGGCACGGGGCCGCCTGATCGGCGTTCCGCCTGGGAGTCGAAAATGATCCGATCGCTCGTCCGAGCGGTTGCGTGGACGTTCGCAGCCGCTGCATTCGCCGTCATCCTCCTCGCCGTTCCCGCATCGTTGCCGTCGCAGGCGGCGAGCATCACGATCAACGCTCCGGCGTGCTCGAGCTTCACATGGGACGGGAGCGGCACGCTGACCTGCCAGACCTCCTCGCCAGGGACGTTCGGTTGCTCGATCGCGGCATCCGTCTCGTCTCCGACGGTGTCGTCCGCGGAAACCCTTACGGCGAACTGCTCGAATCCGGCCGGAGCCGTCACCTATGCATGGAGCAACGCTAGCGGCAACGTAGGCGCGTGTCCCCAATTGTCAGCAGGAGCGAGCGCGAATCAGATGACTCTTGCGGCACCGGGCGGGAGCACGGCGCTTTCGTGCACCTATAACCTGTCCGCCAACGACACGGCGACTACCGTCACCCCAAGCAAGACGCTGAGCTATACGGCGGGCGGCGGCGGCGGTGGTGGCGGCGGCGGCGAGCTCTCCTGCGCCGGCTTCGCGGGGACGCGGACCATCGATTTCCCTGGCAACGGTCAGACTTTGCCGGCCACGGGTCAGTACACTTATGATACGCCGCCGCTGCCATTCGGCGCGCAGGATATGGTCGTCGTGCGCTTTACGGTCCCCGACGACGGCGTGCAGCGCAAAGTCACCATCGGTGCCGTCGAATTTCAAGACCCGATTACCCCGCGCTACGGCTCGATCTCATCCATTGCGTGTGACGTGTCGGCCGCCGGTGCAGGGGCGTCGTGGGGGGCGTTCGCTAACAGCCCGGCACCGTCCTTGTTGTTCTACACGCCGACCGCGCCGTTGGATGCGAAGAACAGACCCAAGGGTCCGGCGCTCGGTCCCGGCACGTGGTACTTCAACATGGCCACGCAGGGCTGCTCGGGGACAACCTGCAACATGCGGATCACGCTGACGGTGGTGAAGCCGTAGGTTACCCGATCGCCTCCGGCAGGCGCCGGCCTCGACAAGCCCCGCTCCGGCGGGGCTTGTCGTATGTGCGGGAGTTTTTACTCCGCGCTCGAGCCGTTGCCTTATGGGTCCCGGTCACGTGTCATCACGGTGATGATGGCCGCGGCGAGTCGCACGCGAGCTCAGCGACGGCCCGTCGCTGACGTGTCCCCGTTACCTTTGCTTTGCAAGGCCCAGTAGTCCTTGAACGCGGTACGAACGACTCCTTCTACGCGGTTCACTGCGCCGTCATCGAGTAGCGGAAACTGACCTCGCTCGTTGTTCGACAGCTTGCCGTCGTTCTGCGCGATGTAACGCAGCAGCCGGTCGAGCTCCGTCTGTGGCGCGTCCAGCCACTGCCGCACCTGCTCGAGCGCCCGGTCGTAGCTTCTCAGATACTCGAGCTCTAGCGGCAGTTCGCGGTCGATGGCCTGAGAAATGCAGGCACCGACAAACTCGCAAAGCAGCGTCGCATCGAAGTACGCGTAGAGGTAGCGGGGCTGCGGCGGCGTTACCGTAATGGGGTCGTATTCATTCACAAGCGTGTAAGTGAGCTTGGCCGTGCGCGGTGCGGAGTATTGCCTCAAGACTTCCGCGTACTGCGCGGCGTTGCTCTGCATGACAACCGAGACGGGAACCACGAGCCTGCGGGGCGTGAACCCGCCGAGCCGGAGCAAATGGTGCAGCAAGAAGCGGTGCAGGCGGCCGTTTCCATCAAGGAATGGGTGCACGAAGACAAACCCGAATGACGCGCACGCCGCCGCGAGCACGGATGGAAATGCGCCCTGCTTCGCCAACTCTGCGACCTTGGCGACGCCGTCCAGCCACCGGCTGATGGAGCGCAAAGGCGGCCCCTCCGCGAGAGAACCGCTGCAGCCGTTGGCTAGGTCGGCGATGGCGTTGGGTTGCGCCGGCGCGCTGCCGCGACAATTTCGGGTCATCAGGCGGATCGCCGACTACGGCTTCTTCCGGGCCGGCGGCATCTTGACGGGTACGCATGCCTTCCTCGCTTGCGGCAACATGCTCGGCGTAAGGTGGGGCTCTGCAGACCGCACGCAGGCCATCGACTTTGCCCATGCAGGCAAGAGCATGGCGCTCCTCCTGCCGAGCGACCTGGAGGTGCAGACCGGCGATGCCATTCAGTCCTTGGGGATGGGCTTTCTGCCCTTGGCCGGGCTCGCTTCGAAGTCCGCCGCGGGCTATCTCAATCCCAGGGAACCGGAGCTCCGTTTGGACTTTCTGACCACGCGCCACCGCGGTGGCGACGAGCCGTTCGAGCACAAGCAGCTCCACGTCACCCTGCAGCCTCTGAAGTTCATGGAGTTCTCGCTGGAAGATGTGCAGCAGGCCGCCCTGTTCTGCGCGGAGGGCTCCGTGTTGGTCAACCTGCCGCACCCCGCCCGTTACGCTCTCCACAAGCTCCTGGTCTACGCGGAGAGAACGGGAACCTTCCGCGCCAAGGCATCCAAAGACTTGGCGCAGGCGGCGCTCCTCCTCGCCTGTCTCAAGCCGCATCGGGCTGAGGAGGTTGAGCAAGCCTGGCACGACCTGATACATCGCGGACAGGGTTGGGCGACCCGAGCACGACAAGGCTTGTCTGCGCTCGACGCCACCTTCCCCGATCTTGCGGTTCAGGATTGGCTGCGGCCGCCTATCGCCGCGCGCAGCAAGCGGGCCGGGATGCGGCTCCGACCCCGTCGCTGAGACGCGCCGAAAGTCCCATCCTTGGCGAAGCCCGCTCCGGCCCGTCGGCCGGGGTTGCGGTCGATGCCTTGCGGGACCCAACCCTTGGACGCCGACCGTGGCGGCAAGCGATAATACGTATTTTTCCGTCGCCGAATCCGGCATCACACCACAGAGGTTCCATGCACCGCACTGCTATCGCACTGGCGCTCGCCGCCTCGCTCATCGCCGCCGATTCTCTCGCGCAGACCCCGAACGCCGCGGACGAGGTCCTCGCCGAGAACGCTTCCGTCAAGCTCACGCGCGCGGATTACGAAACCGATCTGCTGCGCGTCCCGCCGGAGCTGCGCGCCGAGTTCGCCGCCAGCCCCAAGCGCCTGACGCTGATGCTCAACAGCCTGCTGGTCGACAAGACGCTCGCCAAGGAGGCGCGCGACGCCGGGCTCGATCGCGACCCGGAAGTCGTGCGCCGGCTCGCGCTCGAGACGGACCGCTCCCTGGCGCAGGCGATGCTCCGCAAGATCGAGCGCGACGCCGCCGCCGACTTCGAATCGAGGTCCGCGGATTTCCTCGCCAAGGCGCGGGAAACCTACCTGCTCGACAAGGACAAGTACCAGACGCCCGAGCAGGTCAGCGCATCGCACATCCTCTTCGATCCGGCCAAGCGCGGCGGCAGCGACGCCGCGCTCGGCCTGGCGAAGGATGCGCGGGCGAAGATCCTCGCCGGCGCGGACTTCGCCAAGCTCGCCGCAGAAGTCTCGGACGATCCGAGCGCGAAGACCAACGGCGGCGCGCTCGGATTCTTCGGTCCGAAGAAGATGGATCCGGCATTTTCCAAGGCCGCGTATGCGCTCAAGAACGTGGGCGACGTGAGCGAGCCGGTGCAATCGAGCTTCGGGTGGCACATCATCCGCCTCGACGGTCGCCGGGCGCCGCGCGAGATCCCGTTCGAACAGGCGAGCAAGCAGATCATGGCCGAGCTCAAGCAACGCTACGTCGGCGACATCCGCAAAGCGAAGCTGGAAGCCATCAGCCGCGATCCGAACATGAAGGTCAACCAGGCTGCGGTCGACGCGCTGCTGGTCAAGCTGCCGGAGCCGCCGCCGACGCCCGGGGCGGGGGCGCCCGAGGCGAAGTAGGCAAGGCGCAGCGTTTGCGGCGCGGCCGCGAGCGGCCGATCCCGGCTCGTTGCGGCGTCGCCCGGGCTGGCTTGGGGGCACGATCCTCGCGCAACGCTCCTCTCGCCGCGGGGCACAGCGAAATACCATGCGTCTTTTCGGCGTAGCGATGGTGCGCGACGAAGCCGACGTGATCGAGGCCTTCGTGCGGCACAACCTCGGTGTGCTCGATGGGCTCGCGATCGCCGATCACGGCTCGCTCGACGGCACGAGCGAGATCCTGGCGGCGCTGCACGCCGAAGGCCTGGCGCTGCGCCGGGTGGAGGTCGCGGAACCCGGTTTCTTCCAGTCGCGCTACGTCTCCGAGCTGGCGCGGGAGACGCTGGCCCGCCAGAACGCGGATTTCGTGTTCGCGCTCGACGCGGACGAATTCCTCAAGATCGGATCGCGCGCGACGCTGGAGCGCGCGCTCGCCGCCGTTCCGGCCGGCATGCACGTCCTGGCCCACTGGCTGACCTACGTGCCGGACGACTTCGAGGCGAGCGGCGGCGCGTTCGGGCCCGGCCACCTGTGGCGGCGGCTCAAGACCGAGCGGCATTCGGTGCACAAGGTCGTCGTGAGCCGTGCCTTGCTTGACCAGCCTCGGGCGTTCATCACCGACGGCAATCACCTGGTCGCCGAGCCGGGCGAGGCGAAGCCGCGGCGGCACGCCCGCCTGCCCGCGGAGGTCCTCGCCTACGCCCACTGTCCGGTGCGCAGCCGCGACCAGCTCGCCGGCAAGGTCATCACTGGTTACCTCGCGGAGCTTGCCGCGCAGGCGCCGGGCCGGGAGTTCGCGCATCATTGGGGCGAGCTGTATGCGGAGCTTCGCGCCGGCGCGACGCTCACGCCGGAGCGCCTGCGCGAGATCGCCTGCAATTACACGCTCCCGCGGGCCAAGTGGCGGCCGGTCGAGGAGATCGAGCTTGTCGAGGACCCGATGCCGCTGACGGTGCCATTGCGTTATCCGGCCGCCGCGGCGCCGGATACGCTGCGCCGCCTCATGCGCTTCGCCGAGGCGCTGATCGCGGCGGAACGCGCCCAGGCGGCGAGCGCGACGCGCTACGTCGTGCTCTGAGCATTCCCGACCATGCGCAAGTTCTGCGTCCTCACCGTAGGCCGGGCCGGATCGACGGCGCTGATGGATCGGCTCGCACGCTATCCGGATGTCGCGGTGCCCGGCAAGAACATCGAGTGCGTCGATCAGGAGCTTACGCATCCGGCACGGATCCAGGCGCACGCCGCCGCCTACGCGAGGCTTTGCGGCAGGGCGATCGCGACTGCGGAGCAGTTGATCGACGGCTTCTTCGAGGTGAACGGCGGGGCCGGCTACGCCGGCTTCAAGACGATGCCCAACCGGCACCGGGACCTCGCTCGCTTCGTCGCCCGTCCGGACATCCAGTTCATCACCCTGTCGCGGCGCGACGTGGCCTCCACGGTCGCGAGCTTCCTCATGGCCATGGCGACGGATTCGTGGCGACGCGACGGGGGGCTGCAGACCGCACGCTGGAAATTCGATGCGCAGCGCGACGCCGCGGCGGTGGTGGGCAACCTGCGCTACCTCGTGAAAGGCGACGCGAAGTTGCGGGCGGTGCCGAACGCGATCGCGCTCGTCTACGAGGAGTTGTGCGCTCCTGCCTTCTCGAGCCCGGCACTGGACGCGTTCTTCGGCCGGCCGATACGGCTGGACGATCCCAAGCCGCCGACCTCCGGCGAGAGTTACGTTGCGAACTGGCCGGAGTTCCGCGCCTTCGTAGACCAGGCGCAGCGCGCGATGACGGCAGCCCCGCCGCGCAGGGCGTGACCGCCTGCCCGCGCTCGGCGCGCTCGCGGCCGACGACGCAGGGGGCGCGATCCACCTCGGACCAGGCTACGCACTAGCTGGTGGCCAAGTTGTTCGGGACGAAGGGCGATGGCGCTTCTTGCGCTCCCCGGCAACCAGGCGACAGGCGATCTTGATCGCGGCCCTGACCCGATCGAGGTTGCCCACGTAGTCGGGTAGCGCCTCCTCGGCGCGGCGACGGAGCCCCGCTGCGTCGATCAAGCCCGCGCGCGCGAGCGCGCGGATGTCTGCCTGATCCTGCTCGCCGAAGCGCGAGAGCTTGGACACCGCGAGATCGAGCGGGGTGAGCAGCCTCACTTCGAGGCGGCGAGCGTCGACGCCTTCCACAGCGATCGGCAGCGCGTCGCCGTATGCGTCCTGGTGCAGCAGCGCGAAGCTGTCGCTGTACTGCGTGTCGAAATAAAGCAGCCGCGCGCGCCCGTCATCGCCGCAGTACGGACCAGGGGCGACGTCAGTATCCTACGAGTTGCCGGATTATAGGATACTGCATTAATATCCTATGGAAACCACACTCGTAGGATACTGGCTGATGCGTGCGCTGTACTCCTCCCACGAATCGGCGCTCCATATCGTCTATCAGGAGATCGAACGCTACGCGATCTCGCAGCGAGAGGTCTTCGTCGGCACGCCGGGCTCGCTGACCAAACGGAAGAACGCCGCAGGCTATGCCTTCTACACCCGGCAGTATTACGACGGAGCCGATAAGAAGCGCGAAGCCTATCTTGCCGGGCCCGTCGGCGATCCTGCGGCGGACGAGAAAGCCGCGCGACTGAAACTGCGGATCGCGGAGGCGGCGGGGATTGTGGCCAGCGTACGATTGCTCGGGAGAAACGGCTACGCGCTCGCCGATGCCAGAACGCAGGCCACATTGGCGGCATTGCACAACGTCCGCCTCTTCGACGCCGGCGCGGTACTTGTCGGCGCGCACGCGTTCGGCGTGCTGCTCAATAAGCTCGGGGTACGCGCGGCCCAATATGCCACCGAAGATGTCGACATCGCGCGCGGCGGCACGCTGGCGCTACCCAAGCTCGGGCGCGAGTTGATCGCCGTATTGGAAGACTCGGGCATCGAGTTCGTCGAGGTACCGGGTCTGCCGTCAACGAAGCCGCCAACCTCGTACAAGGAGAAGGGGAAGTCCAGGTTTCATGTCGACCTTCTCGTTCCCGCGAGGGGCGGCACGTTTCCAATCGTGCCCGTCCCTGAGGTTGGGGCCCACGCGCAGGGACTTCCTTACCTTGACTACCTCCTCGACGAGGCGCAAAGGGCGGCGCTGCTCGCGCGCGAGGGCGTCGCAGCCGTGCGTGTTCCCACAGCGGAGAGATTCGCCCTGCACAAGCTGCTCGTTTCGCAGCTACGCCGGGGCCGTGACGCCCGGAGCGACCGAGATCTGCAGCAGGCGGCCGTCTTGCTCGCGGTGCTGGCCGACAAGCATCCCGGGGCGATCGAGGAGGCGGCGGCAGGTCTCCGGCGGTCCGCTTACCGGCGTGTCAGGCATGCCTTCGACGCGTTGCGCACGCACCTGCCCGAGTCCTGCGAGAGGGCGTGGCAAACGCTCGATGCGTTGCCGGTGCGATAGTCGATCGTGCGGTCGGGCAGCGGCTTCTCTGCGCATCGGCAAAAGCCGTGCTCGGCACTCGCAGCGAAGAGCAAGCGCATCGATAATCACGCGGTGAGTAGTAAGCGGCGGGACCAGGGACGGGCATTGCGCCAAAGGCTCCCGCGAGCATTCCCGAGGGAATTGCGGCTCAGGAGGTTCAACGCAATAATGCGGCTCGCGCGAACACCCTTCCCATCGACCTTCGTGGAGTCAGTCCATGCCGCAAGGCTCGTCGTGCCGTAAATCCTTCCGGAACCGCGGGATCAAGCTGTCGTTTGCCGCGTTCCTCATTTCGAGCGCGGCGCTGGCCGCCGACGATGCCGGGCTATTGCGTTGCCGCGCCATTGCCGATGCGGCGGCGCGACTGGCGTGCTACGACGCGCTGCCGCTGACCGGCGGCGCCGGCAAGGCTGCGCCGGGCCAGGCCAAAGGCGAAACGAGCCAGCGCGCGCCGCAATTCACGGCCGCGGAGTTCGGACTCGAAGACCAGATCATGCCGTCGCTCTCGCTCGAGAAGATCGAAAGCAGCATCCCGGGCCACTTCGAGGGCTGGGGGCCGAATCAGAGAATCCGCCTTGCCAACGGCCAGGTCTGGCAGGTGGCCGACGGCAGCAGCCGGTTCTATTCCCTCGACAATCCGAAGGTGATCGTCACGCGCGGCACGCTCGGCGCGTTCTACCTCAACCTCGACGGCGAAAACTGGACGGTCAGAGTGAGGCGCGTCCGGTAGCCCGGCGGCAACCTCCCCTCGTCCGCCCGGCGCGCCATCTGCACGATCGTCGTCCCCGCGAAAGCGGGGACCCAGCGTCTTTATGGTCGAAGACACTGGATTCCCGCTTTCGCGGGAATGACGCCGGCGAGAGGTGACGCGTCACGCGGTTTCGTGATCCTCGATAGCAAGCTATCTGGGCTGCGCGACGGTCCGCAGATACGGCTTGTGGGTCTTGAAGCCCTGCGGGTACTTCTTCTTCGCATCCTCGTCGGAAACCGAGGTCGGGATGATGACATCCTGGCCCGGCTTCCAGTTCACCGGCGTGGCGACCGTGTGCTTCGCGGTGAGCTGGATCGAATCGAGCAGGCGCAGCACCTCGTCGAAGTTGCGACCCGTGCTCATCGGATAGGCGAGTGTCGCCTTGACCTTCTTGTCGGGCCCGATGACGAACACCGTGCGCACCGTCGCGTTGTCGGCCGCGGTGCGTTTGCCGCCGCTCGCGTTGGGATGGATCATGTCGTAGGCTTTCGCGACCACGAGATCCGAATCCCCGATCATCGGATAGCTGACCGCGGCGCCCTGGGTCTCCTGGATATCTTTGACCCATGCCTTGTGGTCGCTGACAGGATCCACGGAAAGCCCGATGATCTTGGTGTTGCGCTTGTCGAATTCCGGCTTGAGCTTGGCCATGTAGCCGAGCTCGGTGGTGCACACCGGCGTGAAATCCTTCGGATGCGAGAACAGGATCGCCCACTTGTCCCCGATCCATTCGTGGAACCGGATCGTGCCTTCAGTCGTTTCGGCCGTGAAGTCCGGCGCTTCGTCACCAATGCGTACTGGCATGTTGACCTCCGTTGCCTTGAGCGGTCCGGTCGCTCCGCGGTGGATGCGCGAACCGACCGGATCGTGGGTTCGAAAACTCGAAAACCCCTGGTTGACGCTTGGGGAAGAGAATTATATCGCTGTCCCAAGCATCGGGTCGGTGCTAAGGTCATAACAAGGTTTCATTGAGCCGCTGCTCGACGAATCCCATGACGGCCGCATCGTTGATCCGGCCGTGGCTCGCCGCGCCGCCGGCAGAATAACGTCGCGGGCAGCAAGGTTTTCGCTGCCCGGTATTCCGGTCCCATCTCGAAGTGGAGCCGTGGGGCCGACGCGCGAGGAATTCGCGTGACGGACATGGCGGGCGTGCTGCTGGCGGCGAAGCGCGCCGGGTTGGTGCAGTCGATTCGCCCGTTCTTCGATCGGCTCGCGGCGTCCGATTTCAGGCGCTCAGCGGAAGTGGTGCGCGCCATCCTCGCGCAGGCTGGCTAGGCTGATCAGCCTTGATCCGCGGCGCCGGAGCGCGCTTGCGCACGGGAGCGCTCCGTGCCCAGCGCCGCGTCGACGCAAGCCGCGATCCGCGCCGCGGTTTCGGCCACGTGCCGCGTGATCGAGGAAAGGTGATCGCCGGGAATGGCGTGGGTCTCGACCTCCTCGCCGACAGATGACCAGCCGAGATTCGGGCGGAAATCCTCGAGCTCCGCGGAGCGCAGCACGGCGATCCGGACCGGAACGCGCGCCGGCGCGTAATGCGCCATCGCCCGGCGGTAGCGCGCGAAAATGTCCGCCTCCGCGTCCGGCGCCACGTCCTGCGGCTCGCGCTCGGCCGACCGCGACCGGGCGCGCGGCGACGCCTCGCCCACCGCGATGGTCTCGAACACCCGCGTCGGGCGCCACGGCGCCTTGGCGTCGAGCACCAGCACCAGCGGCACGGCCTCGCCCTGCGCCAGCAGCAGCCGGGCGATCTCGACGGCGACCAGCGCTCCGTTGCAATGGCCTCCGATGAGATACGGACCGTGCGGCCGCGCGCGCCGGATCGCCGCCAGGAGATCCGCCGCCATCGCTTCGACGGAGGCCGGCACCTCGGGAGCGATGAGGCCATGCGGATGCACGGCGTAGAACGGCTGCTCCGCGCCGAGCTCGCGCGCGAGCGCGTGACAATAGAAGCCGCCGCCGCTGAAATCCCCGTGCAGGAAGAATAGCGGCGGGCGCGTGCCTTCCGCGCGCACGGCGACCACGGGCGAGGTCGAGGCGACCTGCCCGCGCAGCGCGCGGGCGAGATGCGCGATCGTCGCTTCGGTGAAAAGCGTGGTGAGCGGCACCGACGCACCGCAGACGCGCTCGACTTCGTCCATCATCTGCGCGGCGAGCAGCGAGTGCCCGCCTAGGTCGAAGAAGCTGTCGTGCATCCCGATGTCGCGGACCCCGAGCAAGCGCTCCCAGATTGTCGCCAGCATGTGTTCGAGCGGGTCGCGCGGAGGCACGTGCGCGCCCGTGCGCTGCGCGGCCAGAGCGTCGGGATCCGGCAGCGCGTCGCGGTCGACCTTGCCGTTGGCGGTGAGCGGGAACGCGGGCAGCAGCACCAGCGCCGCGGGCATCATGTAGCCCGGCAACCTGCGCCGGAGATGGCGCAGCAGATCGGCCGGCGCGGGCGCGCTTCCCGGTGCGACGACGACGTACGCCGTGAGCCGCCGCGTCTCCGCCGTATCGCCGCGGACCACGATCGTGGCGTCCCGAACCTGCGGCAGCGCTCGGAGCGCGGTCTCGACCTCGCCCGGCTCGACGCGGTGCCCGCGGATCTTCACCTGCCGATCCATGCGCCCGAGGAATTCGATCGCGCCGTCGCTCATGTAGCGGGCGCGATCGCCGGTGCGATACAGGCGGGCCTCGGGCTCGCGCGCGAACGGATGGGCGACGAAGCGTTCCGCGGTGAGCTCGGGCCGGCCGAGGTAGCCGGTGGCGAGCCCCGGTCCGCCGATGTAGATCTCGCCCGGCACGCCGGGCGGGACCGGCTCGCCGTTGCGGTCCAGCACGTAGACCTCGGTATTGGCGATCGGCCGTCCGATCGGCACGCTCAGCGCATCGGCAGCCACCGCGTGGACTTCATGCCAGGTGGCGAAGGTCGTCGTCTCGGTCGGACCGTAGACGTGCAGGAGCCGCTTCGGCTTGCCGGTCGCGAGCGCCGCGGCGACCCAACGCGGGTCGACCGCCTCGCCGCCGAACAGGATCACGCGGCCGGCGAACGCCCGCGGCGCGTCGCGCGCGACGAGGTTGAACAACGCCGTGGTCACGAAGAGCGCAGTCACGCCGTAACGGTCGAGCGTTGCGGCGAGCGCGGTCGGGGAGAGCACCGCGTCGCGCGGAACGACCACCAGCCGCGCGCCATTGAGCAGCGCGCCCCAGATTTCGAAGGTCGCCGCGTCGAATGCGGGGTTCGACAGGTGCGCAACGACATCGTCGGGGCCGAGCTGCAGGTAATCGGTATCGCGTACCAAACGCACCACCGCGCGCTGCGGAATGACCACGCCCTTGGGCTCGCCGGTCGAGCCGGAGGTGTACACGACGTACGCGGGATCCTCGCCTGCGCCGGCAAGCTCCGGACCGGTCCGCACGGCGTCGAGCGCCGCGTCCGAGTCGTCGACGAAGACGACCGGTCGCGCACTGCCCGCCCTCGCCCGCGCCAGCGCGCGCTCGGCGGCGCGCGTGGTCACGACGGCAGCGGCGTCCGCGTCGCGCAGCATCGCCGCGATCCGCTCGGGCGGATGCCACGGATCGAGCGGCACGTAGGGGCATCCGGCCTTCAGCACGCCGAGCACGGCGACGAGCTCTTCGATGGAACGCTCCATGCACAACCCGACACGTGCTCCCGGGGCAACGCCGAGATCGCGCAGCCGCCTCGCGAGCGCGCCCGCGCGTCGATCGAGCTCGGCGTAGGAGAGCACACGCTCGCCCTCGCACACTGCGATTGCGGCCGGTGTGCGCCGGACCTGCGCCGAGAACAAGGCACCGAGCGCATCCTCCTCGGCGTACGGCGTCTGCGGCGCGTTCCAGTCGGCCAGCACGCGGCTGCGCTCGACGTTGTCTCCCTCGCCCAGCGTGCGCGCGCGATCGGTTTCGTTCATCAGTCGCAATCGCGACACCGGGCGCTCCGGGTCGGCGACGATGTCGTCGAGCAGAGTGGCGAGCTGCCGCACCATCCGCTCGATCGTTTCCGCAGCGAACAGATCGCGGGCGTAGTCCATCCCGGCGCGCAGCGCGCCGTCGGCTTCGCGCAGCGAAAGCGTCAGATCGAAGGGCGCATTGACCGGACCGATGCCCTCCAGAAGCTCGATGTCGAGCCCCGGCAATCGCCACTCGATGGGGGCGGTGTTCTGGAACCCCAGCGCGACCTGGAACAGCGGATTGCGCGACGGGTCGCGTTTGGGCGCGAGCTCTTCGACCAGCGTTTCGAACGGCAGGTCCTGGTGCGCGTACGCCGAGAGCGCGCTCTCGCGCACGCGCCGCAGGTAGGCGCGGAACGACGGATCGCCCGACAGGTCGCCGCGCAGCACCAGCGTGTTGACGAAAAAACCGATCAGGCCCGCCAGCTCGTGTCGCCGCCGCCCGGCGATGGGGGCGCCGACCACGATGTCCTCCTGGCCGGAGTAGCGAGACAGAAGGACCTGGAAGGCGGCGAGCACGGTCATGAACAGTGTGGCCGACTCCTGCCGGGCGAGCGCCTTGAGCGCACGGGTGCGCGCGGGATCGATCTCGAAGCTTACGCGCGCCCCGCGGTAGCTCGGGATCGCCGGCCGCGGCCGGTCGGTCGGCAGCTCGAGCACCGGCAGATCCTTGAGCGCCGAGCGCCAGTAGGCGAGCTGCCGCGCCAGCACCTCGCCCTGCAGCCACTCGCGTTGCCACGCCGCGAAGTCGGCGTACTGCACCGGAAGCTCCGCGAGCGGAGAGGCTTCGCCACGGCAAAACGCCGCGTACAGCGCGGCGACTTCCCGCGCCAGCACGGCTCCCGACCACCGATCGCTGACGATGTGATGCATGGTGAGCTGCAGCCAGTGCTCTCCCGGCGCGAGGCGCAGCAGCCGCGCGCGAAACAACGGACCGCGCTCCAGATCGAATTCGGTTTGCGCTTCTTCCGCGGCCCGCCGGCGCGCCTCGCTCTCGCGCTCGGCTGGCGGGAGGTCGCCGAGGTCCTCCGGCGTGAGCGGGAGCATGGCCTCGGGCATGATCTCCTGGACCGGCTCGCCGTCGACGACGACGAAGCGCGTGCGCAGTATCTCGTGCCGGCGCAGGAGCTCGTTCAACGCCCGGCGCAACGCGTTGGCGTCGAGCTCGCCGGACAGACGCCGCACGCTGCCGACGTTGTAGAGCGTGCGCACCGGCAACAGGCGATCGAGCAGCCAGAGCCGGCGCTGTGAGAACGAGACAGGCGCGCGAACGATCGGCAAGGCGTTGTCAGGCTATTGTCAGCAGCGAAGTTTAATGGAATTCTTGAAAGAGAAAGGGAGGCAGGATTGCCCTGCGGACGAAACTGAATGCCGGCGTCGGGTAGCGTCGAGCCGGCGCCCGCCACGCTGCTCGCGCTCATCGCCCGGCGGGCGCAGCGCGCTCCGGGCGCGCCGGCGTTGCTCGCGCCGGGGCGCCCGCCGCTCGGCTTCGCCGCGCTGCTGCGCGAGGTCGAGCGTGCGCTGGGTTCGCTTCACGGCTTCGGCTTGAGTCGCGGCAGCCGCATCGGCGTGGCGCTTCCCAACGGCCCGGAGATGGCGGTGGTGCTGCTCGCCGCGACCGACTGCGCGAGCTGCGCACCGCTCAATCCGGCGAGCGATGAGGCATCGTCGCGGCACCTCCTGCAGGCTCTGCGCATCGACGCGCTGATCGTCGCCGCGGGCGAGACCTCCCCGCTCGGTCGAGTCGCGGAAGCATTGGGGGTGCAGATCGTCAGGCTCGGCTTCTGCCCCGCGGATCCCGCGGGACGCTTCGAGCTTTCCGCGTCCGGATCGCCCGCAGCCGTGGACGCGCCACCTCCGATGCCCGACGATGTGGTGCTGGTGCTGCACACCTCGGGCACCACCGCGCTGCCGAAGGCGGCGCCGCTCACGCGGCGCAACGTGCTCGAGTCGGCGCTCACCCGGGCGCGCTATCTGCGGCTGACCGCGGCCGATCGCTGCCTCTGTGTGGCGCCGCTGTTCACCGCCACGGGCATCCGCCGCAGTCTTTTCCCGACCCTCGGCGCAGGCGGCAGCGTCGTCTGCGCTCGGGGGCCGGATCCCGCCGCCTTCGTCGCCTGGCTCGACGCGTTTCGCCCGACGTTCTATACGGGGAGCCCGGCCGTGCACCGGGCGCTGCTCGATGCGCTCGAACGCCACGGCGGCAAACCGGCGCACGCGCTGCGCTTTGTGCTTTCGACCTCGGCGGCACTGGACCCGGATCTGCAACGCCGGCTGGAAGCCGCGCTCGGCGTTCCGGTGCTCCAGGCTTATGCGATGAGCGAAGCGGGCAGCATCGCGCAGGACCCGCTTCCGCCCGGACTGCGGCGCAGCGGATCGGTGGGACTGCCTGCCGGCCGCGAGGTCGCCATCCTCGGCCCTGCGGGCGCCTTTCTGACTCGCCGCGAGGTCGGCGAGGTCGTCGTGCGCGGACCGGAAGTGTTTACCGGCTACGAGAACGACCCGGAAGCGAACCGCACCGCGTTCCACGACGGCTGGTTCCGTACCGGCGATCTGGGCTACCTCGACGAGGACGGCTACCTGTTTCTGACGGGCCGCCTCAAGGAGCAGATCAATCGCGGCGGGCTCAAGGTCTCGCCGAGCGAAGTCGACGCGGCGCTGATGCGTCACCCCGATGTGGTCGAGGCGGCCTGCTTCGCGACGCCGCACGCCACACTGGGCGAAGACGTGGTGGCGGCCGTCGTCGCGAGGGAAGCCTCGCGCGTGACCGTGCAGGAGCTGCGCGACTACGCCTTCGAGCAACTCGCCGCGTTCAAGGTCCCGAGCCGAATCGTGCTGGTGCGAGCGCTGCCGAGGACGGCGCTGGGCAAGGTGAGACGCGCGGAGCTCGCCGCGCTGCTGCGCGAGGATCTGCGGGGCGCGTTCTCGCCGCCCGCGGGCGCCCGGCAGGAGCTCATCGCTCGCTTCTTCGGCGAAGTGCTCGGCGTCGAGCGGATCGGAGCCGACGACAACTTCTTCGATCTCGGCGGCGATTCGCTGCGCGGAATGCAATTGGTCTCCAGGGTGAACGCCGCGCTCGGGCTCGATCTCGCGCCGGTGAGCCTCTTCCGGCGGCCGACGGTGGCGGAGTTCGCCCTCGAGCTCGAGCGCGCAGTCAGTGGCGCAGCCAGCGCACCCGGGGTGCCGCCGATCCTGCCGCGGCGACGCGGCCCCGACGCAATGAACCAGGATCCTTCGAGGTAGACGAATGCTGCGACTCGCGATACTCGCCGCGCTCACGGTCGGGTCCTTGGCTGTCCACCCGGCCGATGCTGCCGAACCGTACCCTTCCAAGCCGGTGAAGCTCATCGTGCCGCAGCCGCCGGGCGGGCAAAGCGATGTGCTCGGCCGCATGCTGGGGGACCGGCTCGCCGAACTTTGGAAGGAGCCCGTCGTCGTCGAAAACCACGGCGGCGCGGGTGGCACGATCGGCGCCGATCTCGCGGCCAAAGCGCCCGCCGACGGGTACACCGTGCTCGTTGGGGGCCTCAACAACCTCGCCGTGGCGCCGGCGCTGGTCAAGGATCTTCGCTATGACCCGATCCGCGATTTCGCGCCGGTCGGCGGCATGGCGCGCGTCCCCTACGCGCTGGCGGTGAATCGCAACGTGCCCGCGACGACGCTTGCCGAGCTGATCGCCTACGCGCGGGCGCATCCCGGGCGTCTGACCTACGGCTCGGGCGGCAACGGCAGCATGTCGAGCCTCGGCGCAGAGTTGCTCAAGTCGATGGCGGGTGTGGACATCGTCCACGTGCCCTACCGCGGGTCGGCGCCTTCGATCAAGGCGCTTGTGAGCGGGGAGATCGACATGATGTTCGCCGATCGGTCGCTGCTCGCACCGCACGCCAAGGCCGGTACGCTGCGCCTGATCGCCGCCGCCGGCGCAGCGCGTGCGTCCGCCGCGCCCGAGCTGCCGACGGTCGCCGAGCAGGGATGGCCTGGATTCGCGATCGAGCCGTGGTATGGCGTCGTCGTGCCGGCGGGAACGCCCTCCGAGGTCGTGGCCAAGCTCGCGGAGGGCTTGCACGAGATCCTCCGCACGCCGGAGGTCCGGCAGCGCCTCGAACAACTCGGCTACGAGCCGATGGCCGACACGCCGGAGCGATTCGGCGCGCTGATTCGCTCCGAGACGGAGAAATATGCGGCGCTGATCAAGCGCGCGGGCATCCACGGCGGGCCGTGAGCGACGCCACGGCCCAGAAGGTCGTTCCGATCTCAACCCCGTCCTCGCGCACGTGCTGCTAGAATGATCCCATGCCAGCAAGTGACATCCTTGCCGATATCCTTCGGCTCCCGGCCGAGGAGCGTGCGCGGCTGGCCGTGGAGCTTATCCGCAGCCTCGATGGCGAGCCGGATCCAGGCGCAGCCGATGCATGGACGACCGAGATTGAGCGCCGGAGCGCCGAGGTCGACAGCGGCACCGCCGACACGATGTCGCTCGACGAGTATCGTGCTCACGTGCGCGAGCGCCGAGCGGCTCGCGCCCGTCGTTGAAGCTTCGGATCCATCGGCTCGCGGTCGCCGAGATCGATCACGAGGTCGACTACTATGAGTCGTGCCGCGACGGACTCGGAGCCGAGCTCGAAGAGGAGATCGATGCCGTGCTGGAGACGATCCTCCAGTTTCCCGAAGCCGCACCGCAGTGGCGAAATCGGCTGGACCGGCGACTCGCCGTATTGGATCGCTTTCCATTCACTGCCCCGTATCAGATCAAGCGCGGAGAGATCGTGATCCTCGCGCTCGCACACACCAGCCGGCGTCCGGGGTATTGGTCACGCCGCCGCTGAGTAGCGTCGTGCAGGTTCTTGTTCTAAGCTGGTCTGACGGCGCTACCCTTGTTGTATCGTAATTCACGTGACTCGCCAAGACGAGGCGTACGGGTTGTTAGTAACATGAGGAATGTCCGGTCCAGGTAACACATGAAATGTCCGGTTTAAGGTTTGACCTCTGGAAAGGAGGTGGACCTTGGGCCGGGCGAGCGTGTTACAGGAGATCAGGACCATGCGTTTTGAAGAGGTGTATGACCGCTGGA
>DASVPH010000022.1:0-21366 GCA_036382945.1 Casimicrobiaceae bacterium
GCTGCGACAAAGTAGACCGCCCGAAACGCGGCCGTCCCTCCGGGCTGCGGCAAAATGCGGCGCCTGCTTCGCCGCCCTCCTCGGTAATAGGATGAACTATTACCCTTCGTCGGGCGTCTCGCATTCATCCGCATTTTGCTCGCAGCGCAATCCACGTGGGGGTATTTCAGAGGTTCCTTAGGCGAGGACGTTAACTTTTCAGCGGATAGCGGAGGCAACGCTTTCGCGCAATGCATACGGTCTCACTTCCTCGCCTGCTCACGTTCTATCTTCACTTTTTTGCTCCTCGCCTTCTCAGGTTTGTTCGCCGAATTGCCCGGCGATGAGCTGCACCATCGCGGTCATCGCCTCGGCCTCGTCGGGGCCGCTGGTTTCGAGCCGGATCTTGGCGCCAACGCCGGCGGCCAGAAGCATCACGGCCACCATGCTGCTCGCGCTCGCCCGGCGACCGTTCCATATCAGCGAAATGTGGCACCGGAATTGCGAGGCCACCCGGACGATCTTGGCGCAAGCTCGGGCGTGCAGCCCGAGGCGGTTGGTCAGCTCGATCAGACGTGTTTCCATGGGCGTCAGGGGCGTTGCGGGGGAAGAGAGCGCTCGCGGGCGTCCTTTCATTGAGCGACCTTTTCATACATTGGTTCCACGCCGTGTGTCGCGAGCGCTGTCGCCGATTGGCGACCGTCGCGCCCGGCGGGACGACGGCTTGCCCGTCACTGCCCCTCGCCGAAGCGGTCGCTGATTAACGCGACCAGCGCCTCCATCGCCTCGCCTTCGTCCGGACCTTCGGTTTCGAGCGTGACGCGGCTGCCCTTGCCGGCGGCCAGCATCATCACCCCCATGATGCTCTTGGCGTTCACTTTGCGGCCGTTGCGCGCTAAAGACACGTCGCACTCGTATTTCGCGGCGAGCTGCGTCAACTTGGCCGACGCCCGGGCGTGCAGCCCGAGCTGGTTGACGATCTCAACCTCTTGTTGCCGCATAGATCGGGTCGACGACGACGTGCAGCACGCCGTCGCAGCCGCCGCTGATCGCCTTCTTGACCATCGTGTCCATGTCGCGGTCGCGGTAAGTGAATGCCCGCACCAGCATCGGCAGATTGACCCCGGCGACCGCCTCGATCCGGCCGGGAACCAGCAACTTGGCCGCCAGGTTGCACGGCGTGGCCCCATAGATGTCCGAGAAGATGAGCACGCCGTCGCCGGTATCCAGCGATTGAACCACCGCGCGCGCCTTCGGCAGGAGCTGCGATGGGTCGTCGGTCGCGCCGACCGGAAAGTTGGCGAATTGCGGCGGTCGGCTCCCCAGGACATGGGTCACCGAGGCGACCAAGCCCTCGCCCAGCGTGCTATGGGCCACGATAAGGATGCCGATCATGGTGGCTCCCTCTATGGGCCATCTTATCAGAAGGGACCGAAGCGGGCGGCGGCTGGCCGGACGCCTACCTGCAAGCCGCCGCGAGCGCCTCCGCGAACCGGCCGGCGACGTCGAACCCCGTCTGTTGGGAGATCTCGACGAAACCGGTCGGGCTCGTCACGTTGACCTCGGTGAGGTAGTCGCCGATGACGTCGAGCCCGACCAGCAGCATGCCTTCGGCCCACAACTTCGCGCCGACGGCCTGCGCGATCTGCCGGTCGCGCGGCGAAAGCCGGCGGGCGACGCCGCGGCCGCCAGCGGCCAGGTTGCCCCGGGTCTCGCCCGGCTTGGGGATGCGCGCCAAGGCGTGCGGGACGGGCTCGCCGGCGATGAGCAGGATCCGCTTGTCACCCTCCCTGATCTCCGGGATGAAGCGCTGCGCCATCACCGTCCGCGCGCCGTGCTGCCCGACCGTCTCGACGATGACGTTGCGATTGGGATCGTTCTCGCGCACACGGAACACCGACGCCCCGCCCATGCCGTCGAGCGGCTTGAGGATGACGTCCTCGTGCTCGTCGATGAACGCGTGCAGACGCTCCGCGTCGCGGCTGACCAGTGTGGGGACGATGAACTCGGTGAACGCGGCGATCGCCATCTTCTCGTTGTAGTCGCGTAGCGCCCGCGGCCGGTTGAAGACCCGGGCGCCCTCGCGCTCGGCACCTTCGAGCAGGTATGTCGTGTAGACGTATTCCATGTCGAAGGGAGGGTCCTTGCGCATCAGCACCGCCGCAAAGGAAGCGAGCGGGCGCACCAGCGCTTCGCCGGCGTGGTACCAGTCATGATCGTCGGCGGCAACCCTCAGGGGACGCACGCGCGCACGCGTCGCGCCACCGTCCCAGAAGATATCGGCCTGCTCGAGCGCGAATAGCGCATGCCCTCGCGACTGAAAGGCGCGCATTATCGCCACACTCGTGTCCTTGTAGGCCTTGAGCGAAGGCAGCGGATCGAGGATGAACGCGACTTCCACGGGTCGGACGCGAGCGGGGGCGGCGTCATCCTACCTCAAAGCTCGCTCTGCAAGGTCTCGCTAAACGTCCAAGGCGTCGACGCCGACCGGCATCCGGGCGGCCATGCGCCGGTATCCGGGCAGGCGGTCGACGATGCGCGCGAAGCGCTCGCCGCGCAGCGTGCCGAGCAGGTGCCGGACCGCAGGGGCCCCAAGCACCGACGCGTGCACCGCGAGGTAGTAGCGCTCGCGCACCAGCGGCACGAACGCCAGGCCGTGCTCGACGGCCGCGGCGCGTAGCCCGAATCCTGCATCGGCAGCGCTCGAGGCCACCATTGCTGCCACTGCGGGATGGGTAAACTCTTCGGTCGCATAGCCGGCCAGGGCCGTCGGTTCCAGCCCCGCCGCCGCGATCAGCCGATCGATCAGCAGCCGCGTTCCGGAGCCGCGCTGGCGATTCACGAAGCGCAGACGCTTGTGCGCGATATCGCGAAAACTGCGGACGCGAGCGGGGTTTCCCGGCGGCAGCATGAGCCCCTGCTCGCGCTCGAAGAGCCCGAGCAGGCGGTCACGGCGGGCCCGCAGGTAACGGCGGAACGGGGCGATCGCATCACCCACACGGGTATCGAGCGGAACGTGGAAGCCGGCGATGTCGACCTGTCCCGCGTCGAGCTGGCGCAATGCGTGGAGGCTACCCATGAACGAGATCTCGAGCGTGAGCCCGTCGGCGGCAGACAATGAGTCGCGAAGCGCTGCGAGAGCAAGGTCATGGCTCGCGGCCATGGTCAGTCGCAGCAAAGGCGCTCGTGCCTCGCTTCGGCCGAGGTCGAGCGCGAGCGCAGGCAGGATGCGCCCGAGTCGCTGCGCCGCCGTGCGTTGCGCCGTCACCAGCGCCTCGCCGCCGGCAGCAAGGTGGGCGCCGCGCCCGCGCGAGAGTTCGACGATCGGCACACCGAGCTTTTGCTCGTAGTCGCGCAATAACCCCCAGGCCGCGCGGTAGGACACCCCGCGTGCTGCGACCGCCGCGGCGAGCGAACCCGTCTCGGCGATGGCCTCGAGCAGAGGCAGCAGCCGGCGGTCGAGCGGAAGGGCTCCCGCGCCGCAGCCTTCGAGCGTCCAAACGAGCTCCGGGGTCAGATGCATTATGCAAATGGGTGCATGTTTTCAAGCACGGTACTAGGGCGCTACCATGCGGCTGCCACCGCAAGTTACTCCGCCGATATATGCATAATTGTACATGTAATATCGCGCGCAGCCGATAGGTGCTGCCGGCACCGTGCTTGGGCCACCGAAGGGCGGCGGCGGCCCGCCGTTGACATGATTGGAGAAGGGTGATGAGTTGGCACAGGTACCTTCTTGCTTCCTGCCGCGCCTTGGCGCCCTGGGCGCTGGTGCTCCCCGTGTCATCGTCGATGGCCGCCGGCGCTCCTCCTTTGACGCTCACGATCTTCGGTGCTGGAACGCTCGGCGCACCGTTTCGGCAGATCAACGACGCCTTCATGCGCGCGAACCCGAACGTGAAGGTCGAAGCCGAGTTCGGCGGCAGCGTCAAGATGGTGAAGCAGGTGACCGAGCTGCACCGCCAGGCCGACGTCGTGGCAGTGGCCGACTACAGCGTCATTCCCAAGTACCTCTTCGCTGCCGCGGGAGGCAAGCCATACGCCGACTGGTATGCGGGATTCGCCACCAATGCGGTGACCTTTGTCTACACCGACCGCAGCCGCTTCGCCGAGCGCATCAACTCCGGCAACTGGTACCCGCTCCTCGCGCAGCCTGGCGTCCAAATCGGGCGCTCGAACCCGGACACCGACCCCTCCGGATATCAGACCGTGCAGGCGCTGCAACTGGCGGAACGCTACTACGGGCAGCCCGGGCTGGCGGACAAGATCCTGGCGAACGCTCCGAGAACCAACATGCGCAACACCGAGACGGAGCTGATCGCCGCGCTCGAATCCGGCCAGCTCGACTATCTCGCGATCTACCGCTCGGATGCACGCCAGCACAAGTTCACGTATCTCGAGCTCCCGCCCGAGATCGACCTGAGCGACGCCAAGTACGCGGCGCTGTACGCGCAGGCCGCCGCGCGCACTGCGAACGGCGAGCTCACTGGCAAGCCCATCGTCTACGCAGTGACAATCCCCCTCGACGCGCCGCAGCGCGAGGCGGCGGTCAAGTACGTGCGGTTCCTGCTCGGCCCCGCAGGACAGCAGATCATGGCGGCGAACGGCTTCGGGACGCTCGCCCGAGCGCTCGCGAGCGACCTGAACAAGGTCCCGGCAGAGCTGCGCCCGCTCGTGAACGCCTGGCCGAAGTCCCCGTGAGCCCACCTCGCTGGAGCTAGCCGTGCCCGCGCGCGCCTTGCGCCATCCGCGGGGGCTCGCGCTCGCCTTCTCGTTCGCGAGCGCGCTGCTCCTCGCGTTCATCGCGCTGCCGCTGCTGCAGCTCTATGTCACGCAGAGCGCTGCGAGCCTTGCCCGGGTTGCCTCGATGCAAGAGGTTCGCGACGCGATCCTGCTCAGCCTCGCGGCCGCGCTCGTCACGACCACGTGCGCGGGAGTGCTCGGTGTGCCCCTCGCCTACGTGCTTGCCCGCACAGCGTTCCCGGGGAAAGCTATCGTCGAGGCGGTCGTCGACTTGCCGCTTGCCGTGCCCCACACGGTGGTCGGCATCGCGCTCCTGTTCGTCTTCGGCCGCACCGGCATCGTCGGTGCACCGCTCGAGTCGTGGACCGGGCTCAGGTTCTGGGGCACGGCGGCCGGCGTGGTCATTGCCATGCTGTACGTAAGCGTGCCCTACGCGGTCAACGCGGCGCGGGTCGGGCTGGAGGGTGTGGACGCGAGGCTCGAAAAGGTCGGACGCACCCTGGGTGCGGGACGATGGGCGGTGTTCCTCCGCGTCACATTGCCGCTCGCCGCGCGCGGCATTTTCACGGGCCTCTCGCTCACCTTCGCCCGCTCGGTGAGCGAATTCGGCGCCGTGATCGTGCTCACCTACTACCCGATGACCGCGCCGGTGAAGATCTACGACCTGTTCCTGCAGTCGGGCCTGGCCGACTCCTCGGCGATGGCCGCGCTGTTCCTGGTGGTCACGCTGTCGCTCTTCATCGCGTCGCGCTGTCTGTTCCGGGAGCCTCGCGAGCCGGACCAGGTGCCTCCGCGATGACGCCAGACAACGTGAGGGTCGAGAACCTGTCGTTGCGCGTCGGCGCTTTTGCACTGCGCGACATCACGTTCACGGTGGCCGCGAATGAGATCTTCGTGATTCTCGGACCGAGTGGCGCCGGCAAGTCGCTGCTCCTCGAGACGCTCGCCGGATTCAATCGGCCAGACCACGGTCGTCTCCATATCGATGGCCAGGACATGACCGCTGCGCCACCCGAAGCTCGGCGCATCGGCCTCATGTTCCAGGACTATGCGCTGTTCCCGCACCTCACGGTTACGCAGAATGTCGCCTTCGGACGGCGTTTTGCTGCCGCGCGCGCGGAGGCTGAGCCGGTCGAGGCGCTGCTCGCGCGCCTCGGCATACAGTATCTCGCGGCCCGCAAGCCGGCGCGGTTGAGCGGCGGCGAGAAGCAGCGGGTTGCGCTGGCTCGAGCTCTTGCCGCCGCGCCCCGGCTGTTCCTATTCGACGAGCCGCTCGCCGCACTGGATCCCCGCAGTCGGGACACTCTGCGCCGCGAGCTCAAGGACTTCCTGCGCCGTACGGCGGTCCCCGCCGTCTACGTTACCCATGATCAAGCCGAGGCGCTCGCGCTCGCCGACACGATCGCAGTGATGCGGGAAGGCGCCTTCGCGCAGGTCGGCACGCCCTCGGACATCTTCAATACACCGGCCGATGCGGCGATCGCTAGCTTCGTCGGTGTCGAGACCGTGATCGAGGGCAAGGTTGTGGGGGTCAGCGATGGTGTGGCCCGGATCGCCGTCGATGGCGCCGTGCTCTACGCGGCGGGCGCGGCAACCCCGAACATCGACGCTCGCGTGCTGGCGTGCATCCGGCCGGAAGATGTCGCGCTCGCGCGCGTGCGCCACGGCGGCTCGAGCGTACGCAACCAGTTCGCAGCGCGTGTCGTCGGGACCGAACCCGTGGGGCCGCTGTTCAAGATCGCGCTCGACTGCGGCTTTCCCCTGGTCGCCTACGTATCGAAGCAGTCGTATCTCGAATTGGGTCTGGCGGACGCAGGTGAGGTTGTCGCGAGCGTGAAGGCGACCGCCGTGCACCTGATCAGCCAATAGACTCACCAGGCGATCGCCGCGCGATAAAGATCAACGGCGAGCAGCTCTTCTATCCCGACGCGGGAGACCCGGCGGTATAGGCCGGGGCCGGTTTCGACAAACCCGTTGCTGTTCCGCCCCTCTTGGCGGTTTGCCCGTCGTTATATACGCCGGTATATTACCGTGTCGGCTGGTTCTCCCGGAGGAGCAGCGTGTGGCGGGTCGCGATCTCGGTCATGGCGCTGGTGTTGTGCGCAGAGTGGAGCTCGGGCGCGGCCGGCGCGACGATCACCGTGTTCGCTGCGGCGAGCCTCAAGGAAGCGCTGGACGAACAAGCACGACGCTTCGAAACGCAGACCGGCAACAAGGTGATCGTCTCCTATGCCGGCAGCAACGCGCTCGCACGACAGATCGACGCCGGCGCGCCGGCGGATGTCTTCATCTCGGCCGACCTCGATTGGATGGATTACCTCGATCGACGCTCGCGGCTCGTGCCGGGCTCGCGCATCCATCTGCTGCGCAACGACCTGGTGCTGATCGCGCCGGCCGCGAGCAAGATAGCGCTGCGAATCGCGCCGCATTTCGCGCTCGCCGACGCGCTGCGAACGGAGAAGTTGGCGATGGCCAACCCCGACAGCGTCCCCGCCGGCAAGTATGGAAGGGCGGCGCTGACGGCGCTGGGGGTGTGGGCTGCGGTCGAGAAGCAAGTGGTGCGCACCGAGAACGTTCGCGGCGCGCTCGCACTCGTCGCACGCGGCGAAGCGGCGCTCGGCATCGTGTACGCGAGCGATGCGCGTGCCGACAAGGACGTGCGCGTCGTCGACACCTTCCCCGAATCGACGCACCCGCCGATCGTCTACCCGGCAGCGCTCGTCGCGCCGGTCCGAACGCCGGCGGCGCAGGCCTTGCTGGCGTACCTGCGCTCCGCCGCGGCGCGCGCGACCTGGCAACGATACGGCTTCGCCTCGCTCTGAGACGATACGATGAGCCTGTCCGCGGACGAGCTCGGCATCATCCTCCTGAGCCTCAAGGTCGCGCTGACGAGCGTCGCCTTCAGCCTGCCGCTGGCGACCCTGGTGGCGTACGCGCTGGCCCGCGGCCGATTCCCCGGCAAGATGCTGCTCGACGCCGTCGTGCATTTGCCGCTGGTGCTGCCGCCGGTGGTCGTCGGCTTTGCGCTGCTGGCGCTGTTCGGCAAACGCGGCGCGATCGGGGCGTGGCTCGACGACTGGTTCGGCATCGTGTTCGCCTTCCGCTGGACCGGTGCGGCGCTGGCAGCAGCGATCATGGGCTTCCCGCTGATGGTGCGGGCGATCCGCCTTTCGTTCGCGGCGATCGACCGGCGCTTCGAGACTGTGGCACGAACGCTCGGCGGGTCGCCGGCCTCCGTCTTCTTCTCGGTGACGCTGCCGCTCGCGCTCCCTGGTATCGTGACCGGCGTCGTGCTCGCGTTCGCGCGGAGCCTGGGCGAGTTCGGCGCGACGATCACCTTCGTGTCCAACATTCCGGGCGAGACGCAGACCTTGCCGCTCGCGATCTACACCTTGACGCAGGTGCCCGGTGCCGACGCGCAAGCGTGGCGGCTGTCGATCATCGCGGTCGCGCTGTCGCTCGTGGCGCTGGTCGCCGCGGAATGGCTCGCGCGGCGGCCGCGCGGAGGCGGCGAGAATGATCGACGTTGAGCTCCGCCAGCGGTTGGGAGAGTTCCGGCTCGACGTTTCGTTTCGGGCCGAAGCGCGGATCGTCGGTCTGTTCGGTCGCTCGGGTTCGGGCAAGACGACCATCGT
This sequence comes from Casimicrobiaceae bacterium, assembly GCA_036382945.1. Taxonomy (GTDB): domain Bacteria; phylum Pseudomonadota; class Gammaproteobacteria; order Burkholderiales; family Casimicrobiaceae; genus PALSA-1003. Next base: position 8,358 of record DASVPH010000022.1, read on the forward strand.
CAACGCGCTGGCGGGTATCAGCCATCCGCAACGCGGTCGCGTCGTCGTCAACGGCGTGACGCTGTTCGACAGCGCGCGCGGGATCGATCTGCCTCCGGAGCGCCGCCGGCTCGGCTACGTGTTTCAGGACGACCTGCTCTTTCCCCACCTCGACGTTGAGGCCAACCTGCTCTACGGCTACGCCCGCGCGCCGCAGACCGAGCGCGTGATCGAGCCCAGGCACGTGATCGAGCTCCTGGGTCTCGGCGGCTTTCTGCACCGGCTGCCCGACGCGCTCTCCGGCGGAGAGAAGCAGCGCGTGGCGATCGGCCGCGCGCTCCTGGCCCAGCCGCGGCTGCTGCTGATGGACGAGCCGCTGGCCTCGCTCGACATCCAGCGCCGCGACGAGGTGCTGCGCTCCATCGAGCTGCTGCGCGACGATCTCGCGATCCCCATCGTCTATGTCAGCCACTCGGTGGCGGAGGTCACGCGGCTGGCCGACACCGTCGTGCTGCTCTCCGAAGGCAAGGCGATCGCGGTCGGCGACGTCGACGAGGTCATGACGCGGCTCGACCTCAAGCCGCAGACCGGTCGCTACGAGGCCGGCGCGGTGATCGACACGGTGGTCGCAGCACACGATTCTGCGTACGAGCTCACGACGCTGCGCTTCAACGGCGGGGACCTCACCGTCCCGAGCGTCGAGAGCCTGGTGGGCGAGCGCGTCCGAGTGCGTATCCGCGCGCGCGACGTGTCGCTCGCCGTCGAGCGACCGGCGGCGACGAGCATCGTCAACGTGCTCGAAGGCTCGATCGCGGCGTTCAGCGCCGAGGACGGCCCGATCGTCGACGTGCGCTTGCGTGTTGGCGAGGCATCGCTGCTGGCTCGCATCACGCGCCGCTCGCGCGATCAGTTGGAGCTTGTCGAAGGACAGCGCGTGTACGCGCTGGTCAAGGCGGTGTCGTTCGATCGCCGGAGCGTGGGCTACGCCTGACAAACCAACTAAACTAACGCAAGAGTCGCTGGAGCTCGCGCAGCTCGACTGCCGCCGCGCGCGCGGCGAGCTTCTCCACCCTGCGGTAGCGCTGCAGCACCTGCGCGCCGACTGCGGTGAGCCGCGTGCCCCCGCCGCGCTTGCCGCCGGCCTCGGTCTCGACCACCGGACGCTTGAAGCAGCGGTTCATCGTGTCGACCAGAAGCCACGCGCGGCGGTACGACATGCCGAGCCTACGCGCCGCCGCGGTGATGGAACCGGTGTCCCCGATCGCCTCGAGCAGATCGATCTTTCCCGGGCCGACCGCGATATCCTCGCCCCGCCGGATGCGCAGGCGGAACTGCACCCGCGCCCTTGTCATCGAAGCAATGCGGCGATCAGCACGGCGGGCGACACCGCACAGATACAAGCGGCGCTGCGGGAAGATGCGCCCGACCGGCGCCTGAACTCTGCCGATTGCCATCGTCGTGCGGCGCGCATGGCGCCCGCAACATCATTCCGCGATTACCGATTGCTACCTGCAGTGTCCGTCATTCCACGGTCACCGATTTGGCCAGATTCCGGGGTTTTTGGCTCCGGCCGCTCGCTTAACGTTCGCTTCGCTCACGTTGCCAACGCCGTAAGCTCCGGCTCCCGTAGTCTCCGTCATTCCACCGTAACCGACTTGGCGAGATTGCGGGGCTTATCGATATCCGTGCCGCGGAGCACCGCGGTGTGATACGCGAGCAATTGCAGCGGAATGGTGTGGACCACCGGCGAGAGCAGGCCCGCATGCTCGGGAAGGCGGAGCACGTGGACGCCGTCGCTCGATTCCATGCGGCTGTCGGCGTCGGCGAGCACGTAGAGCTCGCCGCCCCGCGCGCGCACTTCCTGCAGGTTGGACTTGAGCTTCTCGAGCAGCGCGTCGTTGGGCGCGATCGCGACCACCGGCATGTTCGAGTCGACGAGCGCGAGCGGCCCGTGCTTGAGCTCGCCCGCGGGGTAGGCCTCGCCGTGGATGTAGGAGATCTCCTTGAGCTTGAGCGCGCCCTCGAGCGCGATGGGATAGTGCAACCCCCGCCCGAGAAAGAGCGCATCCTGCTTCTTCGCGAACCGCTCGGCCCAGGCGATGATTGCGGGCTCCAATGCGAGCACCGCCCGGATCGCCGCCGGCAAGTGGCGCAAGCCCGCGAGCCAGCGCTCCTCGTCCATAGCGGCGAGCCGCCCGCGAAGCTTCGCCAGCGTGAGCGTGAGCAGGAACAGCGCGACGAGCTGGGTCGTGAACGCCTTGGTGGAAGCCACGCCGATCTCGGCGCCGGCGCGGGTGAGGAAGGTGAGCTCGGTCTGGCGGACCATCGCGCTGGTTGCGACGTTGCAGATCGCGAGCGTGTGCCGATGACCGAGCCCCTTCGCGTGCTTAAGCGCGGCCAGCGTGTCCGCCGTTTCCCCCGACTGCGACACGACGACGATGAGCGCGTTGGGGTCGGGCACGCTCTGCCGATAGCGGTACTCGCTGGCGATCTCCGCCTGCGCGCGCAATCCCGCCACCGCTTCCAACCAGAGTCGGGCCACCATCCCCGAGTAGTAGCTCGTCCCGCAGGCGAGCACGTGCACCGCCTCGACATCGGCGAGCGCCGCGGCAGCAGCCTCGCCGAACAGCTCCGGTCCGATTCCGGCCACGCTCTCCAGCGTGTCCGCGACCGCCCGCGGCTGCTCGAAGATCTCCTTCTGCATGAAATGACGATACGGACCGAGCTCGACGTCGCCCAGAGTCTTCACGGTGACTACCGGTCGCGCGACGCGCGTCCCGCTCGCGTCGTAGACCGCATACGCCTCGCGCGTGACATCTGCGATATCGCCTTCCTCCAGGTACACGACGCGTTGGGTCACCGAGGAGAGCGCGCTCGCGTCGGAAGCGAGGTAATGGTCGTGCTCCGCGATGCCGACGAGCAGCGGGCTGCCGGCGCGCGCGCCCACCAGGCGGTCGGGCTCGCGCGTGCTGATCGCCGCGATCGCGTACGCGCCGCGGAACTCGGCGACCGCCTTCCTTACCGCGTCCAGCAGGTCGCCCCGGTAGTTGGCGTGGATCAGATGGGCGATGACCTCGGTATCGGTCTGGGTGACGAACCGGTACCCCTGCTTCTGCAGGCGCTCGCGCAACGGCTCGAAATTCTCGATGATGCCGTTGTGCACGACCGCGATCTCGCCGTTGCTCACATGCGGATGCGCGTTGGCCGAGGTCGGCGCGCCGTGGGTGGCCCAACGGGTGTGCGAGATGCCGGTGGTCCCGCTCAAGCGAGCCGATGCGGCCTGCGCCGCAAGGTCGGCGACCCGCGCGGTGCTGACCAGCCGCTGCAGGCTGCCGTTGATCACGGCAAGCCCGGTCGAGTCGTAGCCGCGATACTCGAGCCGGCGGATGCCTTCGATCAGGGTCGGGACGACGTTCTCGCGCGCGACGGCGCCGACGATGCCGCACATGGCTCCCTATCCTTTCTTCGGTCGTTTCCAGCCGCTGCGTGCAACCTGCGTCTTCTCGTTGAGCGCCAGCGTTCCCGGCGGGACGTCCTTCCACACCGTCGTCCCGGCACCGATGGTAGCACCTCGACCGACCGTCACCGGGGCGACGAGCTGAGTATCCGAACCGATATGCACGTCGTCCTCGATCAGCGTGCGGTGCTTGTTCGCGCCGTCGTAGTTGCAGGTGATCGTGCCCGCGCCGATGTTGACGTCGCGGCCCACGGTCGTGTCTCCCACATAGGAAAGATGGTTAGCCTTGCTCCGGGCGCCGAGCGCGCTTGCCTTGACCTCCACGAAATTGCCCACGTGGACCTCGTCGTCGAGCACGCTCCCCGGACGGATGCGCGCGTACGGACCGACCCGGCAGCGCGCGCCGATCTCGGCCTCGTCGATATGCGAGAAGGCGGCGATCGCGGTGCCGGGGCCGATCTTCGCGTTGCGGATCACGCAGTGCGGACCGATGGCGACCTCGTCGCCCAGGCTCACGTTGCCTTCGAACAGACACCCCGCGTCGATCGTCACGTCGCGTCCGCAGCAAAGCGCTCCGCGCACGTCGATGCGCGCCGGGTCGGCGAGCGTCACGCCCGCGTCGAGCAGCGCGTCGGCTTGCTGTCGTTGATAGCGGCGCTCCAGCTCGGCCAGATCGCGCCGGCTGTTCACGCCCAGTCCTTCGGTCACATCCGCCGCGGTCGTTGTGACCACCCTCATGCCGTCGCGCACCGCCAGCGCGATGACATCGGTCAGGAAGTATTCGCCGGCCGCGTTGTCGGGGCGTACCGCCGCGAGCCAGCGCGCGAACGCCGCGGTCGGCGCCGCCATGACCCCGGTGTTGATCTCGCGGATCGCCAGTTGCTCCGGGTTGGCTTCCTTGTGCTCCACGATGGCGGCGACGGTCCCGTCGGCGGAGCGCACGATGCGCCCGTAGCCGGCGGGATCATCGAGATCGACGGTCAGCAGAGACAACGCGTCGCGCCGCGCGTGCCCGATGACCTCGGTGAGCGTGGCAACCCGCGCCAGCGGGTCGGCGCCGAACAGCACCAGCGTCACCCCGTCCGGCGGCAGCACCGCGAGCGCACAGCGCAGCGCATCGCCGGTGCCGCGCGGCGGGTCCTGCCGCGCCCAGACGAGGTCCGGGTCGGGAAAACGCTCGCGCACCGCGTCGCCCGCGCCTTCGACGACGCAAATCGCCCGCGGGTTGAGCGCGCGCGCCGTGGCGAGCACGTGCGCGAGCAACGGCTTGCCGCCGAGCGTGTGGAGCACCTTGGGCAGCGCGGAGTGCATCCGCTTGCCCTTGCCGGCGGCGAGAATCGCGATCTGAAGCGGTTGCATGCCCCGCGAATTATCGCATTTTTGTCCGCGGCCAGCCCGGTCGAAGCCCGGCCGGGGGCGATGAGCAGCCACGCGATGTATGCAACAATGCCTTTCACAAGCGACGCGCTGGAGAGCGGTCCGATCTCGAAGGGGGCTTGCATCGATGAGGAGCGGGTCGTGGTGATGCTGCCGACGATTCTCGTGATCGCAGTCGTTACCGAAATCGCCTGGTGGGTGATGCGCCACTGCGCGTCCGGTAGACTTTCGCGATGACGGTTATCGCGGTTTTCAATCAGAAGGGCGGCGTCGGGAAAACGACGACTGCGCTCAATCTGCTGGCGGGGATCGCGCAGCGCGGCGTACGCCCGCTCGGCATCGATCTCGATCCGCAGGCGCACCTGTCCGGCATTTTCGGCGCGCATCCGCGGCTCGCGGACGATTCGATCTATGGATTCTTCGTTCGGCAGCGGCCGCTGGAGGACGTGGCGCAGATCACCGCGAGCGGCGTGATCCTATGCCCGGCGCATCTGGAGCTGACCAAGCTCGACACGCTGCTCGGCAAGGGCGTGAACGTGATCACCCGCTTGCGGGTCGCGCTCAAGCGGGCCGAGGATGCCCCGGGGCCGGTGGTGATCGACACCTGCCCGCTGCTCGGCGTGCTGTCGCTCAACGCGATCTTCGCCTGCGACTTGCTGTTGGTGCCCGTGTCGGCCGATTTCCTCGCGCTGCAAGGCGCGCAGCAGGTCGAGCGCGCGCTGCGCGCGCTCGAGCCGGTGTTCAAGCGGCGGCTGCCGCGCCGCTACGTGCTCACGCGCTTCGACGCGCGCAGGAAGATGAGCTCCGAGGTCGCCGACCTGATGGCACTGGCGTTTCGACCCGACGAGATTTGCAGCACCCGCATCGCCGAGAACGTGAGCCTGGCCGAGAGCCCGGCGCAGCACCTCGACGTGTTTCGCCATGCACCGGGCAGCCGCGGCGCGCTGGACTACCGAGCGCTCGTGGAAGAGCTAGTGGGTGCCGGACTTATTGCGTAGCATCGATCGCGCTACGGCGGGGAGCGTCGCCGGCTCGTTGCTGATGATGCCGATCACGCCCTCGAGATCGAGTGGATCGTTGCGGAGGCTAACCGCCTCGGTCTGGCAATGGATGATCTCGCAGTGGTGGTACATCTGGCGCAGGCGCCGCTCGGCGTCGGCTTGATTGGCCGCCATGATGCAGATATTGTCAACCCGTTGGCCGCTACGCGTGCGGATGTTGAAGCCGTATCGAATCATCGCGGGTGCCTCCCGTCACCAAAGCTACTTATCCCCTGGCGCTCGTCCTTGGCTAGCGCTCTCGCGGTACATCAGCCGGTTTAGCGGCACGGCGGCCACGGTAGCTTAGCGCTAACACGCAATTACCGTACCGGCCAGCGTTGAGGGGAGTGTGAATTTTCGGCTTGCGGAGCTTGCCCCGACGGACCCCTCGGCCAAACTGCGGGCTACAAGGGGCCCTTTCGCTGCGTCGAAGTAGGCGCTCACTGCAAGGAGCGCGCGACCTCCGCCCCTAACGCAGACGCACCGCGGATCTCCGGCCCGGGCTGCCGCGCAGCGTCAGTTCTGTCCGGCGCGCGCCTCACCGCCAGCGGGTCCGAAACTTGACCTCGCGGGGTTGAGCCTCCTATTCCGGTTGCCTGATCGTGCCGACCGCACGCGCCGGCGGCGGGCAGACGCGATTGAGTCTGGCTTTCCTCAGCGGCCCGCTGACAGCAATTCTGCCAGCTCGGCAAAGCCGGCGCCGGATTCCTGCACGGTAACGTAGCTCGGGGCAGTGGCGATTCGGTCGATGAAGCGCCGGACGTTGGCCACGCCGATCGAGTAGGGAAAGAAGCCAAACATCGGTGCGTCGTTGGGCGAATCGCCGACGAACGCGAACCGCTCCCGCTCGGCGTCGAGATCGACCCCGAATTCTTCGCAAAGCAGGGTGCGCGTCATGGTGAGCTTGTCGTAGCCGCCGAACCAGCCGTTGACGTGGATCGACGAGACCTTCGCGGTCATGCCCTCGGCGCGCATCAGCGCGACGATGCGCTCGACGGCTTCGCGCGAAAGCGGCGGGACGTCCTCGCAGTAGTCGATCGCGAGGTCGGTTTCGCGATACGCCTGGTCGGAGGCGAGCGCACAGCCCGGCACCGCACGCAGGATCGCCTCCCCGATCCGCTCGAGCCGCGCGCGAGCCGCGCGCCGGTCGTCGACTTCGGCGGCGTAGCGTTTCCTGAGCTTTCCCTGCCCTTCGTCGTAGATCATGTACAGCGCCCCGTTCTCGCCGACCACCGCGTCGACCGGCCACATCCGTGCGATGTGGTCGCACCAGCCCGCGGGCCGCCCCGTGATCGGGATCACCAGCAGCCCCACGGCGCGCAGGCGCTCCATCGCCGCGTAGGCCTCCGCGGTGACCCGGCCGTGCGTGGACAGCGTGTCGTCGATGTCGGTCAGCACGCCGCGGAAGGAGCGGCGTGCCGCCTCGGGCAGCGTGGAAAGCGGGCGCAGGCTGTCGCTGGTCATGGGCGACCGTAGTGATCCCGCAGGTACGCGGCGATGGCGTCGCGCCGTGCCGCATCGAGGTGCAGCCCGCACTTGGTGCGCCGCCACAGCACATCCTCGGCGGTCGTGGCCCACTCCTGCGCGACAAGATAGTCGATCTCGGCCGCGTAGAGGCTCGCCCCGAAATGCTTGCCGAGCTCGTCGACGGTCTTGGCTTGACCGAGAATGCGCGGGCTTCGCGTGCCGTGGCGGCGGATCAGCGCGCCGATCAGATCCGCGGGAAGCGACGGGTAGCGCGCGGCGAGCTCGCGCTCATACGCGGCGAGGCCGCCGCGCGGCAGGTCGCCGCCGGGAAGAGGCTCGTCGCGCGTCCATTCGCCCTTCATCTCGGGGAAGAACGGCTTCAGCTCGGAGAGTGCCGCCTCGGCGAGGCGCCTGTAGGTCGTGATCTTGCCGCCGAAGATCGACAGCAGCGGCGCGCTTCCCGCTACGCTCGCGTCGAGCTTGAGCACATAGTCGCGCGTGACCGCGGACGGGTCGACCGAGCCGTCATCGTAGAGCGGTCGCACGCCGCTATAGCTCCAGACAACGTCGCCGGCGCCGATCGGCCGCGCCAGGTACGCGTTGACGATCCCGCACAGGTAGGCCACTTCGTCGGGGGTGATCGCCGCGGTCTCGAACTGCTGCACCGCGATGTCGGTGGTTCCGATCAGCGAGAATTCGTCCTGGTAGGGAATGACGAATACGATGCGCTTGTCCGCATTCTGCAGAATGTAGGCGTGGCCCTCGCCATGCACGCGCGGAACCACGATGTGGCTGCCCTTGACGTGTCGCACGCCGGCGCCCGTCGGCCGCGCGCCCACCTCGTCGGCGACCTGCTTGACCCACGGACCGGCGGCGTTGACCAGCCCCCTGGCTTGCGCTTCCGAGACAGCGCCCGCAGCATCGACGAACGTCAGGCGCCACAGGTCGCGCTCGCGCCGCGCCCCGACGAGCCGCGTGCGCGTGCGGATCTGCGCACCGAGCTCTTTGGCGGCGAGCGCGTTCAGCACGACGAGCCGCGCATCGTCGACGCGCGCGTCGGAATAGACGAACCCCTTGCGGAACTTGTCCTGCAGACCGGCGCCCCACTTGCTCGCGTGCAGGTCGACGCTGAACGACGAAGGCAGCGTCCGCCGGCCGCCGATATGGTCGTAGAGCAGAAGTCCGGTGCGGATCACCCACGCCGGTCGCAGATGCGGCTCGTGCGGCAGAACGAACTGCAGCGCTACGATGATGTGCGGGGCCGCGCGCAACAGCACTTCGCGCTCGGCGAGCGCCTCGGCGACCAGGCGGAATTCATAATATTCGAGATAGCGCAGCCCGCCGTGAATGAGCTTCGTGCTCGCCGAGGAGGTGTGCGCCGCGAGGTCGTCCTTCTCGAGGAGCAGCACCTTGAGCCCGCGCCCCGCGGCGTCGCGCGCGATGCCGGCTCCGTTGATTCCTCCGCCGACGATGGCGAGATCGTAGTGCGAAGCGTCGGGTACGGGCATGCAGGAAGGATCGAGCGCAAGGCCGATTCTACCGCAGCCCCTCAGTGCCGTTCTGGGCTACCATGCGCTCTTGCGACACACGCCGCGTGCCCGTTCATAACCAGCGCATGAACATCCCGCCCGAAGTCTGCGCCATCGTCCCCGAGATGAAGCAATGGCGGCACCACCTCCATGCTCATCCCGAAACCGCCTTCGAGGAGGAAGCAACCGCCGCGTTCGTCGCCGACACGCTCGAAGCGTTCGGTCTCGAAGTCCACCGCGGCCTGGCGAAGACGGGGGTGGTGGGTGTGCTTCGCCACGGCGGCGGCAACGACGCCATCGGGCTGCGCGCCGATCTCGACGCGCTGCACATCCGGGAGCGTTCGGGCCTGCCGTACGCGTCGCTCAACGACGGCCGCATGCACGCCTGCGGACACGATGGCCATACGACCATGCTGCTCGGCGCAGCGCGCGTCCTGGCGCGGCGCAAGAAGCTCAGCGGTACCGTGTACTTCATCTTCCAGCCGGCGGAGGAGAACGAGGGCGGCGGCCGAGTGATGGTCGAGGAAGGGTTGTTCGAGCGTTTTCCCATGCGCGCGGTCTATGGCATGCACAACTGGCCGCGCCTGGCGGCCGGGCGCTTTGCGATGCGCGCGGGCCCGCTGATGGGCGCCTACGACATCTTCGAGATCGTCGCCACCGGCAAGGGCGCGCACGCGGCGATGGCGTACATGGGCAAGGACCCGATGCTGTTCGCGGCGCACTGCATCAGCGCGCTGCAAACGATCGTCGCCCGCAACCTGCATCCGCAGGATGCCGGGGTGGTCACCGTGACGCAGGTGCACGGCGGCGACACGTGGAACGTGATCCCGCAGGAGGTCGTGCTGCGCGGCACGGTGCGCTCGTTCAAGCGTGAAGTGCAGGATTTGATCGAGGAGCGCCTGCGCGGCATCGTCGCCGGCGTGGCTGCGACCTTCGACATGAGCGCGACGGTGCGCTACGAGCGGCGCTATCCGGCGACCGTGAACAGCGAAGCCGAGACCCGGCACGCGCTCGCTGCGGCGAGCGCCATCGTCGGCGCCGCGAACGTCGACACCAACCCCACGCCGGAGATGGGCAGCGAGGACTTCGCGTTCATGCTGCAGGCCAAGCCCGGCTGCTACGTCTGGCTGGGCGCGGGGCGCGGTGCCGACACGCCGAACATCCATAGTCCGCAGTACGACTTCAACGACGACGTACTGCCGATCGGCGCGAGCTACTGGGTCACGCTCGCCGAGCAGCAACTCGCTAGCTAGCTGCGCACGCGCCGCAGGCGGCGAATCGCGGCAAGCTGCGCCAACGCGCCGGCGAGCTCGCCTTCCGCTTTCGCGACCTCTTCCTTGGAGGTCTTGTTCTGCATCGCCTCTTCGGCGCGCTGCTTGGCTTCCAGCGCCTGCTTTTCGTCCAGATCGCGAGCGCGGATCGCGGTGTCGGAGAGCACGGTCACGATATCGGGCTGCACTTCGAGGAAACCGCCCTGGACGAAGACGATTTGCTGCGCTTCCTGGTCGGGCACCTTGATGCGGACCTCGCCGGGCTTGATCTGCGTGATCAGCGGCGCGTGCTTCGGATAGATGCCGAGCTCGCCCATGATCCCAGGCAGCACGACGAATTCCGCCTCGCCCGAATAAATGGATTCGGTGAGGCTGACGACCTCGACGTGGATGGTGCGGGCCATTATTGCAGCGTCTTCGCCTTCTCGGCGGCCTCTTCGATCGGACCGATCATGTAGAACGCCTGCTCGGGCAGATGATCGTATTCGCCGTCGACGATGGCCTTGAAGCCGTGGATGGTGTCCTTCAGCGCGACGTACTTGCCCGGCGTGCCGGTGAAGGTTTCCGCGACGTGGAACGGCTGCGAGAGAAAGCGCTGGATCTTGCGCGCGCGGGCGACGACGAGCTTGTCCTCCGGCGAGAGCTCGTCCATCCCCAGGATCGCGATGATGTCGCGCAGCTCCTTGTAGCGCTGCAGCGTCTGCTGGACGCGGCGCGCGACGGTGTAATGCTCCTCGCCGACGACGTGCGGATCGAGCTGGCGCGAGGTCGAATCGAGCGGATCGACTGCCGGGTAGATCCCCAGCGACGCGATGTCGCGGGAGAGCACGACGGTCGAGTCGAGGTGGCCGAAGGTCGTGGCCGGCGACGGATCGGTCAGGTCGTCCGCCGGCACGTACACCGCCTGGACCGACGTGATGGACCCGGTCTTGGTCGACGTGATGCGCTCCTGCAGCTCGCCCATCTCGGCGGCCAGCGTCGGCTGGTAGCCCACCGCCGAAGGCATCCGGCCGAGCAGCGCGGAGACTTCAACCCCGGCGAGCGTGTAGCGGTAGATGTTGTCGATGAACAGGAGCACGTCGCGCCCCTCGTCGCGAAAGAACTCGGCCATGGTGAGCCCGGTGAGCGCGACCCGCAGGCGGTTGCCCGGCGGCTCGTTCATCTGGCCGTAGACCATCGCCACTTTGGATTCCGGCAGATTGTCGAGCTTGATGACGCCGGCCTCCCGCATCTCGTGATAGAAGTCGTTGCCCTCGCGGGTGCGCTCGCCCACGCCGGCGAAGACCGACAGCCCCGAGTGCTGGGTCGCGATGTTGTTGATGAGCTCGAGCATGTTGACCGTCTTGCCCACCCCCGCACCGCCGAAGAGTCCCACTTTGCCGCCTTTGGCGAACGGGCAGACGAGATCGATGACCTTGATGCCGGTCTCCAGCAGCTCGGTCGACGGTGAGAGCTCATCGAAGGTCGGCGCGTCGCGGTGAATCGCCATCGTGTGCTCGGCCTGCACCGGCCCGCGCTCGTCGATCGGCCGGCCGAGGACGTCCAGGATCCGGCCGAGCGTGGCCGGGCCGACGGGGACCGAAATGCCGGCGCCGGTGTTCTTGACCTTCATGCCGCGGCGTAAACCTTCGGCGCTGCCGAGGCAGATCGTCCGCACCACGCCGTCGCCGAGCTGCTGCTGCACTTCCAAGGTTAGATCGGTACCCTCGAGCGTGAGGGCGTCGTAGATCTTGGGCAGCTCTTCGCGCGCAAACTCGACGTCGATCACCGCACCGATGCACTGGACTACCGTTCCTTCGGTCATGTTCGTTTCCTGAAGTCGAAATCAAACCGCCGCCGCGCCGCCGACGATCTCCGAGAGCTCCTTGGTGATCGCCGCCTGGCGGGTCTTGTTGTAGATGAGCTGCAGCTCGTCGATGATGGTCGCGGCGTTGTCGGATGCCGCTTTCATCGCCACCATGCGCGCGCTCTGCTCGGAGGCCATGCTCTCGTTGATCGCCTGATAGACGATCGCTTCCATGTAGCGGCGCAACAGCTCGTCGAGCACGGCCTTCGCATCCGGCTCGTAGATGTAGTCCCACGGGTACTCGCGCTTATCGGCCTCGGCCCCCAGATCGGCGATCGGCAGGATCTCGGCATCGACCGGGGTCTGCCTCATCGTGTTCTCGAAGCGCGTCGATATGAGATGCAGCTCGTCGATCTTCCCATCCAGGTAAAGATCGAGCTGGACCTTCACCGGGCCGATCACCTTCTCCACCGGCGGCCGGTCGCCCAGATTGGTCACAGACGACACGATCTCCGCCTTGAGGCGCTGCATGAAGCCCAGGCCCTTGGCTCCGATCGTCGTGACCCGCACGCCGACGCCCTTGGCCTGCCAGTCCCTGATTTTCGAGAGCGCCAGCCGCAGCGCATTCGTGTTGAGCCCGCCGCACAGCCCCTTGTCGGAGGTGACGACGATGAGCCCGACATTGCGCACCGCGGGCCGCTTCACGAGGAAGGTATGGCGATACTCGGGAGTGGCGAGCGCGAGGTGGCGGGCGATCGCGAGCATCCGGCCGACATACGGTCGCGATGCGCGCATGCGGTCCTGCGCCTTTTTCATCTTCGACGCCGCGACCATCTCCATCGCCTTGGTGATCTTGCGCGTGCTCTGCACGCTCTTGATCTTGTTGCGGATTTCCTTCGAGCCTGCCATCGCCGCGACTCCCGCTCAGCGTTGCCTAGTATCGCGCGCCATAAGTTTGCGTACATGCCGAGAGACGATCCCGCGCGCCGAGCGCGCGAAGCGAACCGCAGCCATAGCTTGGGCTATGGCGAGGATGAGCGACAAAGCGGTCGGCGATGCGGGTCGGCTCGAACATAGCGAAACTTATGGGGCGCGGTACTAGT
>DASVPH010000023.1:0-10964 GCA_036382945.1 Casimicrobiaceae bacterium
CGCTGCTTAGCTCAGTACGATGTCAACGGAAAGGAACGCAAAATCAAAACGAAAGCTGCTGCGTAAGGTCCGCTACTCATCGATCAAAAAGCGGACATATGGCGTGTTACCTAAACCGGACATCTTGACAAGTTACTAACATAGGCCGAGCGAGCGCGCGAGTCACCGCCGAGAGTCGAGCCTGGCCCCTATTCTGGCCCTCGACCCCGGCCGCTATTGACCTACGGTGAGCCCCTGGCCCTTATTGTGTGCGAAGGTCGACTCTGACCCTACGTTTCCAGCAGCCCGCGCAGCAGCGCGCGCATCCGCTCCCAGTGGCTGCCCTCCCAATAGACGCGCCGGCAGCCGGCGCAGAGGCAGAAGCGCTCGTAGGTCGCGGCGACCGTGGGCGGAAGGCGGTCGACGATCTGTGCCTTCCCGACGGCGGCGAGCGGCAGGTTGCAATGCAGGCAGAGCGTGAACGGCCGCACCTGCGAGGCGAGCTGCAAGCGTTCGACGATCTCCCGGAACTGCGCCCGCGGCTCGAGCGCGTGGACGTAACAGCCGTGCGTGACGCTGCGGCACATCAGGAGCGCCCGGTCGCGCGTCAGGATGATCCGCCCCTCCTCGCCCGCGCGGCGGCGAATCTCGTCGTCCGCGCAGTCGTTGTCGTAGCGCGTGTCGAACCCGGCCATGCGTAGCAGCCTGGCCAACCCGCCCAAATGCGAGTCGGCGATGAATCGCGTCGCCCGCAGGGGCTGCGGCCGCACGCGCAGCAGCGGCTCGATGTCGAACGCCTCGAAGGTCGGGTAGACGCTGATCCGATCGCCGTCTTGCATCCGGTAGCCGAAATCCACCGAGCGACCATTCACCAGGACGAGCTCCACCTCGGTGTGCGGGACGCCAAGCGCTTCGATGGCGTTCTTGACGGTGGCTGCCCGCGCGCAGTGGGCCTCGAACTCGCGCTTGCGGCGCTCCGCGGGGAGGAAATCGTTGAGCTCCTCGTAGAAGCGAAAGCGCGCGACGGTCATCGCGGAAAAGGGGTCAGTGTCGACTGTCGCGTCGACGCGGCCCGGATCGTCGTTGCGGCCTTGGAGGCCGATCACTCGCGAGCATGTTTCGACCTCGCCGGTCGGGCGGCTATAACGTGGGGCTCATTCTAGCTCTCGCCTTCGGGCCGGAGGGTTTTCGCGGGCTCCGCCGAAAACTTCCCGGAGGCCGGCCTTCGCGGCAGCCGTTTTGTGATCGCGGTCACAGACACGCCCCCTGCGCTCTGCGATCCTACCGACGATTGGATCACAGTGGTTTGTCTTCGAACCTGCATGGACGAAGCGATGGATGTCAAAACGGTACCGGCGACGGTCAATGTCGTATGCCCGCACTGCGACACGGTCAATCGGGTTCCCCGCGAACGGCTCGCGGAAGGAGCGCGCTGCGGGTCCTGCAAGGCGCCGCTGTTCGACGCGCATCCCATCGAGCTCGCGGAGGCCGCATTCGAGCGTCATGTGGCGAACTCGGACCTGCCGCTGGTGGTGGATTTCTGGGCGCCGTGGTGCGCGCCGTGCCGGATGATGGCGCCGATATTCGAGCGTGCGGCGCGCGCGCTCGCACCGCATGCCCGCCTCGCGAAGGTGAACACCGACCAGGCGCAGGAGCTTGCACTGGGCCTCGGCATCCGCGGCATTCCGACGCTGGCGATCTTCAAGGGCGGCAAGGAGGTGGCGCGCACCTCCGGCGCGATGGACGAGTCGCGGTTCGTCGCCTGGGTGCGCTCGTACCTTCAGGTTCCTTAGACTCTACCGGCGCGACCGGGCACGTGCGAGATTTTCGCCCTGTCGATGCGGTAGGACGATGAAAGGAAATGGACATGGCTCGCAGCTATACGTTTGGTAAGGCGGTATCGATCGGTTTCGACGAAGCGCTGTCACGGGTGACGGCCGAGCTCGCGAAGGAAGGTTTCGGCGTGCTCACGGAGATCGATGTTCAGGCGACGCTCAAGAAGAAGCTCGGCAAGGACATGCCGCGCTACAGGATCCTCGGCGCATGCAATCCGCAGTTCGCGCATCGCGCGCTGGAAGCGGAGCCGCAGATCGGTGCCCTCCTCCCATGCAACGTCGTGGTGCGAGAGGACGGCCGAGGCAAGGTCTTCGTCGAAATCATGGATCCGCAGGCGGTGCTGCAGCTCGTCGATCGGGACGAGATCGCGGTGATAGGTGGCGAGGTGCGCTCCCGTCTGGCGCGAGTGCTCGACGCGCTGTAGAGCATCGGCGTCCTGGCGCGGCGCACGAGCGCTTGGAGGCCGGTCGCCACGCACCGAGGTGCGCCGTTGAAATCCGCGCCGATGTCGCTCATGATCTACCGACCGGCGGGATTGCTGCCGAAGACCGAGCCGACAGAGTGCGCCGTGCGTCCTTTGACCCGGAACGGTCATGCAGGTGAGGCCCGTCGGGGGCTCGCCATTCATGCTGTTGGTCGTCCGGCGTGCTCGCCAGGTTGACGGGGCGTCAGAGGAAGGAAGACCCATGCTCGAAGACACCGAAAAGATCGAAGTCCATCGCGGCTTGAAGGGCGTGTACTTCGACCGCTCGCGCGTGTGCTTCATCGACGGGCGCGCCGGCGAGCTGCGCTACCGAGGTTATTCGATTCACGATCTCGCCGAGCGTTCGACCTTCGAGGAAACCTGTTATCTGCTCCTCAAGGGCGAGCTGCCGACGCACGCCCAGCTCGAGGCGTTCGACGCCGGGCTTAAGGCGGCGCGCAGCCTGCCGGCGGCCGTCTATGAGCTTATCCGCGCGGTGCAAAGCGCGCACCCGATGGACGTGCTGCGCACGGCGGTGTCGGCGCTCGCCGCCTTCGACCCGGAGACCGCGGACAACTCGCCCGAGGCCACGCTGCGCAAGGGCGTGCGGCTCACCGCGCAAGTGCCGATGATCGTAGCGGCGCACGAGCACATCCGCAACGGTCGCGAGCCGGTGCCACCGGAACCGCGTCTGCCGCATGCCGCCAATTTTCTCTACATGTTGAAGGGCACGGCGCCGAGCGCCGACGCGGCGCGGCTGATGGATACCGACATGATCCTGCACGCCGAGCACGGCTCGAACGCCTCCTCGTTCACCGCGCGCGTGGTCGCGGGCACCGAGGCCAACCTGCACGCCGCGGTCACTGCGGCGATCGCCGCACTCTCCGGCCCGGCCCACGGCGGCGCGGCGGAGAACGTGATGCGCATGGCGCAGGAGATCGGGGATGCCTCAAGGGCCGCCGCTTACGTCAAGCGCAAGCGCGGCAACAAAGAGCCGGTCATGGGCTTCGGCCACCGCGTCTATCGTGCGGAGGACCCGCGCGCGCGGCACATGCGCGCCGGTGTGGAAGCGCTCTCCCGCGAGATGGGCCAGCCGCAGTGGTACCGGATCCTCGAGGCACTGGTCGAGGCGATGAAACCCTACGCGCGCCACGGCGTGAACGTGAACGTGGATTTCTATGCCGGGGCGGTCTACTTCCTCAACGGCATCGCCGATGATTTGTTCGTTCCGATCTTCGCCGTCGGCCGCGTACCCGGCTGGACGGTCCAGGTGTTCGAGCAGATGGAGAACAACATCCTGATCCGGCCGCTCACGCTCTACAACGGTCCCGAGCCGCGGGCCTACGTACCGATCGAGCAACGCTAAAGTCGGCTCACGACTGGGCGAGAAGGATCGCCGTGGTGGCGACGATGTCCTCCACGCTCGCGCCGCGCGACAGGTCGCTCAAGGGGCGTGCGAAGCCCTGCAGCACCGGTCCGATGGCTTGGGCACCGCCCAGGTATTGGGTGAGCTTGTAGGCGATATTGCCGGCATCCAGGTCGGGGAAGACGAGCACATTCGCCCGTCCCGCGACCGCTCCGGTTTCCTTGAGCTTCTTCGCCGCGACCGCGGGAATCAGCGCCGCATCGGCTTGCAGCTCGCCGTCGATGGCGAGCGTCGGTGCGCGCTCTCGCGCGATCTCGAGCGCACGGACCACCTTGTCGACGTGCGCGTGCTTCGCGCTCCCTTTGGTGGAGAACGAGAGCAGCGCGACCCGCGGCTCCCCGCGCAGCAGCCTGCGCCAGCTTTGCGCTGACGCGAGCGCGATGTCGGCGAGCTGTTCGGCGCTGGGATCGGCGTTGACGGCGCAATCGGCGTAGAGCAGTACGCGGTCCGGGAGAACCATGAGAAAGAAGCTCGAAGGCGTCTCGATACCGGGCGCCAGGCCGATCGTCATCATTCCCGCCTCGATCACGCGCGCGGTCGTGCTCGCCACGCCCGCCACCATGGCATCCGCGTCGCCCGCCTTCACCATGAGGCCCGCATGAAACAGCGGCTTCGCGGCCAAGCGGCGGGCCACCCTCGGGTTCGTGTCCGGCCGGCTCTGCAGGTACAGCGCGGCATAAGCGTCGAGCCGGCCGCTCGACTCGGGGTTCTCAAGGAGGATGGGATCCGCGATGCCGTCGTCGCGCAGGCGCCGCGCTGCGGCGACGATCCGCTCGTCCGCCGCTTCGGGGAACACGACCCGCTTGCCGCGGCCGCGGATCTGCGCGAGACAGGCTTCGAGAACGTTCATGACCTGGAAGGATCCTGCGCCTGGCTACTTTAGATGTCGCAAGGCGGGGCGCTCGGCCCAAGCGAGCCGCAGGGCGGAGACGGTGGGCGTCACGCCTCCGCGAGGATCGCGGCGAGCTCCATGAGGTCGAACGGCGGCGGCGGCTGGAACGGCGGTTGCTCTGGCACCCCGCCGATGCGCAGCAGGCTGCGTCCTTCGCACTCCACGTACAGCGCGCGATCGGAGGGATCGGTGATCGGGTCGAAGAAGCCGGATTCCGGACGGCCGGGCAGCGCGAACGAGTTGAGCAGCGTATACCACTGCACGCCGAAATCCGCGCTCCAGAACACGCCCGCCGTACCGAACGCGAACCGCGTCGCTCGCTCGCCCCGCATGAACAGCATGTCCTGGAGCAGCGACTTGCCGATCGAGAGCTTGCCGTCGGCGGTGACGACGTAGGTGAGCCAGAAGTCGGGCGCGAAGCTCTCGCCGCCATCGGCCGAGACTTTGACCCCGCCGTAGTCGAGGACGTAGATCGTGCCGGGATCGAACGGGTCGACGAACCAACGCAGGGCCGCGCCGGCGATCGAGCCCTGCGGGCCGCTCGGCACGATCTTGTCCCAGCTCGAGCCGGCTGCGTTCAGCTTGTAGACGTTGCCGGCCGGGTCGCCGACATAGAAAGCCGGGCTCGCGTGACCTCCGGCGGCCTGCACGATGTCGACGCCGTCAGGGAGGTCGGGGCCGATCGGTGAGGCCTTGGCCGGATCGTCCCAATCGTCCAGCGTCGCGATGGAGGAGATCGTCAGCGTGCGCAGCAGCGTCGATTTGCCGTCGAGGGTCTGATGAATGAACACGTAGTCGCCGTCGGCCGGCGGCAGCTCGGTGGCGAGCGTGCGGATCAGCGGACGAAAGCCGCGGAGCACCAGCCCCGACGAGGCGTAGGGGACGAGCTTGGGCGGGACCGGCGGTGTGGCGGTCGGATCGCCCGGTACCCGTTTCCGGGTCGAGGGGATGTACGTCTTCTGCGCAGCGACGCTCGGGTTGGGATACTTCCCGGGATCGGGGCTCGCAATGACGCAGACCTCGCCGTCGCTGCGCCGCGGCAGGAACTGCATCACCTGATCGGGCTTGGCGAGATCGGCGAACCAGGCGTCGCAGTCGCCGCAGCCCTCGCGCGGGTCGTCCCACGTTGCGCCGCCGTCGAGGCTGAAGAATTCGTCGTTGTCGCCGCAACCGAAGTACAGCGCCGGCGCCTCGCCGCCGAACAGCCCCGCAACGTTCACCGGGTCGAGCGTCTCCAGCCCGAGCGGCCGGTTCCAGGTTTCGCCGCCATCCTCGCTCCACTGCACCCCGCCGTCGTTGGCCATCCAGATCGACCCCGCCACGAACTGCTGCAGCACGGCGCTCTGATCGTACGGTGGATCGACACCCGTGGCCGCCGCGAGGGCGATCTCGAAATCCGGCGTGAAGGCAATGCCGTGCGGGTCGACGTGCACGAGTTGCTTGCCGTGGCCGTTGAGGTGCGTCGTCGAGATGTCCCAGCCGTCGAGCCGGTGCCACGAATTGGCAGCGGCCGGCACGCCTGCCGAGACATGCACGTGACTGTTGTCGGAGAAGAACACGAGGAAGCCCGCGCTCGTTCCCTTGGTCACCACGAACGTGTTGCCGCTGGGCGTGGTGTCGGCCGCGATCGGCGGTCCGGGCAGCAGCGTCCATTGGGCGGTGCCCGTCGCTTCGAACCCGCTGAAGTCGCCGCGCCACAGGCTCGCCTCGCCGGCGAGCCGCGCGCAGGTCGTGTTGCACAGCGTTCCGTCCGCAACGCCGTTGGTGAAGAAGCTGGGCCCGTTGGCGCCACCCTCGGTCGCGAGATAGGCGACCGCCGGGTTCCCCGGCTCGATCGCGAGCGTTTGCCCCGCCGTCCCGGCGGCGTAGGCGATGCCGCCGCCGAAGCCTCCCAGTCCGCCGACGCCGCCGAGACAGGCCTCCTGGAAATCGTGCAGCGCCTGGCGGGTAGCGGTGATCGCAGTTACGCCCATGTCCGCCGTCCACGTCTCGCCGCCATCGAGCGAGCACCCGATCGCGTTGTAGCCCGCTGCGTACACCCGGCGCTTGCCGTCCGGCTCGCGGGACGCCACGGCGATATGGGTCGCGTAGACGCCGGCGGACGCTTGGTAGGTCCACGTGGCGCCGGCGTCGCGGCTGATCGCGACGACGTAGCCGAGTGCGGCGTACGCAAGCTCCCCGTCGTCGGGCGCGAAGGCGATGTTGCACACGGCGGTCGTAGGCAGGACCAGCGTCCAGCTCGCGCCGCCGTCGGTGGTGCGATAGATGCCGTCGCGGGTCGAGCGGAACTGACTGTCCACCGCCGAGACGAGCGCGACGTCCGGGTCGGTCGGCGACGCCACGAGATCGAACACATGCGGCGCGAGCAGCGCGCCGGGGACCTCGGCTTCGACGACGCCGAGTCCCGGCTGCGGCCGCGCGAGCTGAAACCAGTTTCGTCCGCCGTCGTCGGACCGCCACACGCCCGCAAAGCTGCTCGCGTAGAGGCGGCTAGCGTTCGCGGCGAGCGCGAGCGCGGTGATCCGCCCGCTCGGCTGGTGGTTGGGCTGGTCCGCCGCCAGGACATACGAGTCGCGAGTCGGGCCAGCTCCCGTGATCGTGATCACGGCATGTCCACCTGGATGCCGTCGACCAGCCCCGAATCGCTCTCCGCGAAGACGTGCACCGTGAGCTTGCGAAACGCCGCCTCGCGCGAGAGCGCCAGGCGCTGCGTCTGCGTGATCCTGCGCACCGGCAATTCGTCGTCACGGCTGTTCCACAGATAGAACAGCCACGAGGTGCCGGTGGACGTCTCCTTGACGGTGATCGTGCAGATATCGAACGAGTTGATCGTGCCGGTGAGGAAGCTGCGCACCTTCACGTTGGTGATCTTGCCTATGGTCTCGGCCATGCGCGCTCCTCGTCTAGCACGGCGCCACGTAAGGCATCGACGGATCGGAGAGCTGCCTCACCATCTCCTTGGCCGCTTCGAAATTGCCGCCGACCCGGATCCTGCCCGTCAGCAACGCCTCGTACGGTGGGAGCTCGCCCCTCGCGATGGCGAGCCACGTCTGGGGGCGCATCGCCACGACGACGTCCGCGCCCTTCGGCTCGGCGCGTCGCGCCTTGCCGCCGGCGATTTCCCAGTGCTCGACCGTTTCGGTTTCGGCTCCGCCGACGAGGCGCAGGTGCAGCCGGCCCTTGGCCTTCGCATCCTTGAGCGCGGTCGCGAGCCCGCGCAGGCTCGCTTCGAGATCCCCTGTTTTTTCCTGACTGACCAGGGGAGCGAGCCGCGCAAACGGGGAGCGCGGCGGCGCTTCCCTTGGCCGCTTGCCGCCTTGCCAAGTCATGGCGCACCTCCGATTCGATCCGCCCCCCGAAGCGCTTGACGGATGTCCGCTCTTGTCGCGCTAGTCGCGACTGTATCGCTGCGCCATGAGAGATGCAATCAGCATAGTTGCCCAGGCGACCGTCGCGTTCGGAAAATGCTCCTCCGACCCACAGGAGGAGCTTATGGCCACCGATGCGATCGCGCTCGTGCAGTCGAAGCCCCCGGAATCCCATCCCCACCGAACGCGGCATCGTTCCGACCACGCATGTTTTCGGCGCTGGAGAGACACCATGACGCGCGCTCGAATGCCTGGTTTTGTGCCGTGGCACTTGCGCACATCGGCCCGCGTCCCGAGTCCGCCGCACTGCGCACGCTACTTCCAGCCCGTATTCTGCGGTGTGAGGGCATCGCCGCTCGAGGCATCGATTTCGACCAGCCTCCCCGCGTCGTCGACTACCGCGTCGCAGCTATGCCGCCGGAAGAAAACGGCGTATGATGCTTCATCGAATTCGATTCGGGTCGGCCGCAAGTCACATCCGCCGACCGTCCGTTGTTTTTTCCCCTATCGATAATTTGATGCTTCGCGCACTTTCGCGCGAGGCGACGACAATGACACACCTGGAGTACGACATGATTAAGGGAACGGTGAAATTCTTCAACAATGCCAAGGGCTTCGGTTTCATCCAGCCTGAAGACGGCTCGAAGGATGTGTTTGTCCATATCTCCGCCGTCGAGCGTGCGGGACTCGCCACGTTGAGCGAGAACCAGAAGGTCTCCTTCGAACTCGCGCGCGGCGCCGACGGCAAGATCTCGGCAACGAATCTGGCGGCCATCTAACGCACTGCTGGCCATCTAACGCACTGCCACGAGCACGGCGCGCCCGTGCTCGCCGCAGGTTGCTCGCACGGACAAAAGGCGTGGCGTAGCGAAAGAGCGTCTGGCCGCTGCTGGTGAGACGCATCTGAATTTCTCGTCGTTCTCAAGAACGACCGCGATCGGCCAGTCGTCGCGGCGCCGCATCGGCACCATCCACAACTCAGACCTGCTGAAACGTCCTCAACAGCACGACAACGCGCTGCCGGGCGAGCCCACAGACCGCCCGAGCGTTCGGCTATGTCGTCGGCTTCGCCTTTCGACCGGGCGCTAGGGGCGGGACATACCCTGACACGCGGCACTGCCAGGCGTCAATTCTTTTGCCGCCTTCGAAGCGGGTCAGATTGCACTTGATAACCGCCCCCGTAGCTGCCAGGCTGGCAAGTCGCTGGCGCACCGTTGCAAGCGGCATGTTCATCTCCTTAGCAAGTTCCAAATCGAGCCGCTGGCCGTATTTCCTCAAGCACTGCAAGACTTCACTCACGGTCTATTCCCCTCCGAAGACGATAGATGTAGCAGCGCCTAGGTTCGACCACCGGCGTTCTGCCTGGCGCAAGGGATCACGCTTTCGTTGTCTGATCGGCCGGCCGAGACAGCTCCTGTGGTGGCTCGCCTTGCCTCGCAGCCTTTCGCTGCCGCTTTTCCTCCTTTTTCTGCTTCTTCGCCAAATCTCGCTGACGTTTCGCGAACGAGTAGTTCGGTTTGGCCATTCAGGATTCCTTCGATAGCCTTCGCGGTCGGAGGACAACCCCCGAGCACTTGATCCCCCATGCCAAGAAGGCCCAGTTGCCCGATCCCTTGTTGCCGCCGATCGCTAGCCTCAATCAAGCGCTTTGATGTTGCTTGCCTGATTCCCCCTAGGTCCGCTGGTGACGTCGAACGACACCCTCTGGTTATCGCGAAGGGTCTTGCGACCTTCGCCCTGGATCGCCGAGAAGTGCGCGAACAAGTCCTTGCCGCCGCCATCCGGCGTGATGAAGCCGAAGCCTTTTCCGTCGTTGAACCATTTGACGCTGCCTGTGATCATGTTGGTACTCGCATAAAATGTGGAGACCGGACACATGCCCGATCGCGGGAACGTCAAGGGGGCAAGAAGACCGGAGGGGTGCCGCCAAAGGCGGACGCGAGCGACCGACTACTTCGCTTGAGGAACCTAAAACTATGTATACACACAACGGCTCATTTGGTCAAATCCGCTGCTCCCGAGATTGATGACTACCATGACCGATAACATCGGCTACCGTTCAGACGGCTTTGGGGGCTTCGAGATGCATCGCGGATGGCGTTCGTGTCATGGCCTCGGCTACATCTCCGTACGTGCTGCCGGGTGTCAATCCGAGCTGAACGCAGGTCATCGTAGGCAGCGAATTCGCGCCGCAGAGCAGGTCGCGCGCGCCAGCTTCTCGCCGTCGGTCGAGCCGTTGGTCTTCTTCAGCGCCTCGTAGATCAGCGCCATGCCGTCGTAGCCGGCCGCCGCCATGAAGTTCGGCCGCAGCTTCGTGCCGTTGGCCTCCACATAGGCCTTCTTGAAGGCGCCGTTCTCCGGGCTCTTGTCGTCCGCCGAGTAGTGGAAGCTCGTGATCAAGCCCAGCGCCGGCGCGCCCATGGAATCGAGCACGGTGTCGTCGGTGATGTCGCCGGTAGCGATCAACGACACGCGCACGATCTCCGGCGACTTAGTGGTGATGATCGAGGTGGCCGCGTTCATGATCACCATCGCCTTCTTCGCTTCGGTGGCCACGGGTGCGGCGGCCAGCGCGTTCGGCGTGGAAGCCGAAGCCGACCAGGAGATCGACGTTGTCGCGAGTCACCAGCTCCTGGGCGAGCCGCTTCGCCACCTCGGGAGCCGGGCCGGTCGAGTCCTTCTGCACGATCTCACTTGCGCTTCGGCAGCCCTCGCACCTCTTCCGTACCGAGCGCCACTGAACCGGGCTGATTTACGCGATTCTCACGCGCCTGCTCCGCGACGGAATGCCACTATCGGCGCCGTTAGGCCGCCTCTCGCGGCGACACCTCTCGCTCGATTCTCGCGGCTGCCTCGCGTTCGGCGGCGAGCCACCCTTCGCGCACCGCCAAGGCCCGCAACGCCGCCACCTTCGGCCGGCCCATCAACCGCGTGCGAGCGATGTCGCGGTCGGTATCGCCCTGGCGCAGCCGCACCAGGACCGCTCGATACTGGAACATC
>DASVPH010000024.1:0-11217 GCA_036382945.1 Casimicrobiaceae bacterium
ACCGCGCCACCCCGGATTGCACCCGCCCGCGGCCCTCCGCTAGGGGACCTGCCCGATGCCGGGCCACGCACCGTCGACCCCCAGCCCGCACCGGAGTACGAATTCGATCAACGCGTCACTTGGTAACCCCGAACGTCGACCACCAGCCACGCGCGACGCCCGGGCAGGCGCATGCCTGCGGCCGCCGGGCACGCGTCGCGAGTTCGCTGACGCTCGCGAAACATCCGCACCCGGGGTACCGTGGCCTCGCAGCGACCCTTGATCATCCCAGCTTCCCATCAGTCCGGGCAAGTCATGACGTACTACGCTGCTCGCGATGACGCATCGTGCCGTTGGATTTCCTATCCTTCTATCCTTCCGGTGCGACCTGCCCATTTCACGAGGAGATCACGTCGTACCTTTGACGACCTCGACCGTCACGTGGGAGAGAATCTTGTAGCGCGCGAGTCGCTCGCGGTAATAGTTTGCCTGGCGCGCCTCGCCAGTGGACACGCACAGTATCGCCGCGAGATGTCCGGGGCCGACCCGCCAGAGGTGCAGATCGGCAAGACGATCACCGTCGCTCTCGATGGTGTTGCGCAGCTCTTCGGCGAACTTGCGGTCCGGGATCACGTCGAGCAGGACCGCTCCGGTGTCGCGCACGAGTCCGTACGACCAGCTCGCGATCACGCAGGCCCCGATGATGCCTGCCAGCGGGTCCATCCAAAGCCAGCCGAAGACGCGCGCGAACACCAAACCCACGATCACGAGAATGGACACGATCGCGTCCGCCGCGACGTGAATGATTGCGGACCGCATGTTGTTGTCGCGATGGGCTCCGGAATCGACATGGTGCTTCTTCTCGACGCGGTGCTCGTGGCCGCCTGGATCGTGACCCGATCCGTCATGCTCATGCTGATCATGGCGGACGCCACGGCCAAGGAGCCAGGCGCTCGCGATGTTGACGGCGAGCCCCAGCGCCGCGATCGGAATGGCTTCCGCGAAGTGGATGGGTACCGGCTGAAAGAGGCGGAACACCGATTCGTAGCCGATTAGCAGCGCGATCATGGCGAGCACGATGGCGCTTGTGAATCCGGCCAGATCTCCCACCTTGCCGGTGCCGAAAGTGAACCGGGTATCGCTTGCGTGCCGCCGCGCGTAGCTGTACGCCAAGGCGGCGAGCAGCAGCGCGCCAGCGTGCGTGCTCATGTGCAGCCCGTCGGCGACCAGCGCGATCGATCCGAACAGGAGGCCCCCGACGATCTCGGCCACCATCATGGCGCCGCAGAGTGCGATGACCGACCAGGTCTTTCGCTCGCTGCGCTCGTGGTCCGCGCCGAGGAAGACGTGGTGATGCTCCGGTAGCAGCGCACCGAAACCGTTCTCGTTCATGGCTGCTATCGTCACTTGAGACAGGTGTGGACCACGTCGATCAGTTGCTCGGCCGCGTCGGCCCCTCGCGCGCCCGGTTTACGCTCGGCATCTACGAGGTGCAGGCGAACATGGTCTTCCACGACTTGTGCAATGAGCCTCGAGGTTGCGCCCCGCACCCCCGCAATCAGGTGCATACTGTAACTGTCTCACAGCCAGCCTCCTCCTCCAGCGCGCGCTCGATCGCGTCGATCTTGCCGCGGATGCGCCGCACGCGGGCCAGGAGCTTCTGCTTCTCACGAATGGTATGCGACATAGATTCCCATGTGCTGTGCCATAGGGGGGCATCCTATGCTATCGGATCGCGTTCGGCTGGCGCCGGCCGCCGCGCCGGCCCCACCGCCCAACCCACCGGCCGCCGAACTCGCACCGCGGCGGGCTGCTCGCTACGCCTAGGCGCTGCGGGTGGCTCGCATCTACCAAGTGTTCCCGCTCGGGTGTCCCAGGTCTGGCGCCGAGATGCGCATCATCGCCTTCATCACCTATCCGGTGGCCGTGCGCGCGATCCTTGCGCCTCTGGGTGAACCCGCCGCGCCGCCGCGCACGACGCCGGGCAGGCGCATGCGTGCGGCCGCCGGCACGTGACATGAACTCGCTGACCCTCGCGAAACACCCGCACCCGGGGCTACCCTGGCCCCGCAGCGACCCCTGATCACCCCCAGCTTCCCGTCGGTCCGGGTCACTCAAGACGGGCTCAACACGTGCTACGCTGCTGCCGACCGCGTCAGGGGCGTTGGATAGTCCAAAGAGGTTTACAGTATCTGCCGCCATCGCCGTCACGGCACGCTCCACCGCTGGTGCGGCGACAGATAAACGCTACTCGTTGGATGAAGTCCTCCTTGACCAAGCGGGCCACGTTGGAAGAAATGCGGTCGTTTCGCCTGTCACATCCGCTGCACAAGTTGCCTAATTTGCCATCGACGCCGATATACTATGAGAAAGGAAGGGCATGAAACCGACTATCATCGATACCGGTACGCCTGGGCGCACTGAAGTTTCTGTGGCGCCGCTGGCGCCGGCGTCGGCCGTTGTGCCGCTTAACACGGGCGCCATCGTCCTGAGGGAAGAGCAGCAGCCCGCGGCGGAGAAGGCTCTGGCCGCGCTCGACTTTGCAGCGATGCCGTCGGGCGACATCATCAAGATCGGCCTCGATGCCGAGGGAGCCCTTCAGAAGACGCTTGATGGCTTTCTCGCGCGACTCGACAAAAAAAGCGCTGCGGCCGTGTTTGCCCTTTTCGGCCGCCTCGAGCAGGGCGTCGAGGACGCCAAGCTCCCGGAGATTCTTGAGCTCGTGCAACACGGCGAGAAGCCCGGAGTGCTGCAAAGCATCTGGGGAAAGATCACCGGCAAGCGGCCCGACGAGCTGGTCCGCGATCTCATGGAGGAGCTGGGCGAGTTGATCGCCGGCCGCACCAAGACGCTCGCCGACGAGATGGGCAAGCTCGAAGGCTCCTTGAAGGACGAAATGGAGAAGCTCTTCGCGGAGCTCCAGGCGCTCGAGGCCCTCAAGCAAAGCTACGGAGTGCACTTCGGCGAGTTCACGGTTGCCGCGGCGGTGGCGCGCGCCTATATCGCTACGGAAACCGAGCGGCTCCAGCAAACCCCCGGCGACGTGGTCGCGCAGGCGCGGGTGCGGGAGCTGCAGGACAAGCTTCGCCTCCTGGAGAGCCGGGCGCTTGCCCTCGAGGGCACCTACACGCGGCTGCCTGCCGATCAGCTGGTCATTCAGCAGATCGAGCAGGCCGGCGTCAGCACGCTCCAGGAAACCGCGACCACCGTGGCCTCGCGGTTCGCCTCCATCAAGATGACGCTGCTCTCGATCCACGGCGCGTTCGCGGTCAAGAGCGTCCAGCAGCTTGCGGAAAGCCAAGCACGCCTCGACAAGCAGCTCACCGAGATCCGCGGGCGCGCGCTTCAGGACGTCGCGGTCGCTGCCGCGCAGGCACCGGGCGAGAACCGTCTGGCGCAGGCCGAGCAGATCGCTCAGATCATCGCCACCACGAAGGAAATCCACGGCCTCGTCGAAGCGGCCAAGAAGACGACCGAAGAGAGGTTCGCGGCGGCGCGGGAAAAATTCGCTGCGGCGCGCGCCGAGCTCGCTTCTCTGTCGCGCGCGTAGATCTCGACGCGGCCCCGGGGCGCGGGGCGATCCCGTTAGTCCCACTAAAGGAGACCAGGAATGCTCACGCTTTCTTTGGAGAAGCCCGGCGAGGCGGCCCTCAAGCTCCAGCTCTCCCTGACGAAGGGAGCGACTTTCAAAGTCACCGTTGCATGGGAGTGCGAACACGCCCACGTGCACGACGTCGACGTGCACGCGCTCGAAGCCCGCAACGACGGCAGCGGCGCGAAGGTCGCGGAGCTCACGAGCATCCTTTCGACCTATAACACCAAGAAGATGAACGCCAAGGGCGTGCTCGCGACCAACCCCGACGGGTCCTTTGCCACCCCGAGTGGCGGGCTCGCGCACTCCGGCGATGTCCGGGCGCAAGGCGCCGCCGAGACGATCACCATCGACGGCTCCAGGATGCCCGAGGGCGTCAACGAGATTCCGATCTTCGTCACGATCCATTCTCCCGCAAGGGAGCCCGAAACCTTCGCGGAGATCGAAAAGGCGACGATCGCGATCGTCGACGAGGGCGGCAAGGAGCTCGGATCCTATGTGCTCTCCGGCGAGTTCAAGGACTTCAACGTCGTGCAGTTCGGCAGCCTTCTCCATGGCGAGGGCGGCTGGGAATATGCGGCGGTGGGCCGCGGGTTCAAGGGCAACTTCAACGACGTCCTTGGGTACTTCTCCTGAGGCGGACCGTGGCGGAAGAGAAAGGCTCGCGCTCACCCGGAGCGGCGCCGGAGACGAAAACCGGCAAGCTCCGCCCGACAGTTATTGATCATCTCGACCATGCGGACGCACCGGCAGGCGCGCCGACGGCGCCGAGCGAGGCGCGGGCGCCATTCGAGTCTCATCCCACCGCCGTGCCGCAAGCCTTCGCGCCAACGGCGATCCCCGGCGTCGAGCGCAAACGCATCGCGGTCGGAGTCGAAGAGCTCATAAAGCTTTCCCCCGGCGCGAATTCGGATGTGCTCAAGCGGGCACGGCGCTTGATCGAAACCTACGTCGAAGAGCAGGCGACCGATCGCGCGGCGGTGTTGTGGGGAGAGCACGCCCAAGAGGACTACAGCAAGCTCGTCTCCGAGGCCCTCTCGCTGTCGCGAGCCGACGTGCTCGTGAGCGTGACGCGGCACCTAAATCGGACGATGGAGATCCTGCGGTCGATCGACCTCGAGGCCGTCGGCGCAGGCAGGCGCAGCGGCGGACTGATCGGCGAGTATCTGAGTGGGTTGAACAAGAAAATAGACACCCTCGACGAGCTCGAGGCTGCACGGGCCGAGCTCGATCAACTGGTCAAGCTCATGCGCGCGGCGCTCGACGACCTGCTCAATCTCAAAGAGCGGCTCCAGACGCAGTCGCGCCGGATCGACGAGATCGGGGACGAGGTGGAGGCCGCTGCCGTCGCGGCGCAGTTTCTGTCGGAGCACGAGAGCGCACGCTCGCCCGAGCTCTCGCAGCGCTTCCTCGAGCGCAGCATGAGCCTGACGCAAAGCGCCGTGCAGATACGGGGCAGCAGCTCGATGAGGGCGACCCAAATCGAGCAGCCGCTCCGGCTCATCGGCGCCATCCAGAATGTGGCGCTCGTGTTGCTGCCCGGATGGTTGGGCGGCATCGCTTCCTTGTCGGTCCTTTCCCGGGAGGAGCGCAGGCTCACGCCAACCGAGACCGGCGAACTGGCCCGCCAGCTCCGGAATATCGTCGAACAGCTCCAAACCTGAAGGAATGCCCAATGCCCATCCAACTGGATCTCAACAAATCGGCAAGGAATCTCCGGCTCTCGCTCGACAAGGTGGGGGTGGCGACGCAGATCAAGGCGGAATTGGTCTTCATCATCGACGTCTCGGGCTCCTTCGAGCACGAGCACGAGGAGGGAACGACGAGCCTGCTCCTGCAGCGGCTCGTCCCCTACGGGATGGTGCTCGACCCGGATGGCAAGATGGACGTCTTCACCTTCAGCGGGGGGGCCCGGAACGCTCACTACGTGGGCACGGTCACGCCCGAGGACTCGGACAACTACCTCGTGCGCAACGTCTGCGGTCGCGTGCCGGGATGGGGCGACGGCACCACCTACAGCTACGTGCTCGAAAAGGCGCTGCGGCATCTCGGCTGGATGCCGCAGGAGCAGCAGGGCGGGTTCTTCAGCCGGTTCTTCGGCAGACCGGCTGAGCAGACGCCGGTGCAGAAGAAGCGCTCGATCATCATCTTCGTAACCGACGGCGAGAACGACAAGAGCGACGAGGCTCGCACGATGCGGGTGCTCGAGGATTCGCAGAGACGAGGAGACCAGGTCTACTTCCTGTTCCTCGGAACCTGCGACGAGCATGTGAATTTCGAGTTCCTCCAGACGATCGCCCGACAGTTCAAGAATACCGGTGCCATCATCGAGCGGGACGTCGAAGGATTCGTAAAGGAGAGCGACGAGGCTATCAACGCCCGGCTCCTCCGCCCCGAGCTCATCGAGTGGCTCAAGTCCTAATCTCGCGTCACGAGAGAAGCGTCTTGTCGCGGTTTTTTTCATGCAGCAGGGGCATCTCGGCACGCGCTGGGCGAGAGCGAGGAGCATTTGCCCGCGAAGGTGATCGCGCGCAGGGAGAAGCCCAGCTCGTGCGCCTGCCGGAGGATGCGAATGCGTTCGACCAGGGGACCTACCCGATGTCGGGACGGCTGACTTCGACCCCCATGCCCAGCCGGCACCCGAGTACGAGTTGGATCAACGCATCGCTTGCTAATCCCCACCGTCCACCGCCCGCCGCCGATGGAAGCGCGTCACGATGCGTTGCGCGGCGCATCCAGGATGGTCGAAGCGGTCAACGCAACGGCGCTTCGCCACGCGCCGGATGGCCGGGCCACCGTGGGCTTCATGCAGGTCAAGCCCAATTCGCGCAATGTCATCCCTGGCCAGGTCACGATGAGCATCGACGTCCGCCATCCGGATGACGAGGTGCTGGCGACGATGGATCGCGAGCTGCGCGACGCTGCCGCGGTCATTGCGCACGACCTGTGGTTGGAATGCGAAGTGCGGCAAGTAGTCGCGTTCCCTGCGTCGCGCTTCGATGTCGATTGCGTAGGCTCCGTGCAGCGTGCGGCGGAGATGCTGGGGCTTTTGAGCCGGAGGATCGTGAGCGGCGCGGCGCATGACGCGGTCTACCTGTCGCGCGTGACACCAACCGCGATGATTTTCGTACCCTGCAAAGACGGCATCAGCCACAACGAGATCGAGGACGCCGGTCCGGAGCACCTCGAGGCGGGCGCGAACGTGCTGCTGCACGTGATGCTCGCTCGCGCCGGCGTTTGAGTCTCGTCATTCGCGAGCAGCAGCGGAACATGCGCAGCCGCGACGCGAAATGCCATTCACCGGTCAGGATCGCGCCGTAGTGACGCATGATCGTCCACGTCGTCGACGGCACGTACGAGCCGTTCCGGCACTTCTACGGGCTGCGTCGCTTCACCAAGGGGAAGGACCGTCCGTTCGGCGCTGTGGTCGGCGTGCTGCAGACCGTGCTGCAGATGCTGGAAAGGGCGCCACTCACCTCGGCGTTGCGACCGATCATGTCATCGAATCGTTTCGCAAAGACCTCGGGCCGGACTACAAGACGGGCGAGGGCATCGAGCCTGCGCTCTTCGGGCAGTTCCACCCGCTGGAGAAGGCGCTCGCCGCCATGGGCGTCGCCGTCTGGCCGATGGTCGAGCTCGAGGCTGACGACGCGCTCGCCTCGGCGGCACGGATCGCAGCCCGCGATCGGCGCGTGCAGAAAGTGTGCATCTGGAGCGTCGACAAGGATTTGGCGCAGTGCGTCCGCGGCGATCGCGTGGTCCAGATGGACCGTCGATCGAGCCGGCGCTCAGTGCCAATGTCTTCGCGCTCGGCGCCGGCCTGGTGCAGCCGATCTTCAATGCGGGGCGCATTCGCGGATGTCCGACCGATTGAGCCGTATTGACGCGCCACCCTATAAGGGAGCAAGCGAGATGGAGATGTTCCTGTTTGCCAGACTTCATGCGCGCCCGGGTTTGCAGCGTGAACTCCAGCAAGCGATCTACGATGTTCAGGCTCCGACCCGCGCCGAGCCGGATGCCTCGACTATGATGCATTCCAATCCGTCCGGGACCTTGACGAGTTCTATATCCATTCCCGGTGGCGGGACGTGACAGCGTTTGAGGAGCACATTCGGCAGCGGCATACAATACGGTTCTCTGGGCGGGTCGAGCAGCTGATGGATGGCCCACTGAGCCCCGTGCTTACCAAGCTGTTGCCCTGAGGCCTTGCTAAAGGCCTGATGGTGGCGCCAGTGGCAGCGGCGAGAATGCCGAGTCGAGAGCAAGCTCCGGAAGGCAGGTGATACGAAGCGCGAAAGAGTGTACGCAAAGTATACCGCCGTCGCTCTTGCCGACCGGACAATAATGTCCGATAATCTCAAGCAAGCCTAGACCAAGAACAGCGATTTCATGCGAGGGAGCGAGTTTATTAAGAAGCTCGAGATGCTCGGCAAGGCGAGGGGAGTTCCAGTCCGGGTCGACAAGAAGCGCGGGAAGGGAAGCCATCAGATGCTGTATTTCGGGGAACGGAAGACGGTCGTGCGCAACCCGAAGGACGAGTTGAAGACCGGGACGTATCACGCGATGCTCAAGCAGCTCGGCATCGCGGAGAAGGATTTGAAGTAGCTGCGGAAAGAGACGTGTGAATCTATGGAAACCCTAGCTTATGCGGTCCACCTCGAACCGGCAAAGGAAGGCGGCTACGTCGTGACCTGCCGCGATCTGCCCGAAGTTGTGACTCAGGGCGACACTTTGCAAGATGCGCTCATGCAGGCGAGTGACGCGATGGACGAGGCATTCGCTGCGCGCATCGATGACGGAGAGAATTTTCCTGTACCCTCTACTCCGCGTAGGGGCGAGTATGTTGTTGCACCGAGTTCGGACTTGAGTGCAAAGGCAGCGCTGTACCTGGCGATCAGGGAGGCCGCGGTGTCGAAGGCAGGGCTTGCTCGGACGCTGCAAATGGATGAAAAGGAAGTTCGTCGCTTGCTCGATCCGCATCATCCATCCAAGTTGCCGAGAATGGAAAAAGTGCTGCGCGCACTCGGCAAACGCCTAGTTCTAAGCGTTCAACCCGTCCCAGCTGTGACGCCCTCAACTCGCGGCACCAAGGCTCTCGCCACTCGAGCGGGGCCGCGCCAGCTACGGAAGGCGCAGCGTCCCCTACGGCGTAAGAGAGTGCCGGAGCCCGCTTGAGGCGACATGACGACGTTCCCCCCCAACGAGAAGCTTTGTGACTCGCTCACATTGACTGTGCCTAAATTGTGACTGGATCACGTTGATCTCGAGATCGGCAAGCGCTGCAAGTACTTGATTAACAAATAGCGAATGTAGGCGCGGAGCGCCTCTTAATCCGTTGGTCGAAGGTTCGATCCCTTCACGGCCCACCAAAAAATCAAGGGGTTTGAGCGATATTCAGTCGAGCCCGGGCCTCGTTCGGTCTTTCTTCAAAGCGTCGACCACTGTAGCCTATACTGAGGACTAGTTAGTAACGCCTAAAATAATCGACGAGCCGACCGGCGCCTGGCGATCCCACGCCGCCGCCGGATACTCAGCCAACTTGCCTCAGCCGCGCGACGTAGTCCCTGCGGCCAATGGCGGCCGGCACCCAGTGCGGCCCACTCTGATCCCCACCGCCGCAACGCGGGGCCGAGGGGGCAGGGATGGAAGTCGAGCGCCAGGCCAAGGCGAGCGCACCGGTGCGGTATCGACCGCGCCGCGCGAACCAGAGTGTGCTCTATCGCTGCGTCCAGGAACACCTCGAGACCTGGCTTGCCCAATGTCGCGACGGTTACGACGGCGCCGGACCCGTGCTGCCGTATGTGGAGCGTGAGTTTCGCCACTACCTCGACTGCGGCATCCTCGCTCACGGTTTTGCCCGCGCCCGCTGCGGACAGTGCGGCCACGACTTCTTGATCGCGTTCTCGTGCAAGGGACGTGGCGTGTGCCCCGCGTGCAACACCCGACGCATGGTGGAGACGGCAGCGCATCTCACCGATCACGTCGTGCCAAACCTGCCAGTGCGGCAGTGGGTGCTTTCGGTGCCGAAGCGCCTGCGCTACTTCATGCAACGCGACGCCGACCTCCAGGGCGCGGCGCTGCACCTGTTCCTGCGCGTGGTCGAGCAAAGCCTGCGTACGCACAGTCCAGGTTCGGGCCCCGCGGCTCGTCTCGGCGCGGTCGCCTTCATCCACCGCTTCGGCTCCACCCTCAATCCCCACCTGCACTTCCACTGCGTCGTCATCGACGGCGTGTTCGACGCCGCCGCGGGCGGGGTCATCTTCACCGCCGCCACCGGGGTCGATGCCAACGCCATCGCCCAGGTGCAGGCGCAGGTGCGCCGGCGCTTGCTGCGCGGCTTCGTGCGGCGCGGCCTGCTGCCGAGCGATGACGCGCAGGCGATGGCGCAATGGGAACATGGCGGCGGCTTTTCCGTCGATGCCTCGGTGCGCATCGAGGCCGCTGACCGCGCCGGTCGTGAGCGGCTGTTGCGCTACTCTCGCCCGGCCACCGTTCGCCCTGGAACGGCTACGCCAACGCGATGGTGAGCACCTAAAGCTACGACAACCCGAAATCCGGCCCCGGCGACAGTGGCCCGCAGATCCTGACGCCGCTGGAGCTGCTCGACCGCCTCGCCGCCGTGGTGCCGCCACCGCGCGTCCACCGCCACCGTTACTTCGGCGTACGCGCTGCTGCACCGCGGCGATGGCGGGCGCACCGACCCCGATGGCGGCACGGAAGATGACCCCGCCCGCCGCGGCCGCGTCGAACA
The DNA here is from genome assembly GCA_036382945.1 of Casimicrobiaceae bacterium. Classification (GTDB taxonomy): domain Bacteria; phylum Pseudomonadota; class Gammaproteobacteria; order Burkholderiales; family Casimicrobiaceae; genus PALSA-1003. The sequence goes on from DASVPH010000024.1 coordinate 10,323, forward strand.
CGCCGTCGATGACCACGCAATGGAAGTGCAGATGCACATTGAGCGTGGAGCCGAAGCGGTGGATGAAGGCGACCGCGCCGAGACGAGCCGCGGGGCCCGAACCAGGGCTGTGCGCGCGCAGGCATTGCTCCACCTCGCGCAGGAACAGATATAGAGCAGCACCCTGAAGTTCGGCGTCGCGTTCCAAAAAAATACACGGGATTCGCCGTCGTGTCCCGCGCGCCGTTGAACGAGATCGAACCGTTCAAGAAGCGCATGGGCTGGAAGTTCACGTGGGTCTCCTCCTTCGGGACGGAGTTCAATTTCGATTTCAACGTCTCGTTCCCGCCCGAGCAGATCAAGAGCGGCAAGGCCGTTTACAACTTCGCTCCGCTGGACATGGACATCGACGAGCGCGAGGGCGTGAGCGCCTTCTACAGGGACAAGAATGGCGGCATCTACCGCACGTACGGTAACGCATTGATTAGGGACGCAAATTTTTTCATCGCACCGTCAAGCACCGCATCCCCGATCCGTCAGAAATTTGGGCTCTTGAATTCAAACACCAATTTCGACGATCGGCCGTTTGCTCAGCTTCAGCGACTATCGGCCTCGATCGGTCGATTCTCTCGAATTCACCGAGCCCGCAGGGGCCACGTGTCGCCGAAAAATACCGTCAGCGTCGACGAGGGCGCGGCCACCGATCACACGCGACGCGTCACGGCCGATGAGGATGGGCGCTACTCATTCGCCGTGCCTTTATGATGCCGTAGCCCGCTACACGCTCCCATCGTCAAATCTGCGACGGCCTACGATTTTTCACTGCGCCCTCGCGTGTGGCTGTCTCCCTGATATCGCAAGGTTGTCATCCTTCAATAGACGCGTCTCGCACGTTTGAGAACTGTTTGACATGGAT
>DASVPH010000025.1:0-12302 GCA_036382945.1 Casimicrobiaceae bacterium
CGCGACGGCGCTATCGCGGACGAGGTGGAGCGCGACGGCATCGGCATCGTCTCTCAGAAATATCTGCCTGGCACGCGGCTCGTCCGCGCGTTCAACACGCTCTCGTACTCGATCCTCGCGCGCGAGGCCAACCGCCCCGATCCGAAGCTCGCGATCCCGATCGCCGGCGATGACCCCGAAGCGGTGCAGGTGGCCTCGGGCCTGGTGCGCGATGCCGGCTTCGACCCGGTCGTCGTCGGCAAACTCGCGGACGCACGGCGCTTCCAGCGCGGCGGACCCGGCTGTGGCCAGGCGGTGACCGCGCCCGAGCTGAAGCGCAAGCTGTCGTTGTGACCTCGCTCCTGCGACGGCTGCGGCACGCGGTGCCGGCCACGCCCGAGGAGCGCGCGGCGGCGCTGTGGTCGTTCGGTTATTTCTTCACGTTGCTCGCGGGTTATTACGTGCTGCGGCCGCTGCGCGACCAGATGGGTATCGCCGGCGGCGTCAAGGCCTTGCCATGGATGTTCACTGCGACGTTCGTGACGCTGCTCGTGGCTCAACCTCTCTACGGCGCCCTGGTGGCGAGACTGCCTCGGGCGCGGTTCATTCCCATCGTCTACCACTTCTTCGTTGCCAACCTCGCGTTGTTCTGGCTGCTACTGACCTTCGGCATTGCGACGGTTTTCGTGGCGCGCGTCTTTTTCGTTTGGGTCAGCGTCTTCAACCTCTTTGCCGTCACGGTGTTCTGGTCGTTCATGGCCGACGTGTTCACCAGCGAGCAGGGCAAGCGCCTGTTCGGCTTCATCGGTGCGGGCGGGACAGCCGGTGCGCTGCTGGGCCCGGTGATCACCATCGGTCTTTCGGTGCCGCTCGGCCCCACCAACCTCCTGATCGCCGCGGTCGTGTTGCTCGAAATGGCGGTGTTTTGCGCCTACCGGCTCGAGCGAAGCGCCAATCCGCAGCAAGGCCCGCGTCGAGAAGGAGAGCGGGTCGGCGGGAGCGCTTTCGCAGGGCTCTCCGAGCTGGTCCGTTCGCCGTATCTGCTCGGCGTGGGCGCGTGGGTCAGCCTGCTCTCGTTCGGCGCGACGATCCTTTATTTCGCCCAGGCCCATGTCGTTGCCGCAACCGTCCAAGGCGCGGGCGCGCAGACGCGCATTTTCGCGAGCATCGATCTGGCAGTCGCACTGTTGACGCTCGCCACACAAGTCTTCGCCACCGGACCGCTGCTCAAGCGGTTCGGGACCGGCGTGGCGGCCGGCGCGCTGCCCGCGGTGTACGTCGCGGGCTTCGCGGCGCTGGCGGTGGCGTCGACCCTCGTCGTCGTGGTGGTGGCCCAGGTGGCCCAGCGCTGGATGAACTTCGCCATCGCCAATCCGGCGCGTCAGGTGTTCTTCACGGTGCTCGCCCGCGAAGAGAAATACAAGGCGAAGAACCTGATCGACGTGGTAATCTATCGAGGCTCCGATGCGCTGTACGGCTGGGCGTTCAACAGCTTGCAGGCCCTCGGGCTCAAGCTCGGTGCGATCGCCCTGTTGGCGCTGCCCGTGGTGGGCGCGTGGCTCGTTCTGTCGGCGGTGCTCGGACGAACCCAGGAACGGCGCGCCGCGCAAGCGGTTGCGGCGGGCACGCAGCGAGACTGACGATGCGGCACATCAGCCGACGCGAATTTACCGCACTAGCGACCGGTGCGTTGCTCGTACCGTATGCTTTCGGCCAAAGCAGCCAGGCGCCACTCATCACGCGCGCTATCCCGAGCACGGGCGAACGCCTGCCGGCGGTCGGTCTCGGTACCGCCAGAGTATTCGACAACGACGACGAGCCGACCCGGCGCGCCGCGGCGGCGGTCGTCCGAACTCTGGTCGATGCCGGCGGTCGGCTCATCGACACTGCGTCGACCTATGGCGACGCCGAGATCGTGCTCGGCGGGGTGATCGCGGCCGGCGGTCTTCGTGACAAGGTCTTCATCGCCACGAAGGTCGAGGAACCCGATGCGGCAGAGCTCAAGCGTTCGCTCGGCCGCCTCAAGACGACGAAGGTGGACCTGCTGCAGCTCCACAACGTGGCCGATCCGCAGCAATCATTGGCGCAGTTCAAGGCTTGGAAGGCGCAAGGTCTGTGCCGCTACATCGGCATCACCTCGACCTACCGCAATGCTTTCGCCACGGTCGAAGCCGTGCTCGGGCGCGAGCAGCCGGATTTCGTGCAGATCGACTATTCGCTCGACAACCGTGAAGCGCAAAGACGCATCCTGCCGCTCGCGGCCGAAGTCAAGGCGGGTGTGCTGACTGCCCTGCCTCTCGGTCGCGGGCTGCTCTTCCGTGCGGTGCGCGGAAAGCCGATTCCCGATTGGGCGAAGGATTTCGCCGGCAGCTGGGCGGAGTTCTTCCTCAAGTACCTCCTCGCCGACGAACGGGTGACAGCGGTCATTCCGGGCACCTCCAACCCGATGCACATGGCGGAGAATCTCGGCGCGATGCGTGGCCGCTTGCCCGATCCGGAGCAGCGCAGGCGGATGGTCACCTACATCGAAAGCCTTTAGTGACTTTCATAGGTTTTCGCACGCCAGCGACCGGGCCCCTCATGCCGCCGGTCTTGTTCCCGACTGCCGATGCAAGCACGCCTCGTAGACGGGCGGCGCGCCAAAGAAAACGCCCGACCCGGAAGGAATCGGGCGTTCGGCAAGTTCCGGTGCTAGTTGTTGCCCTTGCCCTGAGCTTTTGTAACGATCACGTTTGATTCGGTCGCATTCCAGGCGACAGTCCCTTTGAAATTCTTCTTGTATCGCATTGCCCAAAGTCCTCCGGCTCCGGGGTCCGACGAGCTTCCGAAGATAGTTCCGTCGTCCATGACAAACACATCATCGGCATGACCGCTAGAGGTAGGCGAATCGCTCCTCACCGGTGGAACATAATAGGCAACCCACTTCGGGCGGTGCAGATCCGAGATGTCAAAACCCCAGAAGCCGCCTTCTTCCCAGGCGCTCCAAACAATATCTCCCCGTATCATCCGCTCGACATCGTGAACGCCCATCCGTTGTCCCGGCCGATCCGGCGGACAATTTCCCCCTAGATTCAGAGGAAGCAAGAACGCCGAAATCTCCCTGGGAAGAGTCTCGTCGGTAACATCGATGATGTGAGGGTAGCCGAAAGGACATAGGCCGAGCTCATCCGTGGAGACGACGGTCGCCGCCGGGCCGCCCTTCTTGGGAACCACGATGCCGAAAGAATGTGTTTGGCCTGGCAAAGAAGCAAGGCGGGACGAACCGTCGGCCCAGTTGATTTCGCCGACCAATGTCAGGTTCGTTATGTCGCTGATATCCAGAATGATGAGACCCTTATCGCGCCACGCGACATAGGCGCGGTTCCCGTAGGTCGTTGAATCATGACACATGACCGTGATGCCCGCCGGCCAGGTTGGCGTTTCCCCTCCTGCCGTCCACATTCCCGGATACCACCACCTTGACACTTCCACTGGGTTGCCAGGGTCGGTGATGTCGATGCATAGAAGGATATTGTTGGTGAAACCCGCGATGCTGCAAGAAGCGAATGCGAATCTACCGCGGCTATCTTCATGGACCCCCACTCCATGGAAGGAACCCGGACCCATGTCAACAGGTGTGAAAGAACCTAACAGGACTGGCGCGGCCGGATTGCCGACATCCCAGTTCTCAAGACTCCGGTTTCTCTTTATGACCAGAATGTTGCCCCCCTGGATCGCGAGGTACTGGGTATTGTCGGGGAGCGTCGAATGCGGCTGCCGGGCGACCACGCGCATGCTGCTTGGATTCGTGACATCGACGATGCTCCACCCTTTGGCGCCGTTCGGACAGTAGGCAAATCTCCCATTGGGAGTGTCGACGACCTTGAAGTCATAGGTCTGATCCCAGCCCGGAAAACCCGGGGCTCGGCCGGTACCGGGCGGGAAACTCATGTCGTTGTAACCGAGAATCTCGAGACCCGCTATGTCCCCATAGCTCGGCTGCACGAGCGGGAGATCGCTGTCGTGGAAAGCCCAGCCCGCACCGGTCATGCCCAAGCCGGCACCGACACCAGCAGCCCGTAAAAAGTTTCTTCGATTCATGCCCATGTTTGTCTCCTCGCAAGTCGTTTAACTCTTAGCCAAATGCGAAATGTCCGTGCCTACTCAACTGGATTCCTGCGGCCGCGCCGCCACGCGACCATTTAGCCCAAGGCTGAGCAAGGCGAGAGTCCCCGGCTCAGATACGGACGCCACGATTAGGAGAGCTGAAGGTTCCTGGCCATCGAGTCGAGCACAAGTTGTTGTATACAATGCAAACTTCGCGCCAGCGCTATAACCTACTGATTTATCATTAACCCAAAGCGGAGCATTTCTGTTGTATGTAAGAAAATCCGACAACAAAGCCCGCTCGGTTGAATTTTTGCAGGCGGTTGTTGCTTCTACCCGCGACCAACTTCCGATTCGACCCGGAAAAGGCTCGCGCCTTCAGACCGAGTCGGTGCGCCTCAGTTGTACTGCATCACGCGATCGCCATCGCTCTGCCGCAGACCGGAGCATCTTGACCACGGACGTCGCGGACTTCTCGAGCTATCGGCTTCCCGACGGACAACCGTTGGCTCTGCAGGAATGACGGACATGCGCGATCAGTAGCTTGTGTAACTGCTGCTCGAATCGCTGCAACGGCCTCGCCTAGCTGAGGCCGAACCTGCGTGGAGGCGAGCGATTGAGCAACGTGTCGCCTCCTATGATCGAGGCTACGATGCGGATCGCCGGAACCACCTCTACTACCCAAGCCGGCATCAGTCCTCACCGGCGTTTGCGCTGGTGGTCGATGCGCTGCGCTACCGGAAGTAACGTTCTTAGGGATCCGCGACCAGACTTGCGATGATCGGGCAGGCCATCCTTCCGCGTCCCGATTCGCAACGCCCGATCAATTCGCGCAGCGTCCTGCGCAGCCGTTGCAGGTCCGCCATGCGCGCTTCCACCAGACCGAGCTTTTGCTGAGCGAGTCGCTCGGCCTCCCGGCAACTGCGCCCGTCCTCGAGCTTGAGCAGACTGGTGATCTCCTCGAGCGTGAAGCCGAGCTGCTGGGCGCGCTTGATGAACCGGATGCGCTTCACGTCGTCGGCCGAATAGCGCCGTACGCCGCCCATTGGGCGAGAGGGCTCCCGCAGCAGGCCGCGTCGCTGGTAATAGCGCACGGTCTCCACGTTCACCCGCGCCGACTCGGCCAGCCGGCCAATCGTCAGGTTGGCTTCCATCGCGCCTCCTTCAGGGCTTGACTCCGTACCCTAGTACAGACATTAGAGTACGCTGATCTAAGTCGGTTCGGAGTTGCAAGTTGTCTTATTCTCGCGCGCAAAAAGTTACGCTCGCAGGGGCGCAGTTGCTTCGCAACGGCGAAGGCAGGACTGCAAAGGGTATGCCGACACGAGGTTCCGGTGGAGGCGGCGCAACGCAAACACATCAGCCGAGCCGCGACGCGGGTGCGCCAACGCCGTTGCGCGTCGCGATCATCGGCTCCGGCGGCGCAGCGTTCGCGGCGGCGACTCGCGCCTCCGAAGGAGGCGCGCAGGTCACCATGATCGAACGTGGCGTCACCGGCGGCACATGCGTCAATGTCGGCTGCGTCCCATCGAAGATCATGATCCGCGCCGCGCACATCGCGCACCTGCGCCGGGCAAGCCCTTTCGACACAGGCCTCCCGCCGGCGCGCTCGCAGAGGGTCGATCGCCCGGCCTTGCTCAAGCAGCAACAGGAGCGCGTGGCAGAGCTGCGTCAAACCAAGTACGAGCGGCTCGTCGACAGCGACCCGAACATCAGCCTCGTCAGGGGCTCTGCGAGCTTCATCGATGCGCACACGCTGCGCGTCGTACGCGAGGACGGTTCGGAGCAGACGATCGGCTTCGACCGGGCCTTCATCGCTACCGGGGCGAGCCCGGTGATCCCTCCAATCCCGGGATTGGTCGATACGCCGTACTGGACTTCGGTCGAAGCGCTCGCGGCCGACTCCGTCCCGCCGCGGCTCACGGTGACCGGTTCCTCGGCCGTGGCTGTGGAGCTGGCGCAAGCCTACGCGAGGCTTGGCAGCCGCGTCACCTTGCTCGCCCGCCGCACGCTGCTTGCGCGCGAGGACCCCGAGATCGGCGCGGCCCTGTCCAAGGTGTTCGCGGACGAAGGCATCCGCATCCTCGAACGTACGCAAGCCCAAAGGGTCGCTTTCCAGCAAGGCGAGTTCGTGCTCTCGACCGACTCCGGCGAGGTGAGGAGCGAGAAGCTGCTTGTCGCAGCCGGCCGAGCCGCAAACACCGCGGCGCTCAATGTCCACGCCGCCGGGGTGGCGCTCGACGAGCAGGGCAGGGTCGTCATGGACGAGCACCTGCGCACGAGCCATCCGAACATCTACGCCGGCGGCGATTGCACCAGAGAGCCGCAGTTCGTTTACGTCGCGGCGGCGGCCGGGACGCGGGCCGCCATCAACATGCTGGGCGGCGATGCGGCCCTCGACTTGACCACGATGCCGGCGGTGATCTTCACCGATCCGCAGATCGCGACCGTCGGGCTGACGCAGGCGCAAGCGCGGGAGACCGGTCTCCAGACCGACAGCCGCACCCTCGCGCTGGATAACGTGCCGCGGGCGCTCGTCAATTTCGATACCCGTGGGTTCATCAAGCTGGTGGCGGAAGCGGGGTCCGGCCGCCTGCTCGGCGCGCAGATCGTCGCCGCTCAAGGCGGCGAGGTCGTGCAGGCCGCGGCGCTCGCCATTCGCAACCGCATGACCGTGCGCGATCTCGCCGATCAACTGTTCCCGTATCTCACGATGGTCGAAGGCCTCAAGCTTTGCGCCCAAACCTTCTTCAAGGACGTCAAGCAACTGTCCTGCTGCGCGGGTTGATAGCGTTTCGGCGCGGCGCTAGGGAACCTCTGAAATACCTCCGCGCGGCTGCGACCGCCGCGTTTCGGGGTGCCCCGAGAACGCTCGTGAGGGGCGGATTGCGCCCGGGCGTCCCGAGGCTCGCCACGCTAGCTTAGCCAGGCCCGCCCGTGGCAACCTCAACGGTCGATCGCGTTCCGATCGGCGCCATATCTCGACCGCCGCCGACGCCCGATTCGCCATTGGCCAACGGTCCCTAGCCCTCCCTAGCCCGAGACACTCTCCGAACCGGCGTTGAAATTTCTATCCGTTACGAGGACGACGGCCTTAGCCTCGGCTATCAGCGGGGCGATTCCGCGGAGATCGCCTTCGAGATGACCGCGACGCGCAAGGCGATCACGCTCAGCGCGCGCAGGAGCGGCGCCTAGGCGCTGCCCTACACGTGGATATCGGTGATCCTTCCCGCCGGCGAGGACCGCCGACTGACCCTGCGCGGCGACGGCATTGCGTTACGACGTCGAAGATGCGCCTGCGTCCTCGATCACGAGGGTGAGGAGTTGACACGTCGAAGCAACAAACCTCTGGACCTGGCGGCGGAACGAGGCTATTGTCAGTCCTGCGGGGCGTAACAGCCTGGCACCTCGTTTCAGACAACGCCGCAAGTTGGCACCGCCGTACCGATGTTCAGCCTGTCCTGTAGTTTCTGCACCCATCGAAATCCTGAAGGATCGAAGTTCTGCAACGAGTGCGGCTCGCCACTGAACCTCGCGCCGTGCCCGCGGTGCGAGGCGATCAACAACCTGTCGGACGAGCAGTGCGCCCAGTGCGGCGCGTCACTGTCTTCGGCCGCGGCAACCGACGCGCCGGTACACGCCGGGCCCTTGACGCAAGCCTCGCCGACGGCGGATTGTGCGTGGATGGAGCATGGCTCGATCCCCACGGCGCTTGCCAGCCGGATCGTAGCCGCGGATCCGCACACGAGCTCCGACAAGGTACTCGATACCGTCGGCGAGCCCGCTTCCACGCTCGCGGCGCCCGCGACAGTCGAGCCTCGCGACCAAGCCGATGAGATCACACGTCCGTCCACCGGTCATCGCGCTCCTTCCGGCGCACACAAGCGCAGTCGAGCCTACGGAATTGCCTTCTGCGTCATCTTCGTGGCCGTTGCCGCCGCGGTCTACTGGGGGGCGGTAGAGACTCTACCTCCGCGATTCGCAGGCACTACGACAGTCGAAGCGCCGAAGCGCGCGCGCGAGGCGACCGTGCCACCCGCTACGCCGTCGCAGACACCCGGCACGCAGGCGCAGTCGCGTGAATCGCCCATCGCCGACACGGCACAGACGACACAGCCGACATCCACCGCGGCTCACCTGCCGACACCATCGAGCGCAACGTCTTCCGACGCGCCCGCGACGTCGTCCGAGCCCGAATCGCCGCCGCCGGATGCCCCGGTGTCAGCGGCGGCGAGCGCGCCACGGAGCGTGGAGCCGCCGGTGGCGGTCCAAGCTCAGGAGAGCAAGCCATCGGATCGCCCAAGCGCAAAAGCCAAGGCGCGCGCGGTCGGCGAGACGCGCGCCCGAAGGCCCGCGCAAAGCTCTAACCGCGATCAGGCGGAACGCGATGCGATCGCAACACAGCGTCTCATCGCGCGCGAGCTCGCCAACTTCCCGCGAACTGAATCGGGCCAGGCGTCGGCGCCGGGACGCTAAAACCGCACCTGCCTAACTGGCGGCTTGCATCCAGGGATAGGTGTGGGTCCTCCGAGGCATGAAGGTCTCCTTGATCGCGCGCGGCGACACCCAGCGAATCACGTTCCAAACTGGAAATCTACGGGCGCGACCGAGCACTCGCCGGCGGACTCGTAAATCGGCCTTGAAAAGGGCGGGACGGGGGTATCGCCTGCATTACTGGCGCACGGCTGCGGGGGACGAGGTGGATTTCGTGCTGTACGGCGAGCGCGGCCTGCGCGCCTTCGAGGTAAAGATGGACCACAACGTTCGACCCGACGATCTGCGTGGCTTGCTGCGTTTCCGCGCCGATTTTCACAGGCCAAGGCGCACTTGCTGTACCTGGGCAACCGCCGTTGGCACGACCGCGGCGTCGAGGTGTTGCCCTTTTATTGCCCTTTCTTGATTGCGTGACCCGGCTCGATCAGTGGCTATGACCGCGCCCGATGTCGGCCAGACGCTGAAAACCTGATGCAAATCGTCGGCGCCCTATTAATCACGATCGCTGTGTCCGTGACAGCGGCACAAGCCGCGGACGCCGCGGGTGCACCGAGCTTTATGGGCAGCGCCGCGTGCGATGCGGCGAGACATAAGAATGGCAGAGGCAGATGAGCCGCCATCTTGACGACGGGCGACTCGCAATCCGGTGTGGCGGGAGAAAGAGAGGACTCAGGTCTTGGCCGAGGCGGCCAGGGTGCGCCCGATATTGATCAGATCGTCGCCAATGACGCCGAGGTCGACCCAACGCTTCATGCCGGACTGCCCTATATAGCGAGAGCGGTTCAGTCCGTCCCGTCGCGTGAGCAGACTGATGCGGCCTTCGCTTCCGGTGCGCCTCTTCTGGGCGTTGCGGAACCAGCGCTTTTTCTGTAGGTTCTGGCGCGCCAAGCTCTTGCCGGAGCGGTTGGGAATCGCGACCGGTTTTACCCCGCGGGCCTGCGCGGCCGCTTCCTCGAGAAGAACGCGGCATCGGCCGTAACCAAGCGAGGCGTTCGTCCCAATTGCCGCTCATGGGCTTCGAGCGCCGGAATCAACAACGCCGAGTCGCCGGGCCGCTCTTCGTAGACTTCGTAGTCGATCACGATCTGGCGCTCGGCTTCCTGAATCTTGACCAGCTTGCCGAACTACGGCCCCTAGCTACCCGAGACACTCTCCGAACCGGCGTTGAAATTCCTATCCGTCCTCGCCTACGGAGGCAGGCACATCGGCACCGCCAACGAGGCGCGCCTGCGGCTCCCCGAGGCGTCGCGCAAGCTCCCGCCGGCGTCGAGCGCGACGCAGTCTATAGGAAGACGACCGACCTCGTCCTCAACTACGCGCCGTGGCTTCTCGTCGATTTTCCCTACGCCAATGTCCCTCGCGCAGCCGTGGCTTAAGGGTTACAAGCAGAACGTCTTCCTGCGCTACCAGCGGAAGCATTACGAGGTCGCCGCGCATTGAGCGACCCACGACCGCGAGGGCTCAAGGTTTTCCGAGAGCCTTGGCCGGCGCGCCGAGACTCGCGTATCCTTCTGCGTGGTGGCGTGACTCTTCCGGGGCTCGCCCGGGTACCGACGCTCGAACCCCGCAGCGCGCCGTTTTTTGCCGCGCGTCGCGGTCACAACTCTCACAGGAGGAGACCATGGTGAACTCGAATCGAATGGGCATGCAGATGCTTGCGGTGTTCGGCGTTGCCGCCATCCCTTTGCTGGCTTCTCCCGGCGCGTGGGGCCAGGAAAGCGCCGCCCTGCCGAAGGGATTCAAGACGACGCCGGTCTTCAAGGGCGGGAAGACGGCAGACGGCGACGCCCTCGTCTATCCCAGGACCGACAAACCGGAGGTCGTGTCCGTGATCGGCGTCCTGGAGGCGGGCGGCCGGACCGCGCTGCACCAGCACCCGACTCCCGTCTACGTCTACGTGATGGAAGGCGCGCTCGAGGTCCAGACCGAAGGCAAGGGGGTCAGGAGCTACAAAACGGGAGACGCGTTCCTGGAAAGTGTGGGGCACTGGCACCAGGCTTTCAACAAGTCGGACAAGCCGGCGAAGTTGCTCGTGGTCTTCCTCGGCGAGCAAGGAAAGCCGACGACGCAGAGCAAGCAGTAACGCGGAGCCGCGAGGCGCTCCGGTACTCGACCGACCGAGTCGCGCCGTCGCGACGCGATCGCCTCGGCTCCGCGCTGCCGGCGAGCTTGGGCGCCGGCGTCCGCTCTGCACGCTGCGCGAGCTCGTGCATCCGTGCTGCGATTCCGGCGCCCGCGCGCCGTTCGTGCTGGAGCCCTTCGCGCACGTCGCCGCCGAGGCGCTGAAGGAGGTACCGGGATTCCACGCCACACGCGCTTTGCCGACGCGCTGCGCGCGGGTGGCGCGCAACCGCCGGAGCCCGTCGCGATCGGACAAGACGACCTCGCGTTGCTCGCCCTGAACTCTAAAGCGGCCGACAATTACCCACACGAGCTTCCTGAAGCCCCTATTTTCCCTGATTGAATTTCGTTAGCTTCGGCCTCCGCAAGATCAGCGCTCTTATTCATGGCCTCGGCCTCTTCGCCGAGTTCCTCGGCAAGAAGTGCTTTGGCAGCGCGACGTTTTCTGGCGGCGAGCATGCGCAGAACCTCGATGCGGGCGAGTTCCTCCGGGGTCAGCGGCGGCGGGGCGGGCTGGCCCGCCACGGGTAGCAATGGGCGTGTGGCGCGGGTGTGGATGCTGATCATGCCGGCTGCCGCGAGGTGTTCGAGCGCCTGCCATGTCGATGCGTCGAGGACTTGGAGGGTTGGCTTGTCGCCGCGCCACTCGGTCTCACCGAAAAGCGCCTCGACGCGAGGACGCTCGGCATTGTCCTGAAGAACAACCATGAGGATCGGAGTCGGCGAGCCGGGCACCCAGGTCTCGTCGCAATGGGCGAGGCGGTTGCCGAGCATCGCGTTGGCGCGGGAGGCAAAATGCGCGGCGGGATCGGCAGGCGGAGCCTTTGCCGAAGCTCCTTCCGCAGACACCGACGACATGACCTGAGCGAGGCGTTTGAGGAATGCCTGGCGGCCACTCTTGAGCTTGATGTTGGCGAGGTCGCCCATGCCGTCGAGGACGCCTTGGGCGAGCTCCATTTTCTGCGACAGCGAGGCGAGCATGCCGTGCTCGATCGTGTTCTCGGCGACGAGATTCACGACCGTGACCGGGCGGAGCTGGTTCTTCCGCCAGGCGCGGGCGATCCGCTGTTCGAGCCTGGCGGGGTTCCACGGGAGGTCGCAATTGATGACGACGCTGGCATTCTGGAGGTTGAGGCCGACGCCGCCGGAGTCGGTGCTCAGAAAAAGCCGGCAGTCCGGGTCCTGGCGGAAGGCGAGAATCTCGGCGCGGCGCCGTTTTTGCGGGACGTCGCCCGTGTGCCACGCGTAGTCGATCACCGGCTTTTCCTGCCAGGCGGCCGCGCAACGGTAGAGCCGGCCATGAACGACATTGTTCTCCGTGAACTCACATGGTCGCGGCGTGGGAAAGCGGAAGCGTTCGCCCGAGGTGTCGGGAATAAAATCAATTTGCGCCGGCTGGCTTTCGGCGGGGATGAAGTCCGGCCCGTTCAGAAATTGGACCGCTTGCTCCAGCTTTAAATCCCGTTCGTTGGAATTGCCTTACCACTTTCAACGCCGTCCACGCCAGTGTGGTCCATTGGACATCCTTTGCCAGTATGTTCCGTCGATCAGCCGGGATTATTTGCAGATGGCAAAGACCTGGGCGCAGGCGGTGGCCGAAATCCGCAGTCTGAACGGGTGGT
>DASVPH010000026.1:0-2822 GCA_036382945.1 Casimicrobiaceae bacterium
TCCGTCGTCGCGCTGAGCCTGGCCTACCTCGGCTACGGCGTATGGGCCTTGATTATCGGGCAGCTCACCAATGCTGCGATCTTCAACGCGGCCCTCGTGATAGCGGCCCGGTGGCTGCCCGGTTTCCGCCTCTCGTTCCGGAACATCGCCGAGATCTTGAAGTTCGGTCTGCGCCTCTCGGCGGTCAGCGCAATCGGCTTGGGCTCTCCGATAGCCAATCGGGCCCTCGTCGGGCGGTTTCTCGGCGGACCCGCTCTCGGCTTGTTCACGATGGCTGAAACGCTCGCGGAGGCTCCCCACAGAATCTCCAGCGCGGCGATCCATCAGCTCTCGCTTCCGATTTTTGCCAAGCTTCAGCGCGAAGACGCCGAGCTGCGCAGGTACTTCCTGAAGATCACCAAGTATCTGGCGCTCGCTACGCTTCCCGCGCAGATCGGAATGGCGCTCGTCGCCCAGGACCTCGTCGTTGTCCTCCTGACCGCAAAATGGACTCCCATGGTCGCGCTGTTCCAGCTTTTCTGCGTGGGCAACGTGTTCTACATCCTGGCCCTCCCGCCGTATCCGCTGCTGGTCGCACGTGGCCGCGCCGGAACGCTCTTGAAATTCAACGGGGCGGCGGCGCTTGCGATCGCCACCGCTATCCTGCTCGGGACCCAGGTCAGCCTGCTCGCAGTCGGCACCGCGTGGCTCATCGTGTTCGCGGCGCTCAAGATCGTGCTGCTCTCGCTGGCCCTCCGGGAAGTCGGCATCACGGTACGGAGTTACCTCAAGAACATCCTGCCATCCATCATCGCCACGATCGTCATGTCAGTGACCGTGTTCGCTGCTCGATACGTCGATGTTACCGGCAGTGTGGGCATCCAGCGGCTTGCCTTCGAGGTGATTCTCGGCGCATCGGTCTATGTGGCGATCCTGCTGGTGGTCGATCGGAAGCTCGTTACCGAGGTGAAGAGCATTGTCCATGAGATGTTCATTTCGTCTCGAGCATGACCGAGACGGCGCAGAGGAGCCAGATGCCGTGCTCCCGCTCGCCGCGGACGATTGCGTCAGCCACCCGGCCCTTTGCGCCGGTACGAGATGCACGGACGGGCCGATGACGACGGCTGCCGCCCAGTCCACTGCCGCACCGTTCTTCGTTGTCGGGGCCCAGCGTTCAGGCACTACGATGCTGCGGTTGATGCTCAACAACCATCCGCGTCTCGCCATCCCTTTCGAATCGGGGTTCATCCCCGTGTTCTTTCGGCGGCTGGCAGAGTACGGTGATCTGGCGGAACCCGCGAATGCCGCACGGCTCCTCGGCGACATCTGCCGTCACCCTAAGGTCGAGAAAGGCGGCCTTGTCCCCGATGCCGGTGCCGTGCTCTCGCGACGCACCGTGACCTACCGCGACCTGGTGGACGCCATCTTCAGCGAGTACGCACAGCGGAAGGGCAAGGCGCGTTGGGGCGACAAGACGCCCGCTTATGTCACCGAGATCGATACGCTTCTGCAGATATTCCCGTCCAGCCGTCTGATCCACATGGTTCGCGACGGGCGTGACGTCGCGCTGTCGCTCGGGGCGATCAGTTGGGGCTCGCGCCACATCCCCCGCGTGGCGGAGGACTGGCGCTGGAAGACGGTGCTGGCCCACAAGATCGGCACCGTGCTCGGTGACCGGTTTCTCGAGGTGCGCTTCGAGGACCTCGTCGGCGACACCGAGCGCGAGCTACGGCGGATCTGCGAGTTCCTGGGGGAGGCGTTCGATCCCGCCGTCCTCCAGTATGCCGCGAGCGCCGAGACCGAGATGCCCGCCGACAGCATGCAATGGCACCGCACATCGACGCGCCCGCCGGATCGGGACAAAGTGTACGAATGGAAGCGGCGGATGCCGGTCGCCGACCGTATCCTCTTCGAGGCGGTGGCCGGCGACGCGCTCGAGCTGTTCGGGTACGAGCGCGAACGCCTCGCCCCCACGGTTGGAAGCCGGATCAAGGGCCTGTACTACGCGGTGGTGCAGCGATGGTGATCGACGGCTTCCCAAGTGTCGAGCCGTTCTTCATCGTGGGGTTTCAGCGTAGCGGCACGACGCTGCTGCGGCTCATGCTCAACGCGCATCCGCAGATCGCCATCCCCCATGACTCGGCGGAGTTGTGGCCGACGTACGCGCGCCTGGCGCCGACGAGCTATCACGGGTTGTGCACAGCCGACGATGTGCGTCGCATGATCGAGGACCTCCTGGCGGAGCCGCGCATCCAGGCGTGGCAAACCGCGCTGCCGCGCGAGGCGCTGCTGGCGGATCCGTTGCCCTCGAGTTTTCCGGAAGTGATACAGCGATTCCACCGGGTGTACGCGCATGAGCACGGCAAGGTGCGGTGGGGCGACAAGAACACAGGTACGCTCGTCGATTTGGATCGTCTGAACGCGGAATTCCCGGGCTGCCGGATCATCCACCTGGTACGGGATGGTCGCGATTGCGCGCTGTCCCACCAGGACTACATGTACGGCTACGAGAACGTCCTGCGCGTCGCGCTCGAGTGGCGAGAGCAGGTCACGCTCTGTCACAAAATGGGCGCCATGCTGCCACGCGAGCGCTTCTACGAGCTGCGGTACGAGGATTTGCTCACCGATCCCAAGGGCGCACTGAGTCGGCTCTGTGACTTCCTGAGTGTGTCCTTTTCACCGCTGATGCTCGAGTACCACCGCCACGTTGAAGAACACGTCCCGCAAGACCGGCGTTCGCTCTGGCCGCTGCTCGACCGCCCTCCGGCAGTCTCCAACGCCTTCAAGTGGAAAGCCGCCATGTCGTCCCGCGACCAGGCGATCTTCGAGCGCACCGCCGGAGA
>DASVPH010000027.1:0-27926 GCA_036382945.1 Casimicrobiaceae bacterium
TATTCGTAAAAGGGAAAATCAAATGAAATACTCCGTTCTCCTGGCTGCTCTGCTGGCTGTTTCCATGACCGCTTGCAGCAAAAAAGAAGCTGCTCCTGCCGAAGCGCCCGCTGCTGAAGCGCCTGCTGCCGCTCCCGCTGCTGCTCCGCCTGCTGACGCGCCTGGTCCTTCTGCTGCTGGCGCGCCTGCTCCTGCTGCTGCCGCTGCTGCTCCGCCTGCTGACGCGCCTGCTCCTGCTGCTGGCGCTGCTGTTGCTGCTGCGTCCGCGCCTGCTCCTGCTGCTGGCGCTGCTGATCCGCGGTGGAGCGCTGGCGCTGCTGCGCCTGCCGCGCCGCTTCGATCCGCTGCTGGTCCTGCTGCAGGCGCTGCTTCGCTTCGCGCTGGCGCTGCTGATCGGCAGTCCGCTGCTGCTCGGCGCGCTGACGCTGCTCGTCGAGCACCTTGCGCTGCTGCTCCGCGGCCTGACGCTTCTGCGCCTCGAGCTGGCGCTGCTCCTCGGCCGCGCGCTGGCGCGCCGCCGCATCCTTCGCCTGCTGCTGCTGCTGCGCGAGCGCGCGCTCGCGCTCCTGGATCTTGCGCTGATCGTCGGTCACGCGGCGGCGCTGCTCGTCGAGCTGGCGCTGCTCCGCGGCGCGGCGCTGGCGCTCCTGCTCGGCCGTCTGGCGCTGACGCTCGAGGTTGGCCTGCACCGCTTGCTCGCGGCGCAGCCGCTCCTGCGCCTCGGCGGCTGCCTGCCGATCCTGGTGCAGATTCCGGTGTTCATCGCGCTCTACTGGGTGCTGCTCGGCGCGGTGGAGCTGCGGCACGCGCCGTGGTTCGGTTGGATCCGCGATCTGTCGGCGCCCGACCCGTACTTCGTGCTGCCGGTGGTCTACGCGATCACAGCCTTCCTCCAAGTCAAGCTCTCGCCGACCCCGATCCAGGATCCGGTGCAGGCGAAGGTCATGCAGATCATGCCGATCGCCTTCTCGGTTCTGTTCCTGTTCTTCCCCTCGGGCCTCGTGCTCTACTGGCTGGTCAACAATGCGATACAGATCTTCCAGCAATGGCACATGAACCGACTGCTCACCCGCGAAGCGGCAGCCGCGGCGGCGAAGCGGCGCTGAGCGCGGCAGAGCGGAGCCCGGCAGCGGGCGTTGCCAGGACCCCGCCGGGCGATGTGATCGCGGCAGTCGCGACGGCGGCCGGCCGCGCAGGCATCGGGGTGGTGCGCGTGTCGGGCCCCGACCTCACGCGCGTCGTCGCCGGCGTGATCGGACGCGAGCTTGCGCCGCGCGTGGCGAGCTTCGCGACCTTCAAGGGCGCGCATGGCGAAGTGCTCGATCAGGGCTTGGCGCTGCTGTTTCGGGCACCCGGGTCGTACACCGGCGAGACGGTGCTGGAGTTGCACGGCCACGGCGGGCCCGCTGTCCTCTCGCTGCTGCTCAAGCGCTGCCTCGATCTCGGTGCCCGGCTCGCCGAGCCGGGCGAGTTCACGAAGCGTGCCTTTCTCAACGGCAAGCTCGACCTGGCGCAAGCCGAGGGCGTGGCAGACCTGATCGATGCGGCGACGACAACGGCGGCACGCGCCGCGGCGCGCAGCCTCTCCGGTGCTTTCTCGCGCGAGGTTCACGCCGCGGTCGACGCGCTGATCGAGCTGCGCGCGTTCACCGAAGCCACGCTCGATTTTCCCGAGGAGGACATCGACTTCATCCGCGCCGCCGATGCCGCGGGCAAGCTCGCGCGCTTGCGTGGCGAGCTCACCTCGATCTCCTCGCGCGCGCACCAGGGAAGCTTGCTGCGCGAAGGCTTGAGCGTGGTGCTGATCGGGCAGCCCAACGTGGGCAAATCGAGCCTGCTCAACCAGCTCGTCGGCGACGACATCGCCATTGTCACACCCGTGCCCGGAACCACCCGCGACGCGATCCGGGGCAACGTCGAGATCGGTGGCATTCCGCTGCATGTGGTGGACACGGCGGGGCTGCGTGCGACCACCGACACCGTGGAGAAGATGGGCATCGAGCGGACGCGCGAAGCGATCGCGCGCGCGAACCTGGCGCTCATCATTACCGATGCGCGCGAGCCCGGGCATCCTGGAGACCAGGCGATCGCCGCCGAGCTGCCGCAAACGCTCCCCCGGATCATGGTCCGGAACAAGATCGACCTCGCCGGGCTCGAAGCTGCGTCGAGTCGCGCCGAGGGTGTGGTCACCGTGGCGCTCTCGGCCAAGACCGGCGAAGGAATCGACCTGCTGCGCACGGCGATCCTCGAGATCGTGGGGGCGCACGAGGCCATGGAAGGAACGTTCTTGGCACGGGAGCGCCACTTGCACGCGCTGGATGCCGCGGCATCGCATCTGGCCGCCGCCGCGTCGCATCTCGCCGCCGCGACGCCGCCGCTGGAACTCTTCGCCGAGGAGCTGCGGCAGGCGCAGGAAGCGCTCTGCGCGATCACCGGTGAGTTCACGGCCGATGACCTGCTGGCCGAGATCTTCGGCAGGTTCTGCATCGGGAAGTAGAGCCCCTTGCTGTGTTGCGGCCGTCTCGCCGGCGGCCTGCCGCGCGTGGCGTAAGATGATGTTCGAATGCGGAGGCGCAAACCGGCCGCAGCGGTAATAGTTGCTTACAACTCGCCGCGAACGTTGCCCCTAGAATCGAACCCAATAAGCGTCTCCAGGCGCTCTCTCCGGCTCCTATGAACGATACGTCGCCGCGTCCTGACGCGCCGCCCGAAGCACGCGTGAAATCCTCCGCGCGCGCGCGCTTCCTGTGGATCGTCGTCGCGCTCGTGATCACCGCGATCCTCGCGGGAGGCGCGTGGTTCGCCCTGCGCAAGGGTTCCGAAGCGGCGTCGGGACCGTCCCGCGGCGGCTTCGATCCGAACGCCCGAGCGCTGCCGGTGGTCGCGGCGCGCGCCCGACAAGGCAGCATCGACGTCTACATCAACGCCCTCGGGACCGTGATCCCGCGCAACACGGTCACCGTGCGCTCGCGCGTCGACGGCCAGTTGATGCGGGTCGCCTTCCGCGAGGGCCAGCGGGTCAAGGCGGGCGAGCTTCTCGCGCAGATCGACCCGCGGCCCTTCGAGGTGCAGCTCACCCAGGCGCAGGGACAGTTGGCGAAAGACCAGGCGTTGCTCAAGAATGCCGAGATCGACCTCGAGCGCTACACGACACTGCTCGCTCAGGACTCGATCTCCAAGCAGCAAGTCGACACGCAAGCCTCGCTCGTGCGCCAGTACGAGGGCACGGTGAAGGCCGATCAAGGTCAGGTCGACAACGCGAAGCTGCAGCTCGGCTACTCGCGCATCACGGCACCGATCAGCGGGATTGCCGGCCTGCGCCAAGTCGACCCCGGCAACATCATTCGTGCGACCGACACGAACGGGCTGGTGGTCCTCACGCAGATGCAGCCGATCACCGTGATTTTTCCCATCCCCGAGGACAATCTGCCGCAGGTCGTCGCGCGTCTCAAGTCGGGTGCGCCCGTCGCCGTCGAAGCGTGGGATCGTGCGCAGAAGGTGAAGCTCGCGACCGGGAAACTGCTGACCATCGACAATCAGATCGACAGCGCCACGGGTACTGTGAAGCTGCGCGCCGAGTTTGCCAACGACGACAGCGCGCTCTTTCCCAACCAGTTCGTCAACGTGCGAATGGTGGCCGAAACGCGGACCGACGCCACGCTAGTGCCAAGCGCCGGAGTGTTGCGCGGCGCGCCGGGGACGTTCGTCTACCGGGTCAAGGACGATCAATCGGTGAGCGTGGTGCCGGTGAAGCTCGGACCCGTCCAGGGGGAGACCACGGCGATCGCGAGCGGCGTTTCACCGGGAGACACGATCGTGGTCGACGGGACCGACAAGCTCCGCGAAGGGGCCAAGGTCGAGCTCATCACGCCGGAAGCGCGCAATGTGCAGGCACCGGACCCGGCGCGCGGCAACGCGCGGCGCGGCGCGCCGCGGCGGTCGGGAGAGGGCCACTGACCACGGCACGGCCAGCAGCGTCGGCCAAACGGGCGGCAGCGATTCCGAAGGGGCACCCGTGAACCCGTCACGCCCGTTCATCCTTCGCCCGGTCGCGACTTCGCTGCTGATGATCGCGATCCTGCTTGCCGGCATCGTCGCCTACCGCGTGCTACCGCTCGCGGCGCTGCCGCAGGTCGACTATCCGACCATCCAAGTCGTCACGCTTTATCCGGGCGCGAGCCCGGAGGTGATGACCTCGGCGATCACCGCACCGCTCGAGCGGCAGTTCGGGCAGATGCCGGGATTGAACCAGATGTCGTCGACTTCCTCCGGCGGCGCCTCGGTGATCACGCTGCAATTTGGCCTGCAGCTTTCCCTCGATGTCGCCGAGCAGGAGGTGCAGGCGGCGATCAACGCCTCGGGCAGCTTCCTGCCAAGCGATCTGCCCACGCCTCCGATCTACAGCAAGGTAAATCCCGCGGATACACCGATCGTCACGCTCGCGCTCACCTCGAAGACGCTGCCGCTGCCGAAGCTCTACGATCTGGCGGACACCCGGCTTGCGACCAAGCTCTCGCAGCTCTCGGGCGTGGGACTGGTGAGTCTCTCCGGCGGCCAGCGGCCGGCGGTGCGTATCCAGGCCAACCCGAAGGCGCTCGCCGCGTATGGGCTCTCGCTGGACGATCTGCGCACCGCGATCGCCAGCGCCAACACCAACCAGGCCAAGGGCAGCTTCGACGGCCCGACCCGCGCCTCGACGATCGACGCCAACGATCAGCTCAAGTCGGCCGACGAATATCGCAACCTGATCATCGCCTACCGCAACGGCTCGCCGATCAGGCTCTCGGATGTCGCCGACACTGTCGACGGCGCGGAGAACGCGCGGCTCGCGGCGTGGGCGAACCAGGCCGCGGCGATCGTCATCAACATCCAGCGCCAGCCCGGCAGCAACGTCATCGAGGTCGTCGATCGCATCAAGCGCGAGCTCCCCCAGCTCCAGGCCTCGCTCCCCAACGCGGTGGACATGACCATGCTCACCGACCGCACCGTGACCATCCGCGCCTCCGTGCACGGCGTCCAGTTCGAGCTGCTGCTCGCGGTCGCGCTGGTGGTGATGGTGATCTTCCTGTTCCTGCGCAGCCTCCCGGCCACGGTGATCCCGAGCGTGGCGGTGCCGCTCTCGCTCGTCGGCACGTTCGGCGTGATGTATCTCGCCGGGTTTTCGATCAACAACCTGACCTTGATGGCGCTCACCATCGCGACCGGCTTCGTGGTCGACGACGCGATCGTCATGATCGAGAACATCGCCCGCTACATCGAAGCCGGAGAGCCAGAGCGGGAGGCCGCGCTGAAAGGCGCCCAGCAGATCGGGTTCACGATCGTATCGCTCACCTTCTCTCTCATCGCGGTGCTCATTCCGCTGCTGTTCATGGGCGAAGTGGTCGGGCGGCTGTTCCGCGAGTTCGCGATCACGCTGGCAGTCGCGATCCTCATCTCGGCGGTCGTCTCGCTCACCCTCACGCCGATGATGTGCGCCCGGCTCTTGAAGCGCGTCCCGGAAGAGCAGCAAGGCCGCTTCTACCGCTGGAGCCAGCACGTCTTCGATCGCGTCATCGACCGCTACGGGCGCATGCTCAACTGGGTGCTCGACCGCCAGGGTGCCACACTCGCGGTGGCGATTGCCACGCTGGTGCTAACCGTGCTGCTCTACATCCTGATCCCGAAGGGCTTCTTCCCGGTGCAGGACACCGGGGCGATCCAGGGCATCTCGCAGGCGCCGCAGACGATCTCGTTTGGGGCCATGGCGGAGCGTCAGCAGGCGCTCGCCCGCGTGATCCTCCAGGACCCCGCGGTCGAGAGCCTGTCCTCGTTCATCGGCGTGGACGGCATCAACGCCACGCTCAACAGCGGCCGGATGCTGATCAATCTGAAGCCGCTCGCCGAACGCGACGCGAGCGCCAGCGGGGTGATCCGCCGCCTGCAGGGCAAGCTCGCCGACGTGGAAGGCATCACGCTCTACATGCAGCCGGTGCAGGATCTGACGATCGAGGATCGCGTGAGCCGTACCCAGTACCAGTTCACGGTCGAAGACACCAACCCCGACGAGTTGTCGCAGTGGGTGCCGCGGCTCGTCGAGCGGCTGCGGCGCGAGAGCGTGCTCTCGGACGTCGCGAGCGATCTGCAGGACGGCGGCCTGCAAGCCTACGTCGAGATCGACCGGCCGACCGCGAGCAGGTTCGGCATCACCCCGGCGGTGATCGACAGCGCGCTCTACAACGCGTTCGGGCAGCGGCTCGTCTCCACGATCTTCACGCAAACCAACCAGTATCGCGTGGTCCTCGAGGTCAAGCCCGAATTCCAGATCGGTCCCGCGGCGCTCGACGGCATCTACGTTCCGGCCGCCAACGTTACCGGCGGGGCTTCGACGCCGGGCTTGGCGGCGGGCGCGGCGACGGTCACGCCGGCGAATCCGACGCCGACCGGAGGCTCGAGCGCGCAGCAGGTGCCGCTGTCCTCGATCGCGCGCGTGGTCGAGCGCGCGGCGCCCTTGGTCGTCAATCACATCGGCCAGTTTCCGGCCGCGACGATCTCCTTCAACCTGGCGCCGGGCGCTTCGCTCGGCGACGCCGTGAAAGCGGTCGACGCCGCGCAGCGCGAGATCGGGCTCCCCGCGAGCGCGCAGATCCGGTTCCAGGGCGCAGCGCTCGCGTTCCGCGCCTCGCTCGCGAACGAGCTGTGGCTGATCCTGGCCGCGATCGTCACCATGTACATCGTGCTGGGCGTGCTCTACGAGAGCTACATCCACCCGGTGACGATCCTCTCCACGCTGCCCTCGGCCGGGGTGGGTGCGCTCTTGGCGCTCATGCTCGCCGGGCAGGATCTGTCGATCATCGCGATCATCGGCATCATCCTGCTCATCGGCATCGTCAAGAAGAACGCGATCATGATGATCGACTTCGCGCTCGACGCCGAGCGACGCGAGGGGCTGGGTCCGCGCGAGGCGATCTTCCAGGCGAGCCTGCTGCGCTTCCGGCCGATCATGATGACCACCATGTCCGCGCTCCTGGGCGCGCTGCCGCTGATGATCGGCTGGGGCGTGGGCTCGGAGCTGCGCCACCCGCTGGGCATCACCATGGTCGGCGGCCTGATCCTGAGCCAGTTGCTCACCTTGTTCACCACGCCGGTGATCTATCTCGCCTTCGATCGGCTGGCGCGCCGGGTGAAGGCGCGACGCTCGAGACGCGCCGATCACCGCGCAGCGGACGCACCGGGGCAATAAGGGCGGTGGGGCCGTGAATCTCTCCGCGCCGTTCATCGATCGCCCCGTCGCGACCACCCTGCTTACGCTGGGCGTGGCGCTCGCCGGCGCGGTTGCCTTTGGGCTGTTGCCGGTGTCGCCGCTGCCGCAGGTGGATTTCCCGACCATCTCGGTGCAGGCCTCCCTTCCCGGTGCGAGCCCGGAAACGATGGCGGCAACGGTCGCCACCCCGCTCGAGCGAGCGCTCGGGCGCATCGCCGGCGTCACCGAGATGACCTCGAACAGCGCGCTCGGCTCAACGCGCATCGTGGTCCAGTTCGATCTCAACCGCGACATCGATGGCGCGGCACGCGACGTGCAGGCGGCGATCAACGCGGCGCGCAGCCTCCTGCCCACGGGGCTGCCGAGCAATCCGAGCTACCGCAAGGTGAACCCCGCTGACGCGCCGATCATGATCCTGGCGCTCACCTCGGACACCATGACCCAGGGGCAGATGTACGATTCGGCCTCGACGATCATCGCCCAGAAGCTCTCGCAGATCGAAGGCGTGGGTCAGGTGACCGTCGGTGGGAGCGCGCTCCCCGCGGTGCGTGTCGAGCTCAAGCCGCAGGCGCTCAACAAGTACGGCATCGGGCTCGAGACCGTGCGTACCGTGCTGGCGGCGACCAACGCCAACCGGCCGAAAGGCGCGGTCGAGGACGACCTTCGACATTGGCAGATCTACGCCAACGACCAGGCGAAGACCGCCGCGGAGTACATGCCGCTCATCGTCGCCTACCGCAACGGGGCGGCCGTGCGGCTCACCGACGTGGCGGAGGTCGTCGACTCGGTGCAGGATCTGCGCAACGCGGGCTCGGCCAACGGCCGGCCGGCGGTGCTGGTCATCATCAACCGCCAGCCCAACGCCAACATCATCGAGACCGTCGACCGGGTGATGGCGCTGCTCCCCTCGCTGCGCGCCTCGATTCCCCAGGCGGTCAATCTCGACGTGATGATGGAACGCACGACCACCATCCGGGCGAGCCTGCGCGACGTCGAGCGCACGCTCGTCATGGCCGTGGGGCTGGTCGTGCTGGTGGTGTTCCTGTTCCTGCGCAACGGCCGGGCGGCGCTCATTCCGAGTGTGGTCGTCCCGGTGTCGCTGATCGCGACCTTCGGCGCGATGTATCTCGCCGGCTACAGCTTGAACAACCTGTCGCTGATGGCGCTCACCATCGCTACCGGGTTCGTGGTCGACGACGCGATCGTGGTGCTCGAGAACACCTCGCGCCACATCGAGGCCGGAATGACCCCGCGCCAGGCGGCGCGGCTGGGCGCGCGCGAGGTCGGTTTCACCGTGCTGTCGATGAGCCTGTCGCTCATCGCCGTGTTCATCCCGATCCTGCTGATGGGCGGCATCATCGGTCGCTACTTCCGCGAGTTCGCGGTCACGCTGTCGGTGGCGATCCTGGTGTCGCTCGCGCTGTCGCTCACCACCACGCCGATGATGTGCTCGCGGCTGCTGCGTCCGGTCGGGCAACGCCGGCCGAGCCGCGTGTTCCGGTGGAGCGAGCGCGTCTTCGCCGCTGTGCTGCGCGGCTACGAGAAGAGCCTTTCCTGGGTGCTGCGACACGGGGTGCTGACCATGCTCGTGCTGCTCGCCACCGTGGGCCTCAACGTCTATCTGTACATCATCGTGCCCAAGGGATTCTTCCCGCAGCAGGACACGGGACGCATCATCGGCTTCATCCAGGCCGATCAGGCCATCTCGTTCCAAGCGATGCGGCAGAAGCTCGCCGACTTCATCGACATCGTGCGCGCCGACCCTGCCGTTGCCACCGTGGGCGGCTTCACCGGGGCCGGCGGCCACGCGCGCAACGCCGGTCTGATGTTCATCTCGCTCAGACCGCTGTCCGAGCGCAAGGAGTCCGCCGGCGAGATCATCGCCCGGCTGCGGGTGAAGCTCGCGCGCGAGCCCGGCGCGAGCCTCTTTTTGAACCCTGTGCAGGACATCCACATCGGCGGGCGGGAGAGCAACGCGACCTACCAATACACGCTGCTGGCCGACGACCTCGCCGACTTGCGCGCCTGGGAGCCGAAGATCCGGCTCGCGCTGTCGAGCCTGCCCGAGCTGGTCGACGTCAACACCGACCAGCAGGACAAGGGTCTGCAGACCTCGCTCGTCATCGACCGCGACACGGCCTCTCGATTCGGCGTGAGCGCGCAGCTCGTCGACGCCACGCTCAACGACGCGTTCGGCCAGCGGCAGGTGTCGACGATCTACATGCCTCTCAACCAGTATCGCGTGGTGATGGAAGCGGCGCCGGAATACTGGCAGTCACCCGAGGCGCTATCGAGCCTGTACGTGAGCACGCCGAGCGGTGCGCAGGTGCCGTTGTCGGCCTTCGCACAGTACGCGCCGACGAACACGCCGCTGGGCGTCAATCACCAATCGCAGTTCGTCGCCTCGACGATCTCGTTCAACCTGCCCGAGGGCGTGTCGCTGTCGAGCGCCACGCGCGCGGTCGACGCCGCGCTCGCGCGCCTCGGCGTTCCGAACACCGTGCACGGAAGCTTCCAGGGGACGGCGCGCGCGTTCCAGGATTCGCTCAAGAGCCAGCCGTGGCTGATTCTCGCCGCACTGCTCGCCGTCTACATCGTGCTGGGCGTGCTCTACGAGAGCTACGTGCATCCGATCACCATCCTGTCCACACTGCCCTCGGCGGGCGTAGGCGCGCTGCTGGCGCTGCTGCTCTTCCGCAGCGAGTTCTCGGTCATCGCGCTGATCGGGGTGATCCTCCTGATCGGCATCGTCAAGAAGAACGCGATCATGATGATCGACCTTGCGCTCGCGGTCGAGCGTAGCGCAGGCATGAGCCCGCGCGACGCGATCTTCGAGGCCTGCCGGCTGCGCTTCCGGCCGATCATGATGACCACCATGGCGGCACTCCTCGGCGCAATACCGCTCGCCGTGGGGTTCGGCGAAGGCGCCGAGCTGCGCCGGCCGCTGGGCATTTCGATCGTCGGCGGCCTGCTGTTGAGTCAGTTGCTCACGCTCTATACCACGCCGGTGGTCTACTGCTACCTCGACCGCTTCCGCCTCTGGTGTCGAGCGCTCTGGCGCAGGCGCGGCGGGGACGAGAACTTGACGGCCGCCCCGGGGAACTAACGAATCATGCCGGCGAGCAAGAAGAACGCGCAGCGCGCGACGGGCATGCGGACATGGGTCATCGCGACGACGCTCGGCTTGAGCGCGTGCACGGTGGGTCCGAATTACGTGCGCCCGCAGGCGGAGGCGCCGGCGGTCTACAAGGAAGCGGAAGGCTGGAAGGCCGCGCAGCCGCGCGACGGGGCGATTCGCGGCAACTGGTGGGAGGTGTTCAACGAACCCGATCTCGACGCGCTCGAAGTCCAGATCGATGTCAGCAACCAGACGCTCAGGGCCGCCGAAGCGCGCGTGCGCGAGGCTCGCGCGCTGGCTGCGCAGGCGCGCGCCGCGCTGTTCCCGACCGTCTCGGCCGACGCCGTGGCCACACGCAGCGGCTCCGGCTCGCGTGCGGGCGGGGCGAGCGGCACCGGAAGCGGAACATCCGGCGTCCGGAACAATTTCAACCTCGCGCTCGATGCGAGCTGGGAGCTCGATCTGTGGGGCCGCGTCCGGCGCAATATCGAATCGAGCGAGGCGAGCGCGCAGGCGAGTGTGGGCGACCTCGCTGCAGCGAAGCTATCGGCACATGCCGAGCTCGCGCAGGACTATCTGTTGCTGCGCGTTCAGGACGCGACCATTCGGCTACTCGATGATACCGTGGCGGCGTACGAGCGCTCGTTGCAGCTCACGCGCAACCAGTACGCTGCCGGTGTGGCCGGACGCAGCGACGTCGTGCAGGCGGAAACGCAGCTCAAGTCGACGCAAGCGCA
The DNA here is from genome assembly GCA_036382945.1 of Casimicrobiaceae bacterium. Lineage (GTDB taxonomy): Bacteria > Pseudomonadota > Gammaproteobacteria > Burkholderiales > Casimicrobiaceae > PALSA-1003. The sequence goes on from DASVPH010000027.1 coordinate 11,096, forward strand.
GGCGATCGACGCCCGGATTGAGCGTGCGCAGCTCGAGCACGCGATCGCGATCCTGGTCGGCAAGGCGCCGGCGGAGTTCTCGATCGCGGTGGCCCCGTTCGAGGCGAAGTTCCCGAGCATTCCGACCGGCATGCCGTCCGAACTGCTCGAGCGCCGGCCCGACATCGCCGCCGCGGAGCGCCGCGCCGCCGCCGCGAACGCTCAGATCGGCGTCGCCGAAGCGGCATTCTTCCCGGCGGTCACGCTTTCGGCGACCGGCGGCTTTCAGAGCTCGGTGATCGGCAACCTGCTGAGCGTGCCGAGTCGCTACTGGACGCTCGGCGCCGCGCTCACGCAGGTCGTGTTCGACGCCGGGCTGCGGCGCGCGCAGACCGACCAGGCGATCGCGGCATACGACCAGTCGGTGGCCGACTATCGACAGACGGTGCTCGCTGCGTTCCAGGACGTGGAGGACAACCTCGTGGCGCTGCGCACCCTCGAGCAGGAAGCGGCGGTGCAGGACGAGGCGGTCAAGGCTGCCCGCGAATCGCTGGCGATCGTGGTCAATCAATATCGCGCGGGCACCGCGAACTATCTGGCGGTGATCGTGATCCAGGCCGCGGCGCTGGCGAACGAGCGCGCCGCGATCTCGATCCTCGGTCGACGCTTGACCGCGAGCGTCGCGCTCGTAAAGGCTCTCGGCGGGGGATGGAAGGAAGCGCCCGCGTCGACCGCCAGCGAGCCGGCGAAACCGAGCGGGTGAGCGAGCAACGCAAAGCTCCTTCGCCGATCGTGCTGCTGACGTGCACGGCGCGCATTTCGCATGGCTCGCGCGGTCGACGGCCGCGAGAGTTGGTCGTAAGCGAGCGGTGATGGACGGGTTTCTCGCCGGCCCGGTGGCCTGACCGGTTCGGTCCGATGCACCGCGGCTTACGTCGCGAGCGCGACGCGTGTTAGAGTAATCGTCTTCACACGGCGCGGTCGCGGCAGGTCAGGCGACGTACGCAAAGTCTTCCGCCTCAACACCCACATCATGAATCATCCCGACACCACTTTAGCCATTGCCGCCGCAGTGGACGCGCCCGCGTGGGTGCGCCACCCCGGGCTCATCGCCTGGGTGCGACGGGTAGTCGAGCAGGCGCGTCCCGAACGTATCGTCTGGTGCAACGGCTCATCCGAGGAGTACGAGCGCTTGTGTGCGGAGATGGTGGCAGCAGGAACGATGCTCAAGCTCAATCCGGCGAGGCGTCCGGGGAGCTTTCTCGCGCGCTCCGACCCGTCGGACGTCGCTCGCGTCGAGGACCGCACGTTCATTTGCAGCGAGCGAGAGGACGATGCCGGTCCGACGAACAACTGGGTCGCGCCGGCCGAGATGCGGGCCACGCTGGCGCGGCTGTTCGACGGCTGCATGCGCGGACGCACACTCTACGTCGTGCCGTTCTCGATGGGACCGATCGGCAGTCACATCGCGCACATCGGGGTCGAGCTCACCGACAGCCCCTACGTTGCCGCGAGCATGCGCATCATGACGCGCATGGGCCGCGCAGTGGTCCAAGCGCTGGGCAACGACGGCGCCTTCGTGCCGTGCGTGCACTCGGTCGGGGCGCCGCTCGCGCCCGGGCAGCACGACGTGCCGTGGCCGTGCAATCGCGAGCACAAGTACATCGTGCATTTTCCCGAGACGCGCGAGATCTGGAGCTATGGGTCGGGCTACGGCGGCAACGCGCTACTGGGCAAGAAATGTTTCGCGCTGCGCATCGCGTCGGTGATGGGACGCGATCAAGGCTGGCTCGCCGAGCACATGCTGATCCTCGGCGTCACCTCGCCGCAGGGAGAGAAGACCTACGTCACCGCGGCGTTCCCGAGCGCGTGCGGCAAGACCAATTTCGCGATGCTCATTCCTCCGAAGGGCTTCGAGGGATGGAAGGTCAGCACGATCGGGGACGACATCGCTTGGATCAAGCCGCATGAGGACGGACGCTTCTACGCGATCAACCCCGAGCTGGGGTACTTCGGCGTCGCGCCGGGGACTTCGTACGAGTCGAACCCCAACGCAATGCAGATGCTGAAGGAGAACGTTATTTTCACCAACGTCGCGCTCACCGACGACGGCGACGTGTGGTGGGAGGGAATGACCCGCGAGCCGCCCGCGCATCTCACCGACTGGCAGGGCCGATCGTGGACGCCCGATTGCGGGCGCAAGGCTGCGCATCCGAACGCGCGCTTTACCGTTTTGTCGACTCAATGTCCGTCGCTCGATCCGGAGTGGGACAGCCCGCGTGGCGTCCCGATCTCGGCGTTCATCTTCGGCGGGCGGCGGGGCGATACGATGCCGCTCGTGGTCGAGGCGACGAGCTGGGAAGACGGCGTGTACAAGGCCGCGATGATGGGCTCGGAGACGACCGCCGCGGCCGCCGGAGCCGTGGGCGAAGTTCGGCGCGACCCGTTCGCGATGCTGCCTTTCTGCGGCTATCACATCGGCGACTACTTCCGGCACTGGCTCGCCCTGGGCGCATCGGTGCCGCGGCCTCCGAAGATCTTCAACGTGAACTGGTTTCGCACCGACGAGAACGGAAAGTTCGCCTGGCCGGGGTTCGGTCAGAACATGCGCGTGCTGAAGTGGATCGTCGATCGCTGCCGCGGCCGGGCGCATGCGGTCGAAACGCCGCTCGGATTGCAGCCCGAATACGGCGATCTCGAATGGCGCGGTCTGGATTTCACCGCCAACCGGTTCGGACAGGTCATGCGCTTCGACCCGGACGCGTGGCAGCGCGAGCTCGCCGCACATGATCGTCTGCTCGCGCAGCTCGGTGCGAAACAGCCGAGCGCGCTAGCGCAATTGCGCAGGAATCTCGGCGCCAAGTTCCGCGCGTAGAGCCTCAACGCGCGGCCAGCGCGAGGCAGCCTTTCGACCTTGACTTCCGAGGCGGCGCGCCGTCGCCGCCGTCGAGCCGCGTGCGCTTGAATGCCGCCGCGGCGTTGACGGGGGCTGGAGTCCACGCTTCCCCACAGCCGCGCGAGCCGCAACCGAGGCGTTCGCGGCCATGGCCCCTCCCGGTAATCGCCCGCGAGGACCACCACGGCGATCCTGGCGAGCGATAAATATGGGACTTATATACATGACTCCCGCGCTCCTTAGACATCAGCGGCTTGCGCGATTTTCTTCGCGCGACGCGCTCGCTTGCGCGCGGGCTTCGATTTCGGCTTTGGTTTGTGCGCCAGAACCTTGTCGGCGACCGTCGCGAGCAAGCAGGCAATGCGACCGTGTCTCGTCGTGTGGCCGTATGCTTTCCCGAGCGGCGTATCGATCTGGACGGGCAGGACCAGCGGCTTCGCTCTCATAACCATGACGCCTCATCAATCGCTCGCGCACCGCACTTGCGGCAAACAGCGGTCCAGCCGCGAGACTCGCCCGAATCGCGGACTTCCTCCATTCCCTGGTAGTCATGCTCGCACTTGCTCGGGCCGCACAAGAACAGCGTTAAGTCGCTATCTTCTCGCTCTGGGACGAACGCGGCTTCATCCGCGTCTTTCTTGGGGAATATTGGCAGGCTCATGCAATCAGTTCCTTGTGCGTGATTCGGCGATTGCCGACGAGTCCGATCATGGAATCGAGCCGCGCGAGCGTCTGCGTCCTGACGTTGCCTTCGTTCAGCCGGAACGTGAACTCGTCCACGTAGCGATGCAGATGCTTCGGGCTGGCGTGGTGATAGACGCCGTGCAGCCCGCGCTTCATGACCGCCCAAACGCTCTCGATGCCGTTAGTGGTGACGCCAGAGCGCACGAACTCGCCCGCCGAGTGGTTGACGCTTTCACGGCCAAAGAACAGGCCGCCAAGGCCCATATAGGCCGCGTGCTCGTCGGTATGCAGCGTCGAGCCCACTTCGATGTGCTTGTGGATCGCGCGGTGCAGGTTGTCCGAATTAACGTCCTCGACAGGCATGGCGACGGTGCGGCCGCCGCGCTCACGCATCCCGAGGACGCCGACTTTTCCCACGGCACCGCGCCCGAGACGCTTCTTCTTGCCTTCGTGCTTGGCCGATTCCTTGCCTCCGACATAGGTTTCGTCGCACTCGACGATCCCGCGAAGGACTTTCAGGTCGGAGCCGAGAGCTTCGCGGATTCGCCCGAGGACGAACCACGCGGACTTCTGCGTAATGCCGATTTCCTTCGACAGTTGCAGGCTGCTAATCCCCTTGCGCGCCGTGACGAGCAGGTACATGGCGTAGAGCCACTTGTGCAGCGGGACGTGGCTGCGCTCGAAGATCGTCCCAGTGCGGACCGTGAAATCCTCCTTGCACTGGCCGCAGCGGTAGTACCCGCCCTTGCGTGCCGTGATCCGGTCCGTCAGCCCGCAGACCGGGCAGCGCGGGCCTTCCGGCCAGCGGCGCGACTCCAGATATACCCGCGCCGATTCCGCGTCGGGAAACATCTGGAACAGTTGAAACGTGCTGATCGTCAGATGGTCGTTATGCATCATCGTTCCCTGTTCAGCCAAGCCGCCGCATCGTCATCGGGTGATCGTCACAGAATAGGCCGAAACCACGAGGGAGTCAAGTACCTAACGGAGCTATATGCAGACCAACCGACGAACGGTAGGGAGTCATGTATATAAATCCCATAAATATGGCCGTCGAGCGTCACCACGCCCAAGGCAGGCCACATAGGCGCTTGAGGGCGGCTCAATTTCGCACTATTGTGTGATAGCCTCGCGATCAATTTCGCAACCGATATCTGCAACCGATTACGGAGAGCGATTGCGGATAGTCGACCCTGTTGCAAGCTCTGGGTTGCGAATACCGTGCGCCATGTCCCAAACTAAGAACCTTCGGCTACCCGTTCGTGCCCTTCCGGGCGCCGCCACCTTGCGCGATGTTGCACGCGCCGCCGGCGTCTCGACCGCATCAGCATCCCGGGCTTTGGCGGGAAGGGCTGGAGTGAGCGACGAACTCCAAGCGCGGATTATGGCAGCGGCCACACGCCTCGGTTACCAGCCCGATCTCGCGGCGCGGGCACTGGCCTCGCGAGGCTCTGGGCTGGTTGCGATTGTAGTCGAGACGATGGCCGATCCACTCCTCGCCGGCGTCATCGACGCTTTCGAGCGCGAGCTCCAGCAGCGAGCTTACGGGCTCCTTGTCGCAACGAGGGCCGACCCTAGGCAGGATGCGATAGGGGCGACCAAGTCGCTGCTCGGTCGCGGTGCGGACGCGTTGGTCTTCGCCGGGGTAAGACCGCTGCCGAGCGAAATCGAGTTGCTGGCTGCACGCAACCTGCCGTGGCTCGAGCTCACCGATGGCCCAGGACAAGGTGTGCTTGTTATCGACATCGGCCGACGCCGCGGGGGCGTTCTGGCAGGGCGATACCTCGTCGAACTCGGGCATCGGCGATGCGGGGTCATTGCGCACCAGGGCGGGGGCCAAACGCGGGAAGGTGTGGCGGTCACGCTTGCCCAAGCCGACGCCGCAGTGATGCTCGCCGATGCGCCGCCGGTTGGCACTTCCTCTGAGGCAGCGAAGGCGGCGATGCGCGAGCTGCTGGATCGAGACGTTCGGCCTACGGCTGTGGTATGTGGCAGCGACGCGGAGGCGCTCGCGGCGCTGCGCGAGTGCCTGATCCGCGACATCGCGGTGCCGGAGGAGATGTCGATCATCGGTTTCGGTGACCAGGACTTTGCGCGCCACCTCATGCCTAGCCTGACCACGATCCGGATAGCGCCGGGCGCGATTGGCGCGCGAGGCGCAGAAATGCTGATCGCGGCCCGCGAGGGCAGAACGTCCCCGCACTTCGAACCCGTGGTGAGGCTCGTTGCTCGGGAAAGCACAGGTCCGGCGCGAAGCTAAAAGTTTCACGTGGAACCCAAAGTGGTTTCACGTGAAACATCATTGGCTTCGAGTTCCTTGTTCTGGCCTTTTGTCTTTGCCGTATGATTCGACTTTTGGCTTTTCGCTAGGTCGGCTCGCAAGGTAATCCCATGCTGTTTCCCACGCGGTTCGACGTGATCGTGGTCGGCGGCGGCCATGCCGGCACGGAAGCTGCGCTCGCCTCGGCGCGCATGGGGCGCAGCACGCTGCTGCTCACCCATAGTATCGAAACGCTGGGGCAGATGTCGTGCAATCCGTCGATCGGAGGCATCGGTAAGGGACACCTCGTCAAGGAAATCGATGCCCTCGGCGGCGCGATGGCACTCGCCACCGATGAGGCCGGCATCCAGTTTCGCACCCTCAATTCGAGCAAGGGGCCGGCCGTGCGGGCCACCCGCGCGCAGGCCGACCGGCTGCTCTACAAACAGGCGATCCGATCGCGGCTGGAAAACCAGCCGGGGCTCACGCTCTTCCAGCAGGCAGTCGACGATGTCACCTTCGACCGGGACCGCGTCACCGGCGTGGTTACGCAAATCGGCGTTCGCTTCGAAGCCGACGCGGTCGTGCTCACCACGGGTACCTTCCTAGCGGGGCTGATCCACGTCGGCTTGCAAAATTACGAGGCGGGCCGCGCCGGCGACCCGCCGGCGAAAGCCCTGGCTACCCGGCTGCGCGAGCGCAATCTCCCGGTCGGCAGGCTCAAGACTGGGACCCCGCCAAGACTCGACGGCCGAACGATCGATTTCTCGGTTCTGGCGACGCAGCCCGGCGACGATCCGGCACCGGTGTTCTCGTTCCTTGGCGAGCGCGCGATGCATCCGCGGCAGGTTCCATGCTGGATCACGCACACCAACGAGAGGACCCACGCAATCATCCGTGCCGGGCTGGACCGCTCGCCGTTGTTCACGGGTGTGATCAAGGGGGTGGGCCCGCGCTACTGCCCATCGATCGAGGACAAGGTCGTGCGCTTCGCCGAGCGCGACAGTCACCAGATCTTCCTCGAACCCGAGGGTCTGACGACGCACGAAATCTATCCGAACGGGATCTCGACCTCGCTGCCTTTCGACGTGCAGCTCGCGCTCGTGCGCTCGATCCGAGGCTGCGAGCGTACGCACCTGCTGCGTCCGGGGTATTCGATCGAGTACGACTATTTCGATCCCCGGGCGCTCAAGGCGACGCTCGAAGCCAAGGCCTCCCGCGGGCTCTTCTTCGCCGGGCAGATTAACGGCACGACCGGCTATGAGGAGGCTGCGGCGCAGGGACTGCTCGCCGGGATCAACGCCGCCCGTTTCGTCCGCGGCCAGGAGGGCTGGTCGCCGCGCCGCGACCAGGCGTACCTGGGCGTGCTCGTCGACGATCTGATCACGCGCGGAGTGAGCGAGCCCTATCGCATGTTCACGAGCCGAGCCGAATACCGTCTCCAGCTCCGCGAGGACAATGCCGACTTGCGTTTGACGGAGATCGGCCGGACCCTCGGTTGCGTGGATGACGCTAGATGGACCGCGTTCTGTCGCAAGCGCGACGCCGTGGCGGCCGAGCTGGAGCGGCTCAAGTCCACATGGATCGATCCGCGCCTGGTCGAGCGCCTCCAGGCGCAGCGGGTGATCGGTCAGCCGCTCGAGCGCGAAGCTACGCTGGCCGAGCTGTTGCGCCGGCCGAGCGTGTCCTATGCCGCGCTGATGACTCTGCGCGGGGCGGGAGAAGCGGTTGCGGATCCGGTCGTCGCCGAGCAGGTCGAGATCGCGACCAAGTACGCCGGCTACATCGAGCGGCAGAAGGATGAGATCGCCCGTCGCGCCGAGCAGGAGTCGCAGCGCCTGCCCGCCGACCTCGACTACAGGTCGGTGCGCGGGCTGTCGGTGGAGGTGCAGCAGAAGCTCAACCAGCATCGGCCGGAGACCATCGGACAGGCGCAGCGAATCTCGGGGGTGACGCCGGCGGCGATCTCGCTGTTGCTCGTGCATCTGAAGCGCGGCTTCAAGGATGCGCAGCCGCGCGGGGATAAGCTGACGGCATGACGCTCGGCCGGGCGCTCGCCGAAGGGATCAAGGCGCTCGGCCTCGAGCTCACCGCAGCAGAGCAGTCGAGACTCCTTGCGTACGTCGCACTGCTCGAGAAGTGGAACCGCACGCACAATCTGACGGCAATCAGGGAGCCGGAGCGCATGGTCGTCTACCATGTGCTCGATTCGCTCGCGATGCTGCCCTACCTGCCCCCTGCACCGTCGCTGCGTGTGGTCGACGTCGGCAGCGGCGGAGGGCTGCCCGGCATACCGCTGGCGATGGCTCGACTGACTTGGCGCGTGAGTCTCGTCGACAGCAACCGCAAGAAGGCCGCGTTTTTGCGTCAGGCCACCGCCGAGCTGCCGTTAGCCAACGTGGAGGTCATCGTTAGCCGCGTCGAGGACTATGTGCCGGCCGCGCCGTTTGACGTCGCCGTCAGTCGGGCCTTTTCCGACCTCGCCCATTTCGCGGAAGCCGCGCGCCGCTTGGTCGTCCCCGGCGGCAAGCTGATCGCGATGAAGGGCCGCTACCCGCGTGAGGAGCTGGCGCAGTTGCCTGCCCGCGTTCGCGTGCTCGCGTCGCCGGCGCTGTCGGTTCCCGGGCTCGAGGGCAGTCGCCATCTGGTGATCATGGAAGGCGCGCCGGCATGACCAAGATCATCGCCATCGCCAATCAGAAGGGCGGCGTCGGCAAGACCACGACCAGCGTCAACCTTGCGGCGAGCCTGGCGGCGATGAAGCGCCGCGTGCTCCTGGTGGACCTCGACCCGCAGGGCAACGCCACGATGGGCGCCGGCGTTGATAAGCGGTCACTCACTTACACCGTATATCAAGTCCTGCTTGGCGAGAAAAAGATCGTTGATGTCCGCCTGGCATCGCCCTCCGGGGGTTTCGGCCTCGTGCCTTCCAACCGCGAGTTGGCCGGAGCCGAAATCGAGCTGGTCGACTTGCCGGAGCGCGAGATGCGACTGAAGGATGCGCTGGCTGAGGCGTTGTCGCAGATCCGAACGGCGATTTCGGAGGTCGTCGCCGACTACGACTTCGTTCTGTTCGACTGTCCGCCTTCGTTGTCGTTGCTCACGCTCAACGGGCTGTGCGCGGCCGACAGCGTGCTGATTCCGATGCAGTGCGAGTACTACGCGCTGGAGGGTTTGTCGGATCTCGTCCAGACCATCCGGCGCGTGCGGGCGCATCTCAACCCTCGGCTCGAGATCGAGGGCCTGCTGCGGACGATGTACGACCCGCGCAACACGCTGGCGCTCAACGTGTCCGCGGAGCTGCAGAAGCATTTCGGCGACAAGCTTTATCGCACGGTCATCCCGCGCAACGTCCGGCTCGCGGAAGCTCCCAGCTACGGCATTCCGGCGTTGCACCTCGACAAAAGCTCGAAGGGCGCGCAAGCGTATCTTGCGCTGGCGGGCGAGATGCTGCGCCGCGACGAAGCAGCACAGGTGCACGAGGCGCAGGTGGGGGCGGCGGGAGCGGTCGATGGCTAGGCTCAAGGGACTCGGACGCGGACTCGATGCGCTACTGTCCGGTTCGGACGACGCGAGCGAGGGCGACGCACTGCGATCGCTCGCGCTCGACAGGATCCGCTCGGGGCGGTATCAGCCGCGAACACGGATGGATGAGGCTTCGCTCGCCGAGCTCGCGGATTCGATCCGCAATCAAGGCGTCGTGCAGCCGATCCTGGTACGCCCGATCGACGGCGGACGCTACGAGATCATCGCCGGCGAGCGGCGCTGGCTTGCGGCGAAGCGGGCAGGGCTCGCCGAAATCCCGGCGCTCATCCGCGTCGTGCCCGACCAGGCGGCGCTCGCGCTGGCGCTCGTCGAGAACATCCAGCGCGAGGACTTGAATCCGTTGGAGGAAGCGCAGGGGATCAAGCGGCTGATCGAGGAGTTCGGCCTCACCCACGAAGCCGCGGCGCAAGCGATCGGGCGCTCGCGCAGCGCCGTGACCAATCTGCTGCGTCTCACCCAGCTCGCGCTACCGGCGCAGGCGTTGCTCCTCGCGGGCAAGCTCGACATGGGGCACGCCCGCGCGCTTCTGGCGCTACCGGTCGCGGAGCAGCCGGCGGCGGCGGCTCGGATTGCCGAAGGCAATATATCGGTCCGCGACGCCGAACGCCTGGTGCAGGCCGCGCTGCATCCTGCGGCGCGGAAGGGCAAGCGGCGGCGCTCGCGAGGCAGCGACGGCGACATTGCACGATTGGAAACCGAGCTCGCGGAAACGCTCGGTGCCGCGGTACGCATCCAGACCGGCCGAAAAGGTTCGGGGCGGATCGTGATTCGCTACGCGAGCCTCGAACAGCTCGACGGAATCTTGAAGAGATTGCGCTGAGCCCCGTGCGTCGGCGCGATAGCCGCTGGCGTCGCTGGCCGGACGACCTGGGCCACGCGGGACGCCGTCGTCGCGGCTCGATATCCGATCAGCCGAGCTGTTGCAACATCGTCTCCGCGCCGGAAACCTCGTACTTGCCTGGCGCCTCGATGTTGAGCTTTTTCACTACGCCATCCTCGATCAGCGCCGAGAAGCGCTGACAGCGTATGCCCAGCCCACGCGCCGCGAGGTCGAGCTCCAGACCCAGTGCCTTGGTGTAGGTGCCGCTGCCGTCGGCCATCATTCGCACCTTGCCCGCGGCCTTCTGATCCTTGGCCCACGCGCCCATGACGAAGGCGTCGTTGACCGACATGCACAGAATCTCGTCGATGCCCTTGGCCTTGAGCTTGTCATGGTTCGCGACGTAGCTCGGAACGTGTTTGGCCGAGCAGGTTGGCGTGAAAGCTCCGGGCAGGCCGAACACCACAATCCTCTTGCCGCGCGTGAGGTCCTCGATCTTGAATTCGTTGGGGCCGATGGTGCAGGCCGCGGTCTCGACTTCGATGAATTCGCTTAAGGAACCGGCGGGAAGCCGGTCGCCAACTTTGATCGTCATGGGTTTCTCCTTGTTGCGGAAACGCGCGCCACTCGGCGCCGCGCAAGATCGATCGACCGATGATTGTAATGGAAATTCCATTTTTTCCATCTTGTCGTCGCGTGAGCGAAGGCGTAACTTGCGCACTCTAAGCGCCGGGCGGAGAAGAACAGGGGAACAACATGGCGAAGGCGAAGGGCGCGAGGAGCGGCGGCGCAACGCTGCTCGTGGCAACCAGGAAGGGCTTGTGGCAATTGAAGAGCGATCCGACGCGCCGGACCTGGCGCCTCGCAGGCCCGCAGTTTCTCGGGCACGTCGTTCATCACTGCGTCGCGGACGCGCGCGACGGCAAAACCATGCTGGCCGCGGCGCGCACGGGCCACCTTGGTCCCACGGTATTTCGCTCGGCCGATCGCGGGCGCACGTGGCACGAGGCCAAGCAGCCGCCGGCGTTCCGTGAAGGCAGCGGCCGCGTGGTCGATCACACCTTCTGGCTGACGCCGGGGCACGTCTCCGAACCGGGGGTGTGGTACGCCGGCACCTCGCCGCAAGGGCTGTTCCGTTCCGAGGACGGCGGCGCGACCTGGCGCGGCGTGGATGGCTTCAACGAGCACCCGTCGCGCAAGGCTTGGTGCGGCGGTGACGAACCCGGCACGCCCGACGGCGCGAAGATGCATTCGGTGCTGATCGACCCCCGTAACCCGAAGCACATGTACATCGGCATGTCCGGCGGTGGGGTCTTCGAGTCGACCGACGCAGGCTCCGACTGGCGGCCGCTCAATCGCGGCGTGCGCGCGGACTTTCTGCCCGATCCCGAGCCGGAATACGGGCACGACCCGCATTGCGTGCGACTGCATCCGCTGCAGCCCGACCGGCTCTATCAGCAGAACCATTGCGGCATCTATCGGCTCGACCGGCCGGCAGAGCGCTGGCAGGACATCGGCGCGACCATGCCCAAGAGCGTAGGCTCGATCGGCTTTCCGATGGTGCTGCATCCGCGCGATCCCGAGACGTTGTGGGTGTTCCCGATGGACGGCTCGCGGGTGTGGCCTCGCGTCTCGCCGGGCGGGAAGGCTGCGGTCTACCGATCGGTCAACGCGGGCCGGAGTTGGCAGCGTCAGGCGCGCGGATTTCCGGCGACGCAGGCGTGGTGGACGGTCAAGCGCCAGGCAATGACCGCCGACGCCGGGGATCCGGTCGGTGTCTATTTCGGCACGACCAGCGGCGAGGTCTGGGGCAGCCGCGACGAAGGCCGAACCTGGAAGTGCTTCGCCACGCACCTGCCGGAGATCTACGCGGTCGAAGTTGTGTAGGGCTCCGTGCGGGCGGTCCCGGAAGTTAACGAAGATGCGCGTCTTGATCCCCAATCCGCTTCGCTCCTATACGGGAGACGCTGGCGCAGTAACGGCGTCCGGCGCAACGCTCGGCGAGTTGACCTTCGACCTCGATCGACGTTTTCCCGGGATGCGCTTCCGCATCATCGACGAACAGGGACAGATGCGGCCCCACATCAAGTTCTTCGTCAACGGGCTGCAACAGCGTGACTTGGGTGTGGCGCTTCACGATCCGGACGAGGTGATGATCGTGTGCGCGTTGTCGGGCGGCTAGCGACGAGCGTTTCCGGCCGGGTTCGGGGGCCGGTACCGCACTGCAGCATTCGTTGACGCAGCACGATAAAAACCCCTATAATCCAAAAGTTTGCTTGGGGTCCGGTGTCGTCCGCTCCGCGTCCTTCCCCACCGCATTACCCGGTCGTGCAGATCGCCTCCTGGCAGGTGCTCGCGAGCGTCGCGGTGGCTATTCCGGCGGGGTGGTTGGCGGGGTGGCACGGCGTGGTTTCCAGCCTGTTGGGGGGGCTTGTCAACGTGGCGGCCGGGGTCGTGTTCGCGCTGCTGGCCAGGCTCGGCCGCCCCACGACGGCTGCGGCGACCGTGCACGCAATGATCCGGGCCGAGGCGGCGAAAATTGCGCTCATCGTGCTGCAGCTCTGGTTGGTGCTGGCGAGCTACCGAGAAGTCGTGCACGGGGCGTTCTTGGCCGCGTTTGTGGTCACCGTACTCGTATCACAGGCCGCGATTCTGATTCGGGACTGAGCGAAAGGCGCGGGAAGGCGCGATGGCAGCGGAACAGACACTCGACGCAACGTCGTACATCCAGAACCATCTCACCAACTTCGCCGAGCCGGTGGTCGAGGGCGGCGGCTTCTGGACCATCCACTACGACACCCTCGTCACCGCGGTTCTGCTCGGCATCCTCGTGCTCGGCTTCCTGTGGCTCGTCACGCGCAAGGCGACCCCGGGTGTACCTTCGAAGAGGCAGGCTTTCGTCGAGCTCACCGTCGAGTTCGTGAACGATCAGGTCCGCAGCATGTTCCACCACGATTACAAGCTCGTCGCGCCGATCGCGCTCACCGTCGGCTTGTGGGTGCTGTTCATGAACGCCATGGATTTCCTGCCCGTCGACATCATGGCATGGATCTATCGCAACGTATTCCGCCTCCCGGAGTGGCGCAGCGTCCCGACCGCCGACGTCAACACGACCTTCGCCCTGTCACTGTCCGTCTTCGGGCTGATGATCTACTACAACATCAAGGTCAAGGGGCTCGGTGGCTGGCTGCACGAGTTGCTCGCCTCGCCCTTCGGTCTCAAGCCGGTCTGGGCTTCGCCTCTGCTCGTCCTCTTCAATCTGCTGTTCAACCTGATCGAATACCTCTCCAAGCCGCTTTCGCATTCGTTGCGGCTGTTCGGCAACCTCTACGCGAGCGAAATCATCTTTCTTCTGCTGGCACTGTGGGCCACGACCGGAGTCGGGGGTGTCGTCGCCGGCGGAATCCTGCAATTGGGCTGGCTGATCTTCGAGATCCTGATTGTCTTCCTGCAGGCGTACATCTTCATGATGCTGACCGTCGCCTATATCGCGATGGCGCACGAGCACCATTGATTCGCTTCCCAAGCTAAGGTTCCCTAACCGTCCCACCTCCGTTCAGAAAGGAAAGCCAATGGACAAGCTGCAACTGGTCGCGCAGATCCAGGCCTACACGGGGATCGGCATCGGCCTCATGATCGGTCTCGGTGCCCTGGGCGCCTGCGTCGGCGTGGGCATCATGTGCTCGCGCTTCCTCGAAGGCGCGGCGCGCCAGCCGGAAATGATTCCGGCGCTGCAGGCGAAGGTGTTTCTGCTGCTCGGCCTGATCGATGCCTCGTTTATCATCGGGCTGGGCATTGCCATGCTGTTCGCGTTCGGGAATCCGCTGATCCCGGCGGGACTGAAATAGCCGGCCACGTGCCGACCGCGCGCTGGAGGGGCAGTCATGAACATCAACCTGACGCTGCTGATGCAGGCGGTGGCGTTCGCGGTATTCATCTGGTTCTGCGCAAAGTTTGTCTGGCCGCCTTTGATGCGAGCGATCGAGGAGCGTCAGAAGCAAATCGCCGACGGGCTCGCCGCCGGCGAGGAGGGACGCCAAAGCCTGTCCCGGACGGAGAAGCAGATCGCGCAGATGATGACCGAGGCCAAGGCCCGCGCCTCCGATATCATTGCGCAGGGAGAGAAGCTTCGTAGCGAGGCGATCGATCAGGCGCGGAGCGACGCCAAGGCAGAGGCCGAGCGCATCATCGTCGCCGCGAAGGCCGAGATCGCCCAAGAGGTTTCGCGGGCGAAGGAGGCGCTGCGCAATCAAGTCGCCGACCTCGCGGTCGCGGGTGCGAGCCAGATCCTGAAGCGCGAAGTCGACGCGAAGGTGCATGCGGACCTGCTCGCCGCTTTGCAGAAGCAGCTCTGAGCCATCCCATCCTCCATGGCCGAACCGATCACCGTCGCCCGACCCTACGCCGAAGCGGCGTTCGCGCTCGCCCAGGAGCAGAACGCGCTGCCGGTATGGTTGGAGATGCTCCGGGCCGCAGCGGCGATCGCCGCCGATCCGCAGATGCGCACGGCCCTGGACAACCCGAGGCTCTCGGCCGGCGACAAGGAAGCGTTGTTCCTTTCGGTCTGCGGCGATCGCCTCAATGCCGACGGGCGCAACTTCGTCCGCGTCCTGATTCGCGCCGACCGCATCGGACTGCTCGAGGACGTGCGCGAGCTGTTCGGAGCATTGAAGGACGCGGACGAAGGTCGTGCGCGTGCGCATATCACCAGCGCGTTCGCGCTGGGAGAGAGCGAGCTTGCCGGGCTTAAGAGCGCGCTCGAGCGGCGCTTCGGCAAGAAGATCGAGGCCACCTTGGAGATCGATCGCTCGCTCATCGGCGGCGCGAAGATCGTCGTGGGCGATACGGTGATCGATGCCTCGGTCGCCGGCGAGCTGCAGGCCATGGCGAACCATTTGCGAACCTGATCGTAAGTTGGCGCGCTGCGGGCCGGCGGACACGGTACGCAGCGGGCGCGAAGGAAAATCATGCAGTTGAATCCATCGGAAATCAGCGAGCTCATCAAGAGCAAGATCCAGAATCTGGAGACCGGCGCCGAGGTGCGCACGCAAGGCACCGTGGTGTCGCTCAGCGACGGTATCGCCCGCATCCACGGGCTCTCCGACGCCATGCAGGGCGAGATGATCGAATTCCCGAATAGCACCTTCGGCCTCGCGCTCAACCTGGAGCGCGACTCGGTCGGTGCGGTGATTCTGGGCGCCTACGAGCACATCTCCGAAGGCGACACGGTGAAATGCACCGGGCGGATTCTCGAAGTGCCGGTCGGGCCGGAGCTGATCGGCCGGGTCGTCAACGCGCTGGGGCAGCCGATAGACGGCAAGGGGCCGGTCAATGCCAGGGCGACCGACGTGATCGAGAAAGTCGCGCCCGGGGTGGTCTGGCGGCAGAGCGTCTCCCAGCCCGTGCAAACGGGCCTCAAGTCGATCGACGCGATGGTGCCGATCGGCCGCGGTCAGCGCGAGCTCATCATCGGCGATCGCCAGACCGGGAAGACCGCGGTCGCCGTCGATACGATCATCAATCAAAAGGGCAAGGAGCTCTTCTGCATCTACGTCGCGATCGGCCAGAAGGCCTCGTCGATCGTGAACGTCGTCAAGAAGCTCGAGGAAACCGGCGCGCTCGCGTACACCATCGTCGTCGCCGCGTCCGCCTCCGAGTCCGCGGCGATGCAGTACATCGCGCCGTACTCGGGCTGCACCATGGGCGAGTACTTCCGCGATCGCGGCCAGGACGCGCTCATCATCTACGACGACCTCACCAAGCAGGCCTGGGCGTACCGCCAGATCTCGCTGTTGCTGCGCCGCCCGCCCGGTCGCGAAGCGTATCCCGGCGACGTATTCTACCTGCACTCGCGCCTGCTCGAGCGCGCGGCGCGCGTAAACGCCGAGTACGTCGAGAAGGTCACCAAGGGGGCGGTGAAGGGCAAGACCGGCTCGCTCACGGCGCTGCCCGTGATCGAGACGCAAGCCGGCGACGTGACGGCATTCGTGCCGACCAACGTCATCTCGATCACCGACGGGCAGATCTTCCTCGAGACCGATTTGTTCAACGCCGGGATCCGGCCGGCGATCAACGCCGGCATTTCGGTGTCGCGCGTCGGCGGGGCGGCGCAGACCAAGGTGATCAAAAAGCTCGGCGGCGGCGTGCGGCTCGCGCTGGCGCAGTATCGCGAGCTCGCCGCGTTCGCGCAGTTCGCCTCTGACCTGGACGAAGCGACGCGGAAGCAGCTCGACCGGGGACGCATGGTCACCGAGTTGATGAAGCAGCCGCAATTCAAGCCGCTTTCGGTCGCCGAACAGGCGGTGACGCTGTTCGCGGTCAATCGCGGCTTTTACGACGACGTCCCGGTGGCGAAGGCGCTGGCATTCGAGAGCGCGTTGCGCGCCTATCTCAAGAGCAAGTACGCAGCGCTGGTCGACAAGCTGGAGTCGCAGAAGGACCTCGATGCCGACGGCGAGAAGGCGCTCGCGGCCGCGATCGATGACTTCAAGAGGAACGGAACGTACTAGTACCGCGCCCCATAAGTTTCGCTATGTTCGAGCCGACCCGCATCGCCGATCGCTTTGTCGCTCATCCTCGCCATAGCCCAAGCTATGGCTGCGGTTCGCTTCGCGCGCTCGGCGCGCGGGATCGTCTCTCGGCATGT
>DASVPH010000028.1:0-61806 GCA_036382945.1 Casimicrobiaceae bacterium
ACGCCAGCAATCCACGCGACGGTGGCGGAGGCCCCTCTCGCTGCTCGCGCCGCGGCCTCCTTGCATCGTCAAGCGCAGGTGCTTCGTCGCGCGTCGGCCGCGAGCGGCGACTCGCGGACGCTCGACCCCCACGCGCTACGCGCGTGGGTCCCCTCTCGCTGCTCGCGCCGCTACGCCTTCTTGAAAAGCTTATCGAGCTCCATGTCGATCGCCTGCTCGATCGGTCCTTTGAGCGGCACGAGCAGGAACGAGAGCTCGATCTCGAGGTGGACGTCGGTCTCGCCGACATGGAGACTGCCCGACAATCCCGGCCGCTTGAACGCAATGTGATCGCCCTGCCAAGCGTACTGGAGGTCGAAGCGCTGGTTCAAGTCACGCGCGATTTTTTCGGCGGCGGCCTTGGCGCGCTTGTGGTCGAGGCTGTGGCGACGCTTGACGGTGATGCTGGGCATCGTCTCTTCCAAGGCTCCACGGGTTGCGCGCTCAGTATAACCCCGCCCGCGGCGAAGCTCGGGAGGACGACCCGGTCGATGGACCCGGGTCGTGGGTCGAGGCAGAATCGACGGCAAGCTCTCGAAGCGGGCAGCGCAGCGGCAAGCCGCTGCGACACAAAGCCCCGGAGGTAGCGCTCCACGCCTGCGACTCTCGGAAGCGGACCGTGGCCAACATCGGCGAGTATTTCAGCCAGCACCTTGCGACCCCCGACAAGGCGCTCTATCGTCATTTCGACAACGAGACTTGGCGCGATGTGAGCGTGCGCGAGCTCGCCCTGCGGGTCGGACGCTGGCAGGCCGCCCTGACCGCGCTTGGGCTCGGCGCCGGCGACCGCGTCGCGTTGGGCCTGAAGAACGGCATCGACTGGGTCGCGCTCGACTTGGCCGCGCTCGGGCTGGGGTTGGTCATCGTTCCGCTCTACGTCGACGACAATCCGGATAACGTCGTGTGGTGCGTTGACCACGCCGAGGCGAAGCTCCTGGTCGTGGATAACGGCAGGATGGCCGACGCGCTGCGCAAGACCGGCAGCGCGTTGCCGCCGACCTACGTGCTGCGCCCGGACCCTGGCGACTCGTCACACGCGGTCGCCTCGCTGCTGCCGCCGACCGCGCCGCCGCCGCAGTTCCGCTCGCTGCCGGAAACGGCGCTCGCGACCATCTGCTACACGTCGGGCACCTCGGGGCGGCCGAAAGGGGTCATGCTCTCGCACGGCAACATCATCGCCAACGTCGTGTCATGCCAGCAGACGGCCATGGCGCGACCGACCGACCTTTTTCTCTCGATCCTGCCGCTGTCGCACATGTTCGAACGCACCGGCGGGTACTACTTCCCGCTGTCGATCGGCGCCAAGGTCGTCTACGCACGGGGGATCGCGCAGGTGGCCGAGGACCTCGCCTCGCAGGCACCGACGATCATGTTCGCCGTTCCGCGCATCTTCGAGAAGTTCAAGGCGCGGATCGACCAGACGCTCGCAGCGTCTGCGCTCAAACGCTGGCTTTTCGAACAGTGCGCGACGCGTGGCTGGCGCCTTGCCGGTCGACACGCCGGCCCGCTGGACGTGCTCGCTACGCCGGCGCTGCGCGCGGTGGTGGCCAAGCCCGTGCTCGCGCGCCTCGGTGGCCGCCTGCGACTCGCCGTCGTCGGCGGCGCCGCGCTCGATCCGGAGATCGCCCACACGTTCATCGGCCTCGGGCTGCCGATGTTGCAGGGCTACGGCTTGACCGAAGCCTCGCCGGTGATCTCGGTCAATCGCGACGACGACAACGACCCCGATTCGGTCGGGCCGGCGTTGCCGGGCATCGAGGTGAAGGTCGGCGAAGGCGGCGAGCTTTTGGCCCGCGGCGGCAATGTGATGCGCGGCTACTGGGGCAACGACGAGGCGACGCGAGCCTCGATCGATGCCGAGGGGTGGCTCCACACCGGCGACATCGCGGAGATCCGCGACCATCGCATCTACCTGCGTGGCCGCATGAAGGACATTCTCGTGATGTCGAACGGGGAGAAGCTTCCGCCGCAGGACGTCGAGTTCGCGTTGCTGCACGACCCGGTGTTCGAGCAGGTCATGCTGCTCGGCGAGCGGCGGGCGTTCCTCAGCCTGCTCGCGGTCACGCAGGAGAGCGATGAGCAGACGCTGATCGCGCGCGCCAACGAGCGCCTCAAGGCCTTTCCGCGCTGGGTGCGCGTGCGCCGCGTCATCGCCACCCGCGAGCCGTGGAGCATCGACAACGGGCTGCTCACCCCGACGCTGAAGCTCAAGCGGCCGCTCGTGCTCGCCAGATTCAAGGACGCCGTCGACGCGGTCTACGCCGCGGAAAGCGAGAGCCCTCCCGCGCCGGCGTAGCCTCGAGCCTCCGCGCGTTGACACCGGCGCCGATCCGCCGTAGGATTCAAACAAACGTTTAACTGACGCGGCTGTCCGAGAGCAAGAGGCGAAGCCTCGCGGCGATCGGAAACAGCCGCGTCATCCCGGGCGAGTGCGTAAGCGCGAGACCCGGGATCCAAGTTGATCCGTTGCCGCGATAGAACTTGGGTCCCGGCCTGCGCCGGGACGACGGACGCTTAATTGCGGCGAACTTCGGCGGCAACGGCGCGGACGAACGTTCTGAAAGGACCCGCCGGCGGTGCGATGCGGGCGCGGCAAAGATCGTGGAGGGCGAGATCCGATGGCAGGACGCGTCATTGCGTTGCGCACGCCGAAGCGCTCGGCGACCAAGGACCGCATCCTGGATGCGGCCGAGGCGCTGTTCATGGAGCACGGCTTCGAGGCTACCACGCTGCGGCAGATGACCGCCGCAGCGGGCGTCAATCTGGCCGCGGTCCACTATCACTTCGGCAGCAAGGAGGATCTGTTCGAGGCCGTGCTCAGGCGCCGCCTCGATCCGATGAATCAGGAGCGGCTCGCGCTCTTGACGCGCTTCGAGCATGAGTCGGCGCCGAAGCCGCTCTCGTGCGAGAAGATCCTCGCCGCGATGTTCATCCCGGCGCTCAAGCTCGCCCGCGACCCCCAGCGCGGCGGCAAGAATTTCCTGCGTCTGCTCGGCCGTGCCTACGCCGATCCGGCGCCGTTCATCCGCCGGTTCCTGTCCGAGCAGTACGCCGTGATGATCGCGCGCTTCAAGGCGGCGTTCGGGCGCGCGCTGCCCCATCTACCCAAAAAAGAGCTGACCTGGCGGCTGCATTTCGTGATGGGCGCGCTCTCGTTCACCCTGGCCGGCACCGACGCCTTGAAGCTCATCGCCGCGCTCTCGGAAGGACGTACGGGCAACGACGAAATCTTGCTGCGGCGACTGGCGCCATTCCTGATCGCGGGCCTCAAAGCGCCCTTGCCCGATCTCTCCGAGCTCGACGGCGAACCCGCCCGCGAGGCTCTTGCCCGATGGGAGTATCCATGCTGACCCTTCTCTGGCTCCTCGCGGTCGCCGTCGGCTTTCTCGCGCTGGCCTACGTCGACGCCGTGGGCTGGTGGTGGACCGGTGCGATCGGCTTCGCGCTGGCGGTGGCGTGGGAAGCGCATCTGCTCCCGCCGCTCTCGGTCGTCGTCGCGGCCGTGCTCCTCGTCGTGCTGGCGATTCCGCTCAACTACCCGCCGCTGCGTCGCGCGCTCTTGAGCGACGGCGTGCTCGCCGTCTTTCGCAAGATCCTGCCGGCGATGACCGCGACCGAGCGCGAGGCGATCGAGGCCGGCACGGTGGGCTGGGATCGCGAGCTGTTCTCGGGGCGGCCCCATTGGCGCAAGCTCCTCGCGCTTCCCGCGCCGAAGCTCACGGCCGAAGAGCAGCGCTTCCTCGACAACGAATGCGAGGAGCTGTGCGGCATGGTGAGCGACTGGGAGACGACCCACATCTACAAGGACCTGCCCGCGCCGGTGTGGCAATTCATCAAGGACAAGGGTTTTCTGGGGATGATCATCCCGAAGGCGTACGGGGGCCTAGGTTTCTCCGCCTTCGCGCATTCGCAGGTGGTGGCCAAGCTCGCTTCGCGCTGCAGTGCGACGGTGGTCACGGTGATGGTCCCCAACTCGCTCGGCCCCGGCGAGCTGCTGCTGCGCTACGGGACCGAGGAGCAGAAGAGCTACTACCTGCCGCGGCTCGCCAAGGGCCTCGAGATCCCGTGTTTCGCGCTGACCCATTCGTACGCCGGCTCCGACGCCGCCGCGATTCCCGATTTCGGCATCGTCTGCCGCGGCGAATACCAGGGGCGGCAGACGCTGGGTCTCAAGCTCACCTGGGAGAAGCGCTACATCACGTTAGGGCCGGTCGCGACGATTCTGGGACTCGCCTTTCGTGCGTTCGATCCCGAGCATCTGCTCGGCGACACGGAAGACCTCGGCATCACCTGCGCGCTGATCCCGACGCGTCATCCGGGCGTCAACATCGGCCGCCGGCACATGCCGCTGAACGCGGTGTTTCAGAACGGCCCCAACTGGGGCAAGGACGTCTTCATTCCGATCGACTGGGTGATCGGCGGGCAGCCGATGATCGGCAAGGGCTGGCGGATGCTCATGGAGTGCCTCGCCGCGGGCCGCGGCATCTCGCTGCCGTCGCTGTCGACAGGAATGTCCAAGCTCGTGGTGCGGGCGACCGGCGGCTACGCGCGCGTGCGCAGCCAGTTCAAGACGCCGATCGGCAAGTTCGAAGGCATCGAGGAGCCGCTCGCCCGCATGGGCGGGTACCTGTATTCGATGGATGCGACGCACAAGCTGATCGCGGCGATGATCGATCAGGGCGAGAAGCCGGCGGTGCTCTCGGCGATCGCCAAGTATCACCTGACCGATCGCAGCCGCCGGATCATCATCGACGCCATGGACATCGCCGGCGGCAAGGGCATCTGCATGGGCCCGTCGAACTTCCTGGGCGCCGCCTACATGCAAGTCCCGGTGTCGATCACGGTCGAGGGTGCAAACATCCTGACGCGCAGCCTCATCATCTTCGGTCAAGGCGCGATCCGCTGCCATCCGTACGTGCTCGAGGAGATGACCGCGGGGCACGAGCCCGACGCGCGGGCAGCGAGCATCGCGTTCGATCGGGCGCTCTTCGGGCACATCGGCTTCGCGCTGTCGAACTTCGCGCGGACCCTCGTGCTCGGCCTCCTCGGCTCGCATCCGGTGCGCGTGCCCGAGGTCGCGCCCGAAACGCGCCGCTACTACCAGCAGTTGACGCGCTTCTCGGCGGCGCTGGCGTTCCTCGCCGACGTGTCGATGGGCGTGCTCGGCGGCGCGCTCAAGCGCAAGGAGAAGCTCTCGGCGCGCTTGGGCGACGTGCTGTCGTATCTCTTCCTGTGCTCGGCTACGCTCAAGCGCTACGAGGACGAAGGTCGCCAGGCGGCCGATGCGCCGCTCATGCACTGGGCGATCTGGGAGGCGATGTTCAAGGCGCAGACCGCGCTCGAAGGGGTGATCTCCAACTTTCCGAATCGCCTGATCGCGGCGCTGATGCGGCGCACCGTGTTCCCGCTCGGGCGTCCCTACGTCGTGCCGTCCGACCAGGCGGGTCACGAGGCGGCGAAGCTGCTCATCGAGCCGTCGGCCACCCGCGACCGTCTGACCGGCGGTATGTACCTGTCCAAGGCCGAAGGCGATGTCATCCCGACCATCGACGCCGCGCTCGACGCCACCCTCGCGGCCGACCCGATCGAGGCGCGCATCCGCGAGGCGCTGAAGTCCGGGCGCCTGTCGGTCAAGGTCGGCGAGGACAGCGCGGCCGCCGCGCAGACGGCGAACGTGATCAGCGCCGATGAGCTGGCGATCCTGCATAAGGCGCGGCGGCTCACCGATCAGGTGATCCGCGTCGACGACTTCGCCCAGGACCTCGGTGTGTCCGACATGCGTCCGCCGGCGGTTGCTCCTGCGTCCGGTGGCTCCATCGCGCGCAAAGCGGCGGCGTAACGTCAACAGCTTTCAACGCAAAGGTCGCAAAGGAATACCAAAGGTCGCCAAGGAAGACTTCCAGAGAATCTCGTTCACGTCCCTTCGCGTCCTTTGCGGCGAAGCTTTTCCAGGTGATCGCAGAGGCAAACCATGACTCAACCCATCTTCGTCGTCGATGGCGCGCGCACGCCGTTCCTCAAGGCACGCAACCGCCCCGGTCCGTTCGCGGCATCGGATCTCGCGACGCAGGCCGGGCGGGCGCTGCTCAAGCGGCAGTGCTTCGCGCCGGAAGAGCTCGACGAGGTCATCCTCGGCTGCGCGAGCCCGTCGCCCGACGAGGTCAACATCGGCCGCGTCGTGGCGCTGCGCATGGGCTGCGGGCGCAAGGTCCCGGGCTGGACCGTGATGCGCAATTGCGCCTCGGGCATGCAGGCGCTCGATTCAGCGATCGCCAACATCCGCTGCGGCCGCTCGGACCTCGCGCTGGCGGGCGGGGTGGATGCCCTCTCCCGCGTGCCGCTGCTCTACTCGGAGAAAATGGTGCTCTGGTTCGCGCGCTTCTCCGCCGCGAAGAGCTTCGGCGAAAAGGCCGCCGCCTTCCTTCAATTGAGTCCGGCCGCCGCGCTCACCCCGATCATCGGCATCATGAAGGGGCTCACCGACCCGATGGTGGGCCTGCTCATGGGTCAGACCGCGGAGAACCTCGCGTTCCGGTTCGGCATCACGCGCCAGGCGATGGACGAATTCGCGGCGGAGAGCCATCGGCGTGTGCTCGCCGCGCAAAGGGCCGGTCATTTCGCCGGGGAGATCGCGCCGCTGTTCGACGCCGAGGGTAATCTGTACGACGTCGACGACGGCGTGCGCGAGGACTCCACGCCCGAGAACCTCGGCAAGCTGAAGCCGTTCTTCGATCGCAAGTACGGCAACGTTACCGCGGGTAACAGCTCGCAGATCACCGACGGCGCGGCGTGGCTGGTGCTGGCGTCCGAAACCGCCGTGGCGAGATACCCATTGCCGGTGCTGGGCGCGATCGTCGACAACGAATGGGCGGGGCTCGATCCGGCGCAAATGGGTTTGGGACCGGTGCACGCCGCAACACCGCTGCTGCGGCGGCACGGCTTGACGCTCGGCGACATCGACGCCTGGGAGATCAACGAAGCGTTTGGGGCCCAGGTGCTCGCGTGCCTCGCGGCGTGGGCGGAAGACGCCTATTGCCGGGCCGAGCTCCGTCTCGAGCGCGCGCCGGGCAGGCTCGACCCGGCGAAGCTCAACGTCGACGGCGGCGCGATCGCGCTCGGACACCCGGTCGGCGCTTCCGGCGCGCGTATCGTGCTCCACCTGCTCAACGTGCTCAAGCGCACCGGCGGCAAGCGCGGTCTCGCGTCGATCTGCATCGGCGGCGGCCTGGGCGGTGCGATGCTGGTGGAAAGAACATGAGCGCCGCCGGGCCGCCCCAAGGCGCGAATTGCGCCCCCGCGTTTGGGGGCAGCGCAGCGGCCGAGTTGGCCAATGAGGCCGCAAGCGTGGGGGCCCACCAAAGCGCCGCCGGGCCGCCCCGAGGCGCGAATTGGCCTTGCAGGCCGCGGCGTTGCGAGACGCAACGCCTCCTCGTGCCGTCCATACCGGCGCAGGCCGGCATGGAGCCGCGGCACTCGGCCCCCGCGTTTGGGGGCAGCGCAGCGGCCGAGTTGGCCAATGAGGCCGCAAGCGTGGGGGTCCTTCCATGACCGACATGGCACCGAAGCTCAGTCTCAAGCATTGGCGGCTCGAGCGGGACGCGCAGGACATCGCCTGGCTCGTCTTCGACAAGGCCGGAGCGTCGACCAACACGCTTTCGGTGGATGTGTTCGACGAGCTGCACACGATCCTGTGCGAGCTTTCGACCGCGCCGCCGAAGGGGCTCGTCATCCTTTCCGGCAAGGACAACGGCTTCATCGCCGGCGCCGACATCCAGGAGTTCGAAGCCGTCAGGACCGCCGACGAGGCGATGGCGATCGTCAAGCGCGGCTGGGATGCGTTCAACGCGCTCGCCGCGGTGCCGTATCCCACACTCGCCCTGGTGCGCGGGTTCTGCCTCGGCGGCGGTCTGGAGCTCGCGCTCGCGTGCCGCTACCGCGTGGTCGTGGACGATCCGGCCACGCGCCTCGGCCTGCCGGAGGTGATGCTGGGCATCGTTCCCGGATGGGGCGGCATGCGCCGCTTGCCCCGGGTCGCCGGTGCGCCCGCGGCGTTAGACCTGTTGCTCACCGGGCGGACCATCGACGCCCGCCGCGCAAGGAAGCTAAGGCTAGCCGACGAATGCGTGCCGCCGCGCATCATGCTCAACACCGCCCGCGGCGTGCTGCTCGCCGCGCCGCCGCCGCGGCGCGTGCCGTTCCCGTTGTCGCTCACCTTGCATCGGTGGGTGCGTCCGCTCGTCGCCGCACAGGCAAGAAAGCGGGTCGCCGCGCGGGCCCGCCGCGAGCACTACCCGGCACCCTACGCGATCCTCGACATCTGGGTGAAGCACGACGGCGACGCGCTCGCGCCGCCCGCGTCCGATCCCGCATCGATCGCGCATCTGATCCAGACCCCTACCGCGATGAACCTGATTCGGGTGTTCAGGCTGCAGGAGCGCTTGAAGGCTTTCGGTCGGGACGGCGGCGCGGCGGCGCGGCACGTGCATGTCGTCGGCGCCGGCACGATGGGCGGCGACATCGCCGCCTGGTGTGCGTTGCGCGGGCTCACCGTGACGCTGCAGGATCAGGGCGCCGAGCGGCTCAAGCCCGCGATGCAGCGGGCGGGGAAGCTCTTCGCGGATCGGTTGAAGGATCCGCGGCGCGTCCGCGACGCGTTCGATCGGCTGATCCCAGATATCGCCGGCGACGGCGTGGCGCGCGCCGACGTGATCATCGAGGCGATCTTCGAGAATCTCGACGCCAAGCGGGCGCTGTTCACGATGGTCGAGGGCAAAGCGAAGCCGGACGCGCTTCTCGCCACCAATACGTCGAGCATCCCGCTCGAGCAGATCGGCGCCCCGCTCGAGGATCCGGCGCGCCTCATCGGGCTGCACTTCTTCAATCCCGTGCCGCGCATGATGCTCATCGAGATCGTCGCCGGCGCGAGCACGCGGCCCGAGCTGGTGTCGCGCGGGTCGGCCTTCGTCCGGCAGATCGACAAGCTGCCGCTACCGGTGAAAAGCGCACCCGGGTTCCTGGTCAATCGCGTGCTGGCGCCGTATCTGATGGAGGCGATGCGTTGCGTCGACCAAGGCATCGCCGCGGAGGCGGTCGACGAGGCCGCGCTCGGCTTCGGCATGCCGGTGGGACCGATCGAGCTCGCCGACACCGTCGGGCTCGACATCTGTCTCGCCGTGGGCAAGATGCTGGAGCCCAACGCAGAAACCCCGAAGAGACTCTCCGAGCTCATCGCCACCGGCCATCTTGGGCGCAAGACCAAGCGCGGGTTCTACGACTGGTCGAGCGGCAAAGCCGTCAAGCGCCCCGCCGGAGCCGTTCCATCGGGGCTCGTCGAGCGGCTCATCGGGCCGTACCTCGGCGAGGCGAAATCGGCGCTCGCCGATGGCATTGTCGCCGACGCCGATCTGGTCGATGCCGGCGCGATCTTCGGCACGGGCTTTGCCCCTTTCCGGGGCGGGCCGCTGCACTATGCTGCGACCTTGCCCCTGACCTCATCCGCTGCGCATGCCATTCCAACGGACCCGCTGGCGACGAGCACGCGTTGAAACAGGCGGACGCTGCGTTGCCGGGGCGGTGAACCGCGATGGACCGCGCTTCGGGAATCGCCGAAAATGGCGCAGAGCGGCACCCGGAGAGCCTCGGACGGCCGACATAAGAGCGGGCCGCAGGGAGGAGATCGTGGACCGGATCTGGCTCGAGTCGTATCCGAAAGGCGTCCCCGCAGACATCGACGTCGACGCCTACGCGTCGGTGCGCGACATGTTCGATCAGGTCGTCGGGCAATTCGGCCCGCGACCCGCATATACCTGCATGGGGCGCTCGATCACGTTCGCCGAGCTCGACGCCCAATCCGCGGCATTCGGCGCTTTCCTGCAGGGGCGCGGGCTCAAGAAGGGGGCCCGCGTCGCGCTGATGATGCCCAACATCCTGCAGTACCCGGTGTGTCTGTTCGGCACCCTGCGCGCGGGCTGCACGGTGGTGAACACCAATCCGCTGTACACGCCGCGCGAGCTCGAGCACCAGTTGACCGACAGCGGCGCCGAGATGATCGTGGTGGTGGAGAATTTCGCGCACACGGTGCAGGAGGTCGTCGGCAAGACGGCGGTCGAGCAGGTCATCGTGACCAGCATCGGCGAGCTCCTCGGCGCCAAAGGTTTGCTGGTCGACTTCGTGCTGCGCCATGTGAAGAAGGCGATCCCGGCGTGGCGCCTGCCGGGCTCGATACGATTGTCGGAGGCGCTCGCCGAGGGCGGTCGGCGCACGCTCGAGCACGGACCGATCACGCACGAGGACATCGCGTTTCTGCAGTACACCGGAGGCACGACCGGAGTGGCCAAGGGGGCGATGCTCCTGCACCGGAACATCGTCGCCAACCTGCTGCAAGCGGGCGCCTGGGTGAAGCCGACTCTGGGCAGCGAGCGCCACGTCATTCTCACCCCGCTGCCGCTCTACCATATCTTTTCGCTGACGGCGAACTGCCTGGTGTTCATGACCCTGGGGGCGGAGAATGTGCTCATCACCAATCCGCGCGACATCCCCAGGTTCGTCAAGGAGATGCGCAAGCATCGCTTCACGGCGCTCACTGGGGTCAACACGTTGTTCAACGCGCTGCTCAACAATCCCGACTTCGCCAAGCTCGATTTCTCGACGTTGCGGATGACGCTCGGCGGCGGCATGGCGGTGCAGCGGGCGGTGGCCGAGCGCTGGAAGCAGGTCACCGGCGTGCCGCTGATCGAGGCGTACGGACTCACCGAGACCTCGCCGGCGGCGACCATGAACCCGCTCGATCTACCCGAATACAACGGCGCGATCGGGCTGCCGATTCCGTCGACCGATGCGGTGCTTCGCGACGAAGCGGGCCACGAGGTGCCACTCGGGCAGCCGGGCGAGCTCTGCATCAAGGGACCGCAGGTCATGGCGGGTTACTGGCAGCGGCCGGGCGAGACGGCGCAGGTGCTCGACGCCGAGGGCTGGCTCGCCACGGGCGACATCGGCGTGATGGACGAGCGCGGCTTCGTGCGCATCGTCGACCGCAAGAAGGACATGATCCTCGTTTCCGGATTCAACGTTTATCCGAACGAGGTCGAATCGGTCGTCGTCACCCATCCGGGGGTGCTCGAGTGCGCCGCGATCGGTGTGCCGGACGCGAAGTCGGGCGAAGCGGTGAAGCTCTACGTCGTGAGGAAAGACCCTAACCTGACCGCCGAGGCGCTGCTCGCGCATTGCCGCGCCCAGCTCACCGGGTACAAGTGTCCGCGCGAAGTCGAGTTCCGCGCCGAGCTGCCGAAGTCGAACGTCGGCAAGATCCTGCGGCGCGAGCTGCGCGACGAAGCGCGCCGCAAGGCAGCTTAGCGCCATGTGTTTCGCACGTGGAACAGTGAGACCCGCAGACACCGAGCACTTGCAGCAGGTTTCTTTGTGTCTCGGCGTCTCTCTGTGAGATCGATCGTGGCGTCCGACGGCCAAGCCACACTTCCCGACGAGCAACCCGCGCTGCGCGTGGTGCCGATGCCGGCCGACGCCAACCAGCACGGCGACATCTTCGGCGGCTGGGTGATGTCGCAGGTCGACATCGCCGGCGGCATCGTGGCGGCGCGCCGGGCGCGCGGCCGGGTGGCAACCGTCGCGGTCAACGCTTTCGTGTTCAAGCAGCCGGTGCTCATCGGCGATGTCGTGAGCTTCTACGCCACCATCGCGCATGTGGGCCGCACGTCGCTGACCGTCGACGTCCAGGTGTATGCTCAGCGCAATCCGGGCAAGATGATCTGCGTCAAGGTTACCGAAGCGAGCCTCACTTACGTTGCCGTCGGACTCGATCGGCGGCCTGTGCCACTGCCTCCCGAATAGGCACGCGCGGCGCGTGCGGTGTATAGTTGTCGGGCCACGCGCGCCGCTTCAAGCGGTGCCGGCCGAAGAAAAGCAAACAGGCGGCTCGTCCATCGAGAGGAGGACCAAGACGATGAAATCGCGTGCATTCCGGCGTACGCGCCTCGCGGCGGCGGTCGGCGCAGCGCTGTTGTCGGCGCCGGTCGGCCAAGCGTTCGGCTCCGCGTTCGCTTTGCAGGAGCAGAACGCGAGCGGGCTCGGCCACGCCTACGCGGGCGGCGCTGCGGCCGCCGAAGATGTGAGCACCATCTTCTACAACCCCGCCGGACTGGTGCGGCTGCGGACGACCGAAGCCGTCATCGCAGGCAACCTGATCTGCCTGTCCGCGAAGTTCCGCGACAGCGGCTCGCAACCCGCCGTCTCCCAGCCGCTCGGCGGAACGGGCGGCGACGGCGGGAGCTGTGCCGTCGTGCCTAACCTCTATCTCGGCGTCCCGTTCACCGACAAATGGTCGTTCGGGATCGGGGTGAACGTGCCGTTCGGGCTAAGAACGGAGTACGACTCGGACTGGCTCGGTCGGTTTCAAGCCGTCAAGTCCGAGCTCGACACCATCAACGTCAACCCGGTGCTGTCGTGGGAGCCGACGCCGCACCTGACCGTGGGCGGCGGCGTGAACTGGCAGCGGGTGAAGGCGACGCTCACAAGCAAGGCGAATTACGCCGGTCTGTTCGCGCAAGGCGTGGGCGGCCTGGTCGCTTCCGGGCAGGTTCCCGCTTCGGCCGCGCCGGTGCTCATCGGCTCGGCGGCGGGGCTGGAATCGAACGCCGAGGTCTCCGGCAATGACAGCGGCTGGGGCTGGAACGTGGGTGTGCTCTGGCAGGCGAGCGACGTCACCCGGATCGGCGCGGCCTACCGCTCGAAGATCAAGTACGACGTCAGCGGGTCGGTGAACTTCACCAATCCCACGGTTGCCTCGCTCGGGCCGCTGCCGCCGACGCTCGCGCCGGTCGGAGCGGCCATCGTGAACGGGGTGAACGCGGCGCTCGCGAGCGGCGACGTGAGTCTGTCGATCGACATGCCCGACACGGCGAACGTTTCGATCTTCCATCAGTTCAGCAACAAGTGGGACCTGATGGCGGACGTCCAGTACACCGGGTGGAGCAGCATTCAGCACCTGGACATCGTGCGTAGCACGGGAGAGCTCCTGTCCTCGACGCCCGAGCACTTCCGCGACACCTGGCGGGTCTCGGCCGGCGCCAACTATCGCTACAGCGACGCGTGGATGTTCCGCGGGGGGCTCGCCTACGATCAATCGCCGGTCCGCGACGCGGATCGCACGCCGCGGCTGCCTGACCAGGACCGCACCTGGGTGGCGGTCGGCGCGCAATACAGGTTCTCCCCCAGCATCGCGGTCGATCTCGCCTGGGCGTATATCTTCGTGCGCAATCCCAGCATGAACCAGAACGAGGGGAGCACCGACGCCAACGGCCTGATCAGAGGCTCGTACCGCAACAATGTCAACATCGTCGGCCTGCAACTCACCTACACCGCCAAGTGATCGACGCCGTCTGACGACGCAAACTCTCTCTCCGCGCCGCGGCCGATACCGCGGCGCGCGCTTTTGGAAGCGCTGTAAACTGCCCGCAGCACTCCGGCATCGTTCCCAGGAGGAAGCATGAGCCCTCTTCTGCGCCTCGCCGGTATCGCAGTGCTCGCGCTGTTCGCGGCGGGCGGCGCGCGCGCCGCGGAGGTCGGCGGCGTCAAGCTCGACGACAAGGTCTCTGTCGGAGGCCGGGAGCTCACGCTCAACGGCGCCGGCATCCGGACCAAGGTGTTCCTCAGGATCTACGTCGTGAGCCTCTATCTGCCGCAGCCGGCGAAGGACGTGGCGGCGGTTTTCGCCAAGGCGCCGCGCCGCATCCAGATGAACATGCTGCGCACGCTCTCCGCCGATCAGGTCGTCGAGGCGTTGCTCGACACGATGCGCGACAACAACACGCCCGCGGAGCTCGCCGCGGTGAAAGCGCAGACCGATCGGCTCGCCTCGTTGATCCGGGCGTTCAAGGAAGTCAAGGAGAAGGACATCATCACGCTCGACTTCGTCGACGGCGGCACCCAGCTTGGCTGGAACGCCAAGAGCTACGGAACGATGCCGGGCGAGCCTTTCAACCAGGCGCTCACCAAAATCTGGCTCGGCAACAAGCCGGTGCAGGCCGATCTGAAGAAGATCCTGCTGGGCGGATAGCCCGTTCGGTCTGGCGTCAGCGGTACTTCGCCAGCTCCAACCGGCCGATCTGGTTGCGATGCACTTCGTCGGGCCCGTCGGCGAAGCGCAGGGTCCGCGCATGCGCGTAGGCGTAGGCGAGCGGGAAGTCGTCGGACAGCCCGCCCCCGCCGTGCGCCTGGATCGCCCAGTCGATCACCTTGCACGCCATGGTCGGCGCCGCGACCTTGATCATCGCGATCTGCCTCCGCGCGGCCTTGTTGCCGACCGTGTCCATCTGGTAGGCCGCGTTGAGCACCAGCAGCCGCGCCTGGTCGATGGCGATGCGCGACTCGGCGATGCGCTCCAGCGTGACGGTCTGCTCGGCGATGGGCTTGCCGAAGGCCACCCGCGACAACGCGCGGCGGCACATGCTCTCGAGCGCGCGCTCGGCGAGCCCGATCGTGCGCATGCAGTGGTGGATGCGGCCCGGTCCCAGCCTCCCCTGCGCGATCTCGAACCCGCGGCCCTCGCCGAGCAACAGATTCGACGCGGGCACGCGCACGTTCTCGAACGCGACCTCGGCGTGACCGTGCGGCGCGTCGTCGTAGCCGAACACCGGCAGGTGGCGCAGCACGCGCACGCCCGGGGCATCGCGGGGAACGAGGATCATCGACTGCCGGCGGTGCCGGTCGGGGTGGTTCGGGTCGGTCTGTCCCATGAAGATGAAAAGCCTGCAGCGCGGGTCGTTCGCACCGGAGAGCCACCACTTGCGGCCGTTGACGACATAGTCGCCGCCGTCCTTCGCGATGCTGCTCTGGATGTTGGTCGCGTCACTCGATGCGACCGCGGGCTCGGTCATCGCGAAGCAGGAGCGGATCGTGCCGGCGAGCAGCGGCTCCAGCCACACGCGCTTCTGCTCGGGCGTCCCGTAGCGCTCGAGCGTCTCCATGTTGCCGGTGTCCGGTGCGGAGCAATTGAACACTTCCGCCGACCACGGCACCCGGCCCATGATCTCGCACAGCGGCGCGTACTCGAGGTTGGTGAGTCCCGCGCCGGAGCTCGATTGCGGCAGGAACAGATTCCACAAGCCTTTCGCGCGCGCGCGCTCCTTGAGCTCCTCGATCAGGCGGGTCGGCTGCCAGCGCTCCGCCTCGGCCACTTCGCGCGCGTGGCGCTGCTCGTTCGGGTAGATGTGCTCGCGCATGAACGCTTCGAGTCGCGTCGCGAGCTCCTTCGTTCGGGCCGAGTATTCGAAGTCCATGGCAGGCTCCTCTAGCGCTGAATGCATCCTAACGTATGGGGATGGCGCGCCTCGGTCAGCGCCCGCCCACGATCTTCTCGACCTGCCGCCAGCCGTGCTCCGCCAGCTCCCGCGTCCGGCGTCCGGCCTCCAACGCGTGCGCGCTGGTGGCGATGCCGTCGAGCGCGCGGCGCATGATGCCCTGGGCGATGCCCGCGGCGCGGAACATGTTGTAGGCGAGGTAGAACTCCCATTCTGCGGGATCGATCGGGCCGCGCCCGACGCGGCGACAGTATGCGGCGACGTACTCCGACTCCGAGGGAATGCCGAGCACCGGCAGATCGAGCCCGCGCATGCCGCGAAAAGGCCCGCCGGCGAGGTGCCAGCTCATGCAGTGGTAGGCGAAGTCGGCGAGCGGATGGCCGAGCGTCGAGAGCTCCCAGTCGAGCACCGCGACCACGCGCGGCTCGCTCGGGTGGAAAATGAGGTTGTCGAGGCGATAATCGCCGTGGACGATGCTCGTCTCGTCGGCGGCGGGGACGTGTTCCGGCAGCCACGCGATCAGCCGCTCCATCGGCTCGATCGTCTCCGTCTCGGACGCGCGATATTGCTGGGTCCAGCGGGCGATCTGCCGCGCGAGATAGCCGCCGGTCTTGCCGTAGTCGTCGAGGCCGACCGCGCGGTAGTCGACCCGATGCAGTGCCGCGATGACGCGGTTCATGTCCGCGAAGATCGCCGCGCGTTGCACCTTGTCCACGCCCGGCAGCGCCGGGTCCCAGAAGACGCGCCCCTCGACGCAATCCATGACGTAGAACGCAGTGCCGATGACGCTCGCGTCCTCGCATAAGCACCAGGTTCTGGGCACCGGCACGTCGCTGCCGGCGAGCGCGCGCATCACGCGGTACTCGCGCTCCACGGCGTGGGCCGAGGGCAGGAGCTTCCCCGGCGGCTTGCGCCGCAGAACGTAGCGTCTGTCGTTGGCGGTCACACGGAAGGTGGGATTCGATTGTCCGCCCTTGAACTGCTCCACGACGAGCGGCCCGGTGAGGCCCGCGATGTGCTCGCGCAAGTACGCTTCGAGCACGTCAAGGTCGACGCGATGCTTGTCCGGCACCGGGATCGTGCCGACATTGGCTTCTGCGGCGGTGTCGGCCATCGCTAGCCGATGAGGTAGCCGCCGTCGATCACCAGGCAGGCGCCGGTGGTGTAACTCGCCGCGTGGGAGGCGAGGTACAGCACGGCGCCCGCCATCTCGTCGGGTTGCGCGACGCGCCCCAGCGGGACGTGGGTCGTCATGCGCTTGATCGCCTCGTCCTGGCTGTGAATGAGCGCCGCGGCGAACTTGGTGTCGGTGGCGCCCGGCGCGATCGCATTCACCCGTACGCCGGCGCTCGCGCACTCCTTGGCGAAAGCCTTGGTCATGCCGATGATCGCCGCCTTGGTGATCGAATAGACGCCCTGCCAGTGGCCGGGGACGATGCCGTTGACCGAAGCGACGTTGACGATCGCCCCGCCGCCGTGCTTCGCCATGAGCTTGACCCCCAGCGACGAGGCGAAGAAATAGCCGCGGATGTTGACGTCGACGGTCTTCTGGAATGCGCGCAGATCGGTGTCGACGATGGGACCGAAATACGGATTGGCGGCGGCATTGTTGACCAGGATGTCGAGCCGGCCATGCGCGGCTTCGATCGCGGCCATGAGGGCCTGAATCTGCTCGAGCTCGCCGATGTGGCAGACGCGAGCCTCGGCCGCACCCCCCTCGTCGCGGATGGCGCTGGCGACGCGCTCGCAGCCGTCGGCCTTGCGGCTGGAGACGATCACGCGCGCGCCGTGTGCGGCGAGCGTTCGCGCGATCGATTCGCCGATGCCGCGGCTCGCCCCGGTCACCAGCGCGATCTTGTCGCTCAGGTCGAACGGATCGGTAGGCATGGTGGGTGCTGTCTCGCTCGGGAGATCGAGCCCGGCAACCGCATACGCATCGCCGGTTTGAATCTTCCGCATCGAGATCATACTATCCTTGGCGTGCGGCCCGCTTCGGTCGTGTGGAAGAGCATTCGCGGCGCGTTTTCCCTTCGTACGATGCCCGATTTCTGGCGCTCCTGCGGGTATGGCTTGCTTCGCCTCACGGCGGCAGGGCGACTCGTTGTCAGCGACGCTTTTCTGCGGAGCTTCCTCGCGCGGCCGGAGCTCACGCTGTTGCCGGAATCCGGTGCTGCCGAACGAGCGCTGCAGCAGAGCCTGCAAGCCGAGCCACGGCGCCCGGTGCGCGAGTCGGAGCTCTCGGCCATCGCCGACGAGGATACGCGCGAGAACTACCGCATCGGGTTGCGCTTTCGTGATCGCCTGCTCGCCGCACCCGATCTGGAAGCGGCGTATGTCGCGCTGTTCCGGGGTGAGGGGGTCGACGTGCCGCCGCTGTTCGTGCGCGAGCTCACGCAGCTCCTCCTGCGCCACATCCTGGGGAAGTCCGCGGCGCCGCTGGAGGTCAGGGCGGCGGAGATGCTGTTTCGCCCGCAGCGGGTCAGCGTGCTCGCCGACGGCGCGGTCATGGCGGCAGACCTCGAGACGGTCGAGCGCTACGCCATGCCCGGCGGCTTCAGCAGCCTGGCCGAGCTGCTGGCGCAGAACCGCACGCCGACGCGAACTATCGACCTCGACGTGCTGTCCGAGGACAACGCCGCGACCTACTGGGATCGGGACGAGCGCTACGACTTGGCCGTGAGCCTCAATCGCGGGCGTGGAACGCTCGAGGCGCTTTGCCGTGTGCTGGAGCGCTGGATCGCGCACTTTCTCGCTGTGGCCGTGGCGATCCGACCGCGACGGCAGATCGAGGACGCGCGCTGGGTCTGGCACGTCGGCCTCGACGCCGAGGCGAGCGCGCTGCTCAACGATCTGTACAATCGCGAGGAAGTCGCGGAGGATCGGATGCAGCGGCTGCTCGGTCTGTTCGAGCTGGTATTCGCGGAGGCGAGCGACATGCGCCCTTCGATCGCCGGCCGGCCGGTGTATCTGGCCATGGCGATGGATCGCGAGCACCGGCTCAAGCTCAAGCCGCAGAACCTGTTGCTGAACCTGCCGCTCGCGCGGCTCCAGTGAGGAATGATTCGCTATGAACCGTACCCGCTTCGTCCTTCTCGCCGCGCTGTCGCTCGCCGGGATTGCCGCGTTGGCTCACCCGGGCGCGAGAGCGCAAACTGCGCAACCCGTGGCCGCAGGCACGACGCCTCCACCGGGGCCCGGAGTCCCGGCGGCTTCCGCTTCCGACGGGGCCGTGACTTCGCTGGATGCCCTCGCTTGGCTCCGGGGTTGCTGGAAGGGGGCTGTGAACCGGCGCGAGTTTCGCGAGCAATGGTCTCCTCCGCGCGGTGACATGATGGTGGGTATCAGCCACACCGTCGTTGGCTGGAAAACCCAGGCGGCGGCCAAGCAAAAGACGGATTCCGTCGGCGAGGCGCCGGATGCGGCGAGCGCAAAGACGCAGGACTTCGAGTATCTGCGGCTCGAGTCGCGGGCCGACGGAATCTATTACGTGGTCGTTCCGTCGGGTAAGAAAGAGCTGTCCTTCAAGCTCACCGACGTGGCGGACGATCGGGGGGCCAAGCTCTTCACCTTTGCCAACACGGTCGATGAATTTCCGCAGCGTATCGTCTACCGGCGCGCGAGCGAGGGATGGCTGTATGCGCAGCTCATGGCGAAGCCGGGCACCCGCATGAGCGACGTGACCTATCCCATGCGGCACGTCGATTGCCTGAGCGACGCACCGCTCGAAGATTGACCGCGCCGGCCCGATGCCGCCTCCGACTGCCGGCTCGGCCATCGCCAATTTCGAGCGCCTTCTTGCCGCCGGGAAGGAAAGTGCTTTGCTGCGCTTCGGTCTCGGCAACGAGTATCTGAAGCGCGGCGACGCGGCCGCGGCGGCTGTGCATCTCAAGCGCGCCGTCGAGCTCGATCCAGCGTATTCCGCCGCCTGGAAGGTGCTCGGCAAGGCGCTCGCGGCCGCACATCGCGACGACGAAGCGCTGGCGGCGTGGCGCGAAGGGATCTCGGCTGCGGCGCGCAAGGGCGACAAGCAGGCGATGCGCGAGATGGAGGTGTTCGCGCGCCGCCTTGCCAGGCAACGCAGCCAGGAGTAGAGTCTTTCGGTGCTGCGGCGCAGCATCCCAACGGCGGATCGCTTTTCGTCGATCTGTTGCTCATCCCCCGATGCTTCCTGCCCGAGCGCGAGCTCAAGCGTGCCGCGCCTCGCGTCCCGCTAGCGGCCGGCGTACGCCTTCATGACGACCTACGAGAAGCTGCGGCACCTGGTCATCGGCAAGCCGCTGGATCCGCTGAGCGCGAGCACGCGCCAACACATCGCGCTGGCCGCCTTCCTCGCCTGGGTGGGCTTGGGCGCCGACGGCCTGTCGTCCTCCGCCTACGGTCCGGAGGAAGCGTTCAAGGCGCTCGGCGGGTACACGCACCTCGGGCTGTACATGGCGTTCGCTACCGCGGCCACTGTGTTCGTCATCTCGCTCGCGTACAACCAGGTCATCGAGCTCTTTCCGACCGGCGGCGGCGGCTATCGCGTGGCGACCAGCCTGATCGGGCCGCGCGCCGGGCTTGTCTCGGGCGCCGCGCTCATCGTCGATTACGTTCTGACGATCTCGATCTCGGTGGCGAGCGGCGTGGACGCGCTGTTCAGTCTGCTGCCCGCGTTCCTGGGTGTGCTCAAGCTCGGCACCGAGCTCGTGATCGTCGCGGTCCTGCTCGTGCTCAACCTGCGCGGCATGAGGGAATCGATCCGCGTGCTGCTGCCGGTGTTCGTCGGCTTCTTCGTGACCCACGTGATCCTGATCACCTACGGCATCTTCGGCCACTCGCAGGGGCTCACGCTGGTGGTTCCGGACGCGCTGCGCGAGACGAAGAAGCTCGTCGGCGACATCGGCTGGGTGGCCGCGCTGTCGCTGTTCCTGCGCGCGTATTCGTTGGGCGGCGGCACCTACACCGGGATCGAGGCGGTCTCGAACAACGTGCAGACGCTGCGCGAGCCGATCGTGCGCACCGGCAAGCTGACGATGTTCTACATGGCCGCTTCGCTGGCTTTCACTGCCGGGGGCATCATCCTGCTCTATCTGCTCTGGCGCGCCACTCCGCTCGAGGGCCAGACGCTCAATGCCGTGGTGTTCGGCAGCATCCTCGATAGCCTCGGACTCGGCGCCGGATTCAGCCACAGCGCGCTCACCGTGGTGCTCGTCACCGAGGCGGGCCTGCTTTTCGTCGCCGCCAACACCGGTTTCCTGGGCGGCCCGCGGGTACTGTCGAACATGGCGGCCGACTCCTGGCTTCCGCATCAATTCCGTCACCTCTCGACGCGGCTGGTGACGCAGAACGGGATCGTGATCATGGGGCTTGCAGCCCTGGTGATCGTGCTCTGGAGCCGCGGCAGCGTCGACCTGCTGGTCGTGCTCTATTCGATCAACGTCTTTCTCACCTTCACCTTGTCGCTCCTCGGCCTGTGCATCTACTGGTGGCGGGCACGCACCACCGATCGCCGCTGGCTGCACCGGCTGGTGTTCTCGGGCCTCGGGCTCGCCGTCACGGCGGGGATCCTCGGGGTCACGCTGGTCGAGAAGTTCGGCGAGGGCGGCTGGGTCACCGTGGTCATTACCTCGCTCGTGATCGCGATATGCCTCGCGATCCACCGGCACTACGACGGGGTGAAGGCGCGGCTCAAGGAGGTCGACGAGATCTTCAGCGCGGCCCCGTGTCCGAAGTGCGCGAATCCGCCGCCGCTCGAGCGGGAGGCGCCGACCGCGGTCTTCATGGTCGGCTCGAGCCGCGGCGGCGGAATCCACACCGTGCTTTGGGTGCAGCGGTTGTTCCCGAACCACTTCAAGAACTTCATCTTCATCAGCGCCAAGGCGGTCGACGCGCAAAGCTACGGCGGCGCCGAGGAGATCGGCAAGCTGCGCTCCGCGCTCGACCGCTCGTTGTCCTTCTACGTCAACTACTGCAACGCGAACGGGCTCGCCTCGACCGCGCGCTTCTCGCTCGGGACCGACCGCGTCGACGAGCTGGTCAAGCTGGCCGAGGACGTGCAGAAGGAGTTCCCGAACAGCGTGTTCTTCACCAGCAAGCTCGTCTTCCGCAACGAGAACTGGGTGACCCGGCTGCTGCACAACCAGACTGCGCTGGCGCTGCAGCGCCGCTTGCATCTGTCCGGCATGCAGATGGTCATTCTGCCGATGCAACTGTAGCGCAGCGAACCCCCGGGAACGATCGCCAATCGAGACGCCGTCCCGCAGTTCGCGCTGCGCGCTCACCGCGAGCTGCGCGCTCGGCTCGGGCTACGCGGGGCTACGCGCGGCCGAGCACCGCGTCGACACCGCGATTGGCGAGCGCATCGGCGCGGTGGTTGCCTTCGGTATCGGCATGCGCCTTCACCCAGTGCCAGGTCACGTCGTGCTCGCGGACGAGCCGGTCGAGCTCGAGCCAGAGGTCCGCGTTCTTGACCGGCTTGCGCTCGGCGGTCTTCCAGCCGTTCTTCTTCCAGGTTCCGATCCAGGTCTGGATGCCGTTCTTGACGTATTGCGAGTCGGTGTAGATCGCGACGGCGGAGCGCCGCTTGAGGCGCGAAAGCGCCCGAATGACCGCGGTCAGCTCCATCCGGTTGTTGGTGGTCGCCGCCTCGCCGCCGAAGAGCTCGAGCTCACGTCCGCGATGCTGGAGCAGCGCGCCCCAGCCGCCGGGCCCGGGATTGCCCTTGCACGCGCCGTCGGTGTAGATCACGACCTGCGCCCTCATGCGGCGGCGCTCACTCGCGCACGTCCGCGCATTCCCGAACCTGTCGCGCCGGAGCGGCGATCGCTTTTTTGCGCACCCGCCTCGACCAGGCGGGCGTGATCACGCGCATGCCGAGGATGCGCTTGGTCGCCCGCAGGAAGTAGACGCCGCCGGCGATCGGCCACCAGCGGTCGCCGGCTTTCTCGAAGAAGTGAAAGCGCTGCAGCCATTTCTCCTGCGCGAACGGAGGCACGTAGCAATCGAGCCGGCCGCCGGAGACCTCGAAGCCGAGCAGCGAAAGCCAGTCTTTGAGCCGGTAGAGGGCGATGAAATTGCCCGTCCAGGGCATCGTCTGCTCGCGGCCGAAGTAGCGCTTCATGCCGAACAGGCTGAACGGATTGAACCCGGCGATGACCAACTGGCCCTCGGGGCGGATCACGCGGTGCACTTCGCGCAGCAGTTGATGGGGCTGGTCGGTGAACTCGAGGGTGTGCGGCAGCACGATCAGGTCGATGCCATTCTCGGCGAAGGGCAGCCAATGCGGATCGGCCAGCACCTGTGCCGGTTCTTCGAGGTCGACCGTCAGCCGGGTCGTGATGCGCGAGCCGCGCAGCAGCGGGCACTCGGGTAGCCCGATCTGCAGCGCGTGGAAGCCGAAGATGTCGGCGAGCGTCCGGTCGAAGTACGCCTGTTCGCGAGCGACGAGATACCGTCCGAGGGGGGTCGCGAACCACTCCGCCAACGTGCCCGTCGACACGGCCGGGGGCATCGAAGCTTCCGCCATGACGACGATTATCCCGATCCGGCCGCTCGCCGACAACTGCGTGCGGCTGCTCAGCAGAGCAGGAGAAACGGTCACGATCTTCCACGCCGGCGAACCTTCGCTTAGGTTCCTTAGCGCACGCGGTCGAACGCGCCGATGTCCGGGACAGAAACAACGCCTTTTGACGTGGTTGCGAGGGAGCCCGGTCCGGAGGCCGCCAGCTTGACGCGCTCCGCCGCCGGGCCCTACCATCCGCCCACTTTGCTCGATCCCGGATCAGCGCGTGCCGTTGCCCCATCGCTTGCCCTCGCCGCGATGCTCGCGCTCGCCTCCTGTACGACCGCGCCGCCGGTAACTCCGCTCGCGGCGGTTGCGGGGGCCCCGACTCTCCCGCGCGGTGCGGAAGAAACTGCATCGCCCCGGGAACCGATTACCGCTGCCGAAATTGCCGCGGAGCCGATGCCGATCGTCTTGCCGCCCGAACCGCCGCCCCAGCGCGCGACCGGAGGCGACCCGGATTCGGTCACCAACGCCACGCTGCAGCTGCGCTCCGAGTACGGCGAGCTGTGGACGCGGATCCGCCAGGGCTTCGTGCTGGAGGATCTCGACGGGCCGCTGGTGAAGCAGGCGGAGGACTGGTACGCCGCGCGGCCCGACTACGTCGCACGGATGATCGAGCGCAGCCGACGCTACCTGTACTACATCGTGACCGAGGTCGAGAAGCGCGGCATGCCGCTGGAGATCGCGCTGCTGCCCATGATCGAGAGCGCCTACAACCCCATGGCGTACTCGCGCAGCCGCGCTTCGGGCATCTGGCAGTTCATCCCGTCCACGGGGAAGCGCTACGGGCTCGAGCAGAACTGGTGGTTCGACGAGCGCCGCGACGTGGTCGCCGCCACCGAAGGCGCCCTCGACTACCTGCAGAAGCTCTACGCGGAGTTCGGCGATTGGTTCCTGGCGCTCGCCGCCTACAACTGGGGCGAAGGAGCGGTGGAACGCGCCATCGAGAACAACCGGAGGCAGGGGAAGCCGACCGACTACTTGAGCCTCAAGATGCCGGCGGAGACGCGCGCCTACGTCCCAAGATTGCAGGCGGTGAAGAACATCGTCAGTGATCCCGAACGCTACGATCTCACGCTCGCCGACGTCCCCGATGCGCCTTACTTCACCGTCGTGCGCACCAACAAGACGATGGACGTCAAGGTGGCCGCCGAGCTCGCGGAGATGTCACTGGACGAGTTCCTGTCGCTCAACCCGCAGCACAACCGACCGGTGATCGCCGGTGCGGACGAGGCCACGCTGCTCCTTCCGTACGACAAGGCCGAGCTGTTCGCGGCCAAGCTCGAGCTCACCAATCAGCCGATGGTCACCTGGCAGGCATACAAGCTGAAAGCCCACGAGACGCTGCAGCAGGTGGCCACACGCTTCGGACTCTCGCTCGAGACGCTGCGCACGGTCAACGGCATTGGCGCGCGCGCCAGGGTACCGGTCGGGCACGCGTTGCTGGTGCCGTCGCAAGCACCGTCGGACGCCACCGTCGCCAGTCTGCAGAACACCGTTTTCACCACCGTCCCCAGCGGCCGGACGTTCTATCACCGGGTGCGCAAGGGCGAGACGTTATCCTCGATCGCCGCGCGCTACGCCATATCCACGCAGGACCTCAAACGGTGGAATGCCCGTCTTACCGCCAGGGTCGTGCCCGGGCAGCGGCTGCGCGTGGTGAGCGACGCCCGGCCGGGCGCGAGCGAGAAATCCAGGCGCGGCACCGGCCGTGCCGCGAAGCGGACCGCGGCCGCGGCCAGAAGCACTTCTCGCGTCAAGCAGGCCTCCGCGCCGAGCCATCGCCCTCGCCGCGCCGCACCGCGGTAGCCGCGTTGCGCCCCGCTCCAAACAAAACAGGCGACACTTGCGCGTCGCCTGTTTTGGGGGCCATCGCAGTCGATGCGACAGCCATATGGCCACGAGAAGCTCAGAGCTTCTTGGCCTTCCTCTTGGCGGCCTTTTTCTTCTTGGGGGCTGCCTTCCGCTTCTTGGCGACCTTCTTCTTCGCCGGTTTCCTCTTGGCCGCCTTCCGCTTCTTGGCCTTCTTCGCCGTCTTCTTCTTCGCGGTCTTCTTCTTGGCTGCCTTCTTCTTGGCAGCCTTCTTCGGGCCAGCCTTCTTGGCCTTGCGCTTCTTCGCCTTCTTCTTCGGCGCAGCCGGGGCCGCCGGAGACGCCATCGACATCATGTCAGCCATCATCTTCAGTTCTCCTGTCTGAGTTGCTGAAACTGTTATCAGTACTACCGCTTCAGCGCAGGCACCGCCGGTTTTGCGTTGGTGTCGTACCGCATCTTGCTCGACCCCTTGACAAATCCATTGACACCTGCTGCCTGAATTCTAGCCAATTTTTTTCGAAATACAAGATTTAATTGCAGTTTCAGGTGACGCTCCGCGTCAGTGTTGCGAATTCGCAAAGCGCGCTCAAGCGCGCGATTGCGCGCCTCTTGACCCGCGCGGATCGGCGCGGCAGACGCGCGTCAAGGCAGCCGCGACTCGCGTGCGAAGAGCTCGCCAACGCTCTCGCGCCGCCCGACGAGATGCATCGCCGCGCCGTCGACGAGCACCTCCGCGGCGCGCGGCCGCGAGTTGTAATTCGAGCTCATCGCCATCGCGTAGGCGCCCGCCGAGAGCACCGCCAGAAGGTCGCCTTCAGCAAGCGAGAGCTCGCGGTCACGCGCCAGAAAATCGGCGCTTTCGCAGACCGGGCCGACGATCTGCCAGAGGCGCGGACGGTTGTCGTTGCGCGGGCGCACCGGGCGCACGTCGTGCCATGCACCGTAGAGCGCGGGTCGCAGCAGATCGTTCATCGCCGCATCGACGACGGCAAAGCTGTGCTCAGGACCCGGCTTGAGGTAGGTCACCCGCGTCAGCAGCACGCCGGCGTTTCCGGTCAGCAGCCGGCCCGGCTCGAACAGGAGCGACTCGCGGCGGCCGCGGAAGAGCTCACCGATCATCGCCGCATACTCGGCAAGAACCAAGGGTGTCTCGTCTCGATAGAGGATGCCGATGCCGCCCCCGAGGTCGACGTGCTCGAGCCGGATCCCCTCGGCGGCCAGCGTGTCGACCAGCTCCAGCACCTTGGTCGCCGCTTCCCGGTACGGCTCGAGCGCCGTGATCTGGGAACCGATGTGAATGTCGATCCCGCGCACGACGATGTTCGCGAGGCCGGCGGCGCGGCGGTAGAGCGGCAGCGCTTCCTCGAACGCGACTCCGAACTTGCTCTGCTTCAAGCCGGTCGCGATGTAAGGATGCGTTTGCGGGTCGACGTCGGGGTTGACGCGAAGGCTCACCGGTGCGCGCTTGCCCAGCCTTCCGGCGATCCGGTCGAGGTGCGCGAGCTCGCTGCCGGACTCGACATTGAAGCAACGGATGCCCAGCTCGAGCCCTCGCGTGAGCTCCGCGCCGGTCTTGCCGACGCCGGAGAAGACGACCTTGCGCGGGTCGCCGCCGGCGGCGATCACGCGCGCGAGCTCGCCGCCCGACACGACGTCGAAGCCGCTGCCCAGTCGGGCGAACACGTCGAGGACCGCCAGGTTGGAGTTCGCCTTCAACGCGTAGCAGGTGAGGTGCGGAATGGCCGCGAACGCACCGTCGAATTCGCGATACGCGGCCTCGAGGGCTGCGCGCGAGTAGACGAAGCAGGGCGTGCCGTGGCGCGTGGCGATGTCGGCGAGCGGCATGCCTTCGATCCACAGCGTGCCGTCCCGATCGGTGAGCGGGCTCACTGCTTGTTGTCCTTGTCGCCGGCCGACGTGTCCGAAGGCGGGGCCGTCGTGTCGGGGGTCTTGGGGGGCAGCGTGGTCGGCGGCACGGCACCGGGCGGCAGTCCGGTCGGCGCGGGTGCGCTCTTGCCGGGAGGAAGCTTCAGGGGGCCCTTGATGCCGCATCCGGCGACGGCAAGGGCCGCTACGCACGTGATGATGACGACAATGCAACGGCGTAACATCTCGAACTCTGTATACGACACCGGCGCGCGATGCGGCGAAGTCTAACATGGCGCAATCCGCGTAACCCTGGACCTTCCGATGCAAGACGAGACCACCTTCATCGCCCTGACCGACCGCGTCCTCGACGCGATCGGGGCCGCGCTCGATGCGACCGCGAGCGGCGATCTCGACTGGTCCGAGAACGACGGCGTGCTCACGGTCGATTGCGGCGCCGGCGGCCGCATCGTCGTCAATCGCCACGTGTCGAACCGCGAGCTCTGGGTCGCGGCCAAGTCCGGCGGGTTCCATTTTCAGCTCGAGGGCGGCGCGTGGAAGGACAGGCGCAGCGGGGAGGAGCTCTCCGCGGTGCTGCGGCGTTTGCTCCAGGAGCAGGGCGCCGGCATCGTCGACATTGCGCCGCTGCCTGTGTAGCGGCGCGAGCGAGCGAGCGGGGCCTCCGCCACCGTCGCGTGGATTGCTGGCGTCGAGTTGTCGGCCGTCGCGTCCGGCTCGGGTCGCCTCCACTCGCTTACGCTCGTGGAGCCTCGCTGCGCCTCGCCGGCCGCCCCGCTTGCGAAGCGCGTCGGGGTCGAGCGTCCGCGAGTCGCCGCTGCGGGCGACACTCGGTGGGTCGCACTGCACGGAGAGACCAAGGAGCCCGCTCCGGGTGGGCGCCTCAGCCTGACCCCCCGGGAAACGACGAGCGTCAGTCCAGCAACGGCGTGAGCGCGTCGAGCTCGCGGCGCATATCGGCGTGCCCGGGCAGGAGCGATTCGACCAGCGCCCAGAACCGCCGCGAATGGTTGAGCTCGACGAGATGCGCCACCTCGTGCGCGACGACGTAATCGGCGATGCGCGGAGGCAGTTGCACCAGCCGCCAGTTGAGGCGGATCTCACCCAAATGATTGCAGCTTCCCCACTGGGATCGCGCATCGGAGAGCTTGACCGCGGGGGGCGCGGTTTTCAGCCGCCGCGCGAAATGCAGCGCGCGCGGCACCAGCAGGGCGAGCGCCTGCGCCTTGAGCCAGTGGCAGACGAAGGCTGCGATCTCGTTCTGATCACCCGGCGTCGGGTGGAGCACGATGAGGTGCAGCAAATCGACGGCGATCGACTCGCGGCGCGCGGGAAACAGCGCCAGCGTCAGCGACCGTCCCTGGTAGAGTAGCGGCGCGCCCCCGTGCCACACGGTGGGCAGCGATTCACGATTGCGGCCGCGC
The DNA here is from genome assembly GCA_036382945.1 of Casimicrobiaceae bacterium. GTDB lineage: Bacteria > Pseudomonadota > Gammaproteobacteria > Burkholderiales > Casimicrobiaceae > PALSA-1003. The sequence goes on from DASVPH010000028.1 coordinate 28,020, forward strand.
CATTCGGCGAGTGTGTCGATCACCCAGCGCGCTCGCTCGGTGAGCGCAAGCTCGATCTCGCGGATTCCGACCCAGCGGGGCGCACGCACGGTAAGTCCGCTGTGATCAATGGTCATGCCGATCGATTGTCGGCGGGCGCGAATCAGGCGGTAATCGATCTCCCGGCCTGCGAGGAGCACCAGGCGCACGCTGCCTTCGGAACCGCCCCGGCGGCGGCCGATCAGCGGGGCTGCGCCGGCGACTCGCCGAGGGGATTTCCCAGCCGCGCGACCTCGTCCTCGATCCACGTCTCGACCTTGTTCATCAACTGTTGCATGTCGGCCCCGTCGGGCCGGATCGGCTTGCCGATCGAGACCGTGACGGTGCCGGAATGCTTGCCGAGCACTCCCTTGGGCCACAAATAGCCGGCATTATGCGCCACCGGCAGCACAGGTATGTCAAGCGCGGTCGCAAGTCGCGCCCCGCCGGTCTTGTAATGCGCCCGCCTGCCGGCGCGGATTCGCGTGCCCTCCGGATAGACGACGATCCAGAATCCTTGCGCGAGACGCTCGCGTCCCTGCTCGGCGATCTGGGTCATCGCGTCCTTGCCGGCCCTGCGATCGATGGTGATCGGCGAGGCCAGCCTGAAGGCCCAGCCGAAGAACGGGATCGACAGCAGCTCCTTCTTGGCGACGAAGGCGAGCGGTGGAAACAGGAAGTTGAGCGCGAGCGTCTCCCACGTCGACGAATGCTTGGACATGACCACGTGCGGCGAACTCGGCGGCGGGATGTTCTGCGCCCCGATGACGCGCTGACGGATGCCGCAGATCCAGCGGGCGCCGAAGAGCATGAGCCAGCACCAGCCAGTGATGAACCGGTAGCGTGGCAAGCGCGGCAGCCAGAACAACAGCAGGACCAGCGTGGCGTAGATCGGCGTGACGAGGAGCTGGTAGACGGCAAAGGCGAGCGAGCGCAGCGTCGACATCCCGGTTAGCGAACCTTAGTCGCCCGCCAGAAGCGCCGTCGCCGCGAAAGCGAGGTCCGGGAAGATCACGGTATTCTTCGGGAAGTTGCCTTCGCGCAACGTCTTCTCCCCCTTGCCCGTCAGCACCAGGATCGGCTGCGCGCCGACAGCTTCCGCAGCCTGCAGGTCGCGCAGCGAATCGCCGATGCATGGCACGCCGGTGAGATCGACGCCGAAGCGCTTGCCGATCTCGGCGAGCATCCCCGGCTTGGGCTTGCGACAATCGCACTCCGACTCGGCGGTGTGCGGGCAGAAGAAGATCGCATCGATCCGGCCGCCGACCTGGGCGAGCGCCTTGTGCAGCTTGTCATGGATCGCGATCATGGTCGCCGTGTCGAAAAGCCCCCGGCCGAGTCCGGACTGGTTGGTCGCCACGACGATGCGAAAGCCGGCGTGGTTCAGGCGCGCGATCGCCTCCAGGCTCCCGGGGATCGGCCGCCACTCGTCCGGCGAGCGGATGTACTGATCGCTGTCGTAATTGATCACACCGTCCCGATCCAGGATGATCAGCTTCGCCTGGCGCGTGTGCGGGGCCGGCTCGGAGGCGAACTGGACCATCACGCGACCTTGCGCATCAGATCGCGAGCTTCGAGATGTCCGCGACCTGGTTCATCGCTTCGGCCAGACCCCGCAACAGCGCGAGCCGGTTGGCACGCACCGCCGGATCCTCGGCCATCACCAGGACCTCGTCGAAGAAGCGATCCACGCTCGCTCGGGCGGAGGCGAGCGCGCGCAACGCTTCGGTGTATTCGCCGCGCTCGACGTGGGCATGCACGACGGGCAGGAGCTTCTGCACCGCGGCGAAGAGGTCGTGCTCGGCGCCGTCGGCGAAGAGCGAACGGTCGACCGCAGGGGCGGCTTCGGCTCCGGACTTCCTGAGGATGTTGACGATGCGCTTGTTGGCCGAGGCGAGCGCTTCGGCCTCTGGAAGGTCCTTGAACCGCCGTACCGCGAGGACCCTTTGCGGCACTTCGTTGAGCGGCGGGCGCAGATCCACCACGGCGTTGACCACCTCGCGCTCGAACGTGGCGGCGAGCAGGTTGCGGTAGCGCTCGAAGACGAACTCCTCGAGGTCCGTGACAACGCTCCCCGAAAGCTTGTCCGCCGGGAAGCTCCGCGTCGCGAACTCGAGCAGCGAATGCAATTCCAAGTCGAGAGGCTTTCCCCGGCTTCGCGCTACGGCGCCGAAGGCCTCGAAGGCATTGATCACCCCGAGGGCGGCGCGCCTGAGTCCGTACGGGTCTTTGTCGCCCGTGGGCTCGAGCCCGATGCCGTAGACGCCGACCAGGGTCTCGGTCCGGTCCGCCGTCATGAGCACGGCGCCGATCAAGTTCTCCGCCCATTCGCCGGCGTCCTGGCGGACGAGATACTGGGCCCCGATCGCCTCCGCCACGGCGGCGGGCTCGCCGTCGTGAAGCGCGTAATAGCGACCCATGAGGCCCTGCAGCTCGGGGAATTCGCCGACCATATCGGTGAGCAGATCCGCCTTCGCCAGGTACGCGGCGCGGTCGACGAGACTCGGATCGGCACCGGTCCGCTCGGCGACGAAACGAGCGATCGCCCGGATGCGCTCGACACGCTCGAGCTGGCTGCCGAGCTTGTTGTGATAGACGACGCCGGCGAGCTTGGGCACCCGCGACGCGAGCGAATGGCGGCGATCCTGGTCGTAGAAGAATTTTGCGTCGGCCAGCCGCGCTCTCAGCACGCGCTCGTTGCCGTGAACGATCGGCTCGGGATCGGGCGCATCGAGGTTGCTCACGAGCAAGAACCGGTTCTGCAATCGGCCGTCCTTGCCTTTCAGCGCGAAATACCTCTGGTTGTGCTGCATGGTGAGGATCAAGCACTCTTGCGGCACTTCGAGGTACGCGGCGTCGAACCCGCCGGTATAGACCTGGGGCCATTCGACGAGCGCGGTCACCTCGTCGAGCAGCGCATCGGGCATGACGACGCGGGCCCCGGCGGCCGCCGCCGCGAGCCCGGCGACGATGCGCGCGCGGCGCGCGGCGAAATCGGGCAACACCTTGCCTTCGGCCTCCAGCGTCGGAGCGTAGGCGTCGGCGGCGGCGATATCGATGTCGCGCCGGCTCAAGAAACGATGTCCGGCCGTCGTGCGCCCGGCCGTGAGGCCGAGCGCGCGGATGGGGATCACCTGTGCGCCGTGCAGCGCGACCAGTCGATGCGCGGGGCGCACGAATTTCACCGTCGTACCGTCCGGCCGCTGATAGCTCATCACCTTGGGGATCGGCAGCTTGGACACCGCATCATCGACGGCGGCTTGCAAACCGTGCAGAAGCTCCTCGCCCGCGATCCTCACTTCGACGACGGCGTATTCTTCATCGCCCTCCGCCGCGCGCTGCACAACGGCCAGAAGGGCGCTCGCTCCGCCGGGCTCCCGGTCCAGGCGCTTGCGCAGCGCCGGGGTCGGGTTTCCGGCGCTGTCGAACGCCACCTTGGCCGGCATGAGCCTGATGCGCTCGGTTCGATCCGGAGCCTTGGACAGCACCTCGGGGATCAATACGGCCAGGCGGCGCGGCGTCGCGAATGCGCTGAGTCCGCGCGCGTCGCGGGGCGTCAAGTTGGCCCGCACCAAGCCGTTCAGAACCAACTCCGCGAAGGCCTCACCGAGCCCTTTGAGCGCTTTCGGCGGCAGTTCCTCGGTGAGGAGCTCGACGAGAACGGACGCAGCCATCAGGCGTCAGGCGCTCACCGCGGCCGGCGCCAACAGCGGAAACCCAAGCGCGTCGCGCGAGGCGACGTACGCCTGCGCCACGAGCCGCGACAGCGTGCGGATGCGGCCGACGTACGCTGCACGCTCAGTGACCGAGATGGCGCCGCGCGCGTCGAGCAGGTTGAAGGTGTGCGCCGCCTTGAGGATCATCTCGTAGCCGGGCAGCGCGAGCTTCGCTTCCAGCAGGCGCTTCGCTTCGCTCTCGTAGAAAGCGAATTGCTCGAAGAGCTTCGGCACATTCGATTGCTCGAAGTTGTAGGTCGACTGCTCGACCTCGTTCTGATGGTAGACGTCGCGGTAGGTCAGCGTCTGCTTGACGCCGCCCTCGCTCCATTCGGTCCAGATGAGGTCGAACACGTCTTCGACGCCCTGCAGATACATTGCCAGCCGCTCGAGACCGTAGGTGATCTCGCCGGTGATCGGATTGCAGTCGAGCCCGCCGACCTGCTGGAAATAGGTGAACTGAGTGATCTCCATGCCATTCAGCCACACTTCCCAGCCCAGGCCCCAGGCGCCCAGCGTCGGGTTCTCCCAGTCGTCCTCGACGAAGCGGACATCGTTTCCCTTGAGATCGAAGCCGAGCGCCTCGAGCGAGCCCAGATAGAGCTCGAGGATATCCGCCGGCGAGGGTTTGAGCACGACCTGGTATTGGTAGTAGTGCTGCAGCCGGTTCGGATTCTCGCCATAGCGGCCGTCCTTCGGTCGCCGCGACGGCTGCACGTACGCGGCGCGCCAGGGCTCGGGCCCGAGCGCGCGCAGGAAGGTGGCGGTGTGCGAGGTCCCCGCGCCCACCTCCATGTCATACGGCTGCAGCAGCGCGCAGCCGCGCCTGTCCCAGTAGTCCTGGAGCTTGAGGATGAGCTGCTGAAACGTGAGCATCGGCACGGTCGCGAGGGGACGGGCCCGATCTTACTGGATGACGGGCGCGCGACGCCACTTCGCACGAGCGGCGACCAGGGCGAGTCCGGCGGCTCCGGTGCCTCACGCGTCCGGCGCCGAGCGCCGTCTTGCGCTCGCCAGGCACGCGCCACCGAGCGCCAGCGCGGCAAGGACCGCGACGACGTCGCCGAAGCGCACATACGGTGTGGCTCCGGTGCGGCCGGCGATCGTGCCTTCGAGCACCCCGCGCGTGAACCACGACAGCCGCGAAACCTCCGCGCCGCGGTGATCGATGATCGAGGTGATCCCGGTGTTGGTCGCACGCAGCATCGGGCGCGCGGTCTCGACCGCGCGCATGGCGGCGATCTGCGCGTGCTGCTCGGCGGCCAGCGAACGACCGTACCAGGCGTCGTTGGTGACGTTGACGAGCAGTGTGGCCGTGGGAAGCTGCCCGCGGAGCTCGCTGCCGAACGCGTCCTCGTAGCAGATATTCACGGCGACGCGCTCGCCCGCGATGTCGAACGGCGCCTGATCGGCCGGTCCCGGGGTCTGGTCGGCCAGCGGGATGCGCAACACGCGGCGAATGAGCCAGCCCACGACGGGCTTTGCCGGGATGGTCTCGCCGAAAGGCACCAGATGCCGCTTCCGATAGGTCTGCGTCGGCGCGGTCCCGATGCTGACCACGCTGTTGAAATAGCGATCTCCGTCTTCGCCCGGCCCACGCGGCTCGAAGAGGAACAGACCCAGCAGAAGATTGCTGCGACGTGCCGCAACGGTCGCGCGCAAGCGTGCGATGTACTCCGCGGGAACCTCGTCGGCGAGCATGGGCAGTGCGGATTCCGGCAGGACGATCAGCCGCCCCCTGGCTTGCGCCACCAGATCGGCGTAGACGGCGAGCGTGTCGTCTCGATACTTCGGATCGAACTTGAGCTGCTGCTCAATGTTGCCTTGAACAAGGCTGACGCTGATCGGAGCGCCTGCCGGACGGCTCCATTCGATCGAGCGCAAGCCCGCGCCGACGATCCATACGATCGCGAGGGCTGCGGCCGCCAGGACCGCACCGCTGCGTCGCGGCGCGCGCAACGCGGCTGCCGCGTAGGCCAGCAGCGCAGCCGATGCGGCGACGGCGAGGCTCACCAGGAATACACCGCCGAGCGGTGCGTAACCCGCGAGCGGGCCTCGGGTCTGTGCGTAGCCGACCGACAGCCAGGGAAAGCCGGAAAAAAGCCACATTCGCAGCCACTCGGCGAGGCTCCAGCAGGCGGCCGCGATCCCCAGACGCTCTCCCGACCCGCTACGGCCGAGCCGCGCCGTGACCCAGCCCGAGACGGCGGGAAAGAGCGCGAGATACGCGCAGAAGAGTGCGGTGGCCACGAGCGCGAGCGCGCCCTCCATGCCGCCGAATCGCGCCAGGGCGATGTAGATCCAGGACACGCCCGCGCCGAACAGACCCAGCCCGAAGGCAAAGCCGAGCGCCGCCGCGGCGCGCGGCGACGCGGCGCCTCGCCACAGTCCGAACAGGCCGGCAAGGGTCAGAACCGGAAGCGCCGAGTAACCGAACGGAGCGAAGCCGAAGACCGTCGCGGCGCCGAGCAGGAGCGAGGCGGCGAGCCGGGCGATCGCAGCGCTGGAACCCCTCCCCATGGGAGGCGCTAGGCCTCGCCTGCGGATGATGCTTCCTCGGGCGCCGGGGCCAGCCGCTCGACTTCGAGCGTGTAGATCCTCCGGCTGTCGGCGCGCACGACCTTGAAGCGGAAGTTGGCGATGGTTGTCGTCTCGCCGCGCTTCGGCAGCCGCCCGAACGCCTGCAGGACCAGCCCGCCGATGCTGTGGAATTCCTCGTCGCTGAAGCTTCCGCCGAGTGTCGCGTTGAAATCGGCGATGTCGGTTTGCGCCTTCACGCGGTAGCGCGCTCCCCCCTCGGGGATGATGTTGTCCTCGGCCTCGTCGAAGTCGTACTCGTCCTCGATGTCGCCGACGATCTGCTCGAGGACGTCCTCGATGGTCACCAGTCCGGACACGCCGCCGTACTCGTCAACGACGATGGCGATGTGATTGCGATTGGCGCGGAAGTCGCGCAGCAGCACGTTGAGCCGCTTCGATTCGGGCACGAACACGGCCGGCCGCAGCGTGTCGCGCAGGTTGAAGCCTTCCGGGTTGGCGTAGTAGTTGAGCAGCTCCTTGGCGAGCAGGATGCCGATCACGTCGTCCTTGTTCTCGCCGACCACGGGAAAGCGCGAATGGCGCGTCTCCATCACGAACGGGATGAATTGCGCCGGGTCGTCCTCGATTGACACGACGTCCATCTGCGCCCGCGGGATCATGATGTCGCGCACGGTCATCTCGGAGACCTGCAGCGCGCCCTCGATGATCGACAGCGCGTCGGCGTCGAGGAGCTTGCGCTCGAACGCGCCGTGCAGCAGGGCGAGCAGCTCGTCGCGGTCTTCCGGTGCGCGGGTGAGGAACGCCGACAGCCGTTCGAGCAGCGTCGGGCGTTGATGGGTGTCGTCGGCGTCTGCGGTCATCGCGTGGGGGCGCCGCGGGCGGGGGTCGAGGTCACGGGCGTGTACGGATCGGGGAGGCCGAGGCGCGCCAGGATCGCGGTCTCGCGCGCCTCCATTCGCGCCGCGTCGGCGGGGTCCTCATGGTCGGCGCCTTGCAGGTGGAGCATCCCGTGGACCACCAGATGCGCGCAGTGCGCCGCCAGCGCTTTGCCCTGCGCCGCGGCCTCGCGACGCAGCACGGGAGCGCACAGAACGATATCACCTCTGCACATGCCAGAAGCGTCATCGTACACGAACGAGAGGACGTTGGTCGCCCGGTTGCGGGAGCGGTAGCGGCGGTTGAGGGCGCGGCCCTCGCGCTCGTCGACGAAGCGCAGCGTGATCGTTGCCCTCGGCGCCGGTCCCAGGGCCGCGCGCACCCAGCGTCGAAGCAGGGCGCGCGGCGGCAGGTCGTCGCCCGCGGCGACGTATTGCACGACGAGCGACAGTCGCGCTCGCTTGGCGCTCATCGCTCGCGTCGACGCTCGTTGGCCGGAGCGTTGATGCGCTCGCTCTGCGTGTGCCTCTCGTAGGCGCTGATGATCCGCTGCACCAGCGGGTGGCGCACCACGTCGGCGCTGGTGAAGTCGGTGAACGCGATGCCGCGCACCTCGGCGAGGATGCGCCGCGCCTCGATCAGCCCGCTCTTCTGGCCGCGGGCGAGGTCGATCTGCGTCACGTCGCCGGTGATCACCGCCCTGGTGCCGAAGCCGATGCGGGTCAGGAACATCTTCATCTGCTCGGGTGTGGTGTTCTGCGCCTCGTCGAGGATGATGAACGAATGGTTGAGCGTGCGGCCACGCATGTAGGCGAGCGGCGCGATCTCGATGGTGTTGCGCTCGAAGAGCTTCGCGGTCTTGTCGAAGCCCATGAGGTCGTAGAGCGCGTCGTAGAGCGGCCGCAGGTAGGGGTCGACCTTCTGCGCGAAGTCGCCCGGCAGGAAACCCAGACGCTCGCCTGCTTCGACCGCGGGACGCACGAGCACGATGCGCTTGACCGCGTCGCGCTCCAAGGCGTCGACCGCGCAGGCGACCGCGAGATAGGTCTTGCCGGTGCCCGCCGGGCCGATGCCGAAGGTGATGTCGTGCTCTTGAATGTGCCTCAGGTAGGCGATCTGGTTGGGCGTGCGCCCGTGCAGGTCCGGGCGCCGGGTGCGCAGCACCGGCCCTTCGCGCGCGGTGTCGCCGGCGCCCGGCGCTGGGCCCTGGGGCGGCCCGCCCAGCTCGATCAAGCCGAGCTGAATGTCATCGACGGTCAGCGGCTCCTTCGCCTGCGCGTAGAAGCGCTCGAGCGCGGTCGCGGCGCGCTCCAGCTGCGGCGCCGCTCCGCGCAGCGTGAAGGCCGCGCCGCGGCGGGCTATGGTGATGTCGAGCGCCGCCTCGATCTGGCGCAGGTTGGCGTCGAGCGCGCCGCAGAGGTTGGCGAGCGCGCGATTGTCGAGCGGCGTGAGCTCCAGATCGACGGTTTCTCGTCTCACGAGCGCGCGAGCAGGCTGCCAGAGCTAGACGCCGGGCCGCTGTAGGGGGGCCTTGAGCGCCTCTTCGAGCGAGTTCTCGGACTCGGCCAGGTGCGCCCGCGCCTCCTTCGACAGCGACGGCCCCGTTTTCGCGATCTTGATCAGCGCGAGGAGCTGCTTGGCGTTCTCGCGCTGGAGCGCGCGCGCGTCGGCCTGCACCGATTGCGAGGGCCGCAGCAGCGTGGCTGCGATGCGCTTCAAGTGCTCGCGCTGCAGGTTGCGGCGGAACACCGAGATGTCGCGGCCGGTCTTGAGCTCGCTCCAGATCGCGTTTTGCAAGGTGTCGTAGAGCTCGGAGAGCCGGAAGCTGCGATCGGCGCGGACCTCGCGATACGCGCTCTCCTCGATCCGCGTCGCCACGGCGTCGCTCATGAGCTGGTCGAGCACGGCGCGTTGCACCGAGAGCATGCGGCCGGTGAGCGAGATGTCGGGGTTGATCGCGCTCGCGCCGGCATCGTCGCGGAAGCGGTCGAACTGGTCGATCGTGAGCCGACGGACGAACTCGGGCCGCAGGCGGAAGCTGTCGACCGACAACAGGCCGTCGGTGATCTGCCGCAACGCCTGGCGCTGCCGCTCGGCCGGGATCGGAGTAAAGGGCTCTCGGCCGCTGCCGGCGTGGTCGCGCACGTACACGACGCCGCCGACGTACTTGGCCGCGATCGTGGAGGCGTTCGCCACCTGCGTGAGGCCTGCCAGGAAGTTACGGCGCAGCAGCTCATAGCTCTCGCCGGGCTTGAGCTCACGCGTCTGCAGGCGGTCCCACAGCTCGCGCGAGAGCTTCAGGCGCCGCGCCGCATACTCGAGCGGGTCGGCTCCGAGGTCGCGCCGGTTGACCTGCGGGTCCATGCCTTCGGCCGATCCGCCGAAGCCCGCATCGAGATCGTTGCCGAAGGCGAGCTGCGGCGAGGTCGAGCGGGCGGCGATCTGCGCCAGCTCTTCCTTCTCGCGCTCCGGCGCGATCGGCTTGTAGGCGTACTCGATGGCCCAGTAGTCGTACGGACCGATATCGCGCATGACGTAATCGCCCTGCGGCTCGTCCTGCAGCGCGAGATTGACCGCGTTGTAATCCATGACCGAGCCGCCGATGCCGTTGGCCTTGGTGAATGCCGGGTCGGAGAGCTGCTTCTCGGTATAGATGGTCGAGGCGCGGAAGTTGTGCTGCAGCCCGAGCGTGTGCCCGACTTCGTGGGCGACGACGTCCTTGAGCGTGGCCTTGATGTACGCCTGCGCCTCGGGACCGTCCGGGTCGATCTCGCCGCGTGCGACCAGGAGGTCCATCGCGAAGGCGAGCTCGTCGAAGGCGACCTCTCCATAGTCGCAAACCGCCTCGTCGCCGGCAGGAAGCGGCGGGCGCGAGGGGAACTGCTCCGCCGCCTGGCGCCGCGCGAGACGGGTCCAGCCGTCCTCGATCTCGATGTCCGCGTCGAGGATCTCGCCGGTGCGCGGATCGGACCGGCTGGGCCCGATGGCGAGCGCCCCCGCCACGTCGCGCACGACCCAGCGCACCGACGCGTGGCGCGCGTCGGCGGTGCTGAAGTCTGCGTTGTCGGGTTGGACTTCGACGCGGATCGCGTCCTTGAAGCCGATTTTCTCGAACGCCTTGTTCCATTCCAGGATGCCGGCCTTCACGGTGTCGCGGTACTTTTCCGGGATGTCGCGGTCGAGCCAGTAGACGATCGGCTGCTTGGGCTCGGAGAGCGCCGCGTCGGGATCCTTTTTCTCGAGCCGCCAGCGCTTGACGTAGTAGAGCTCCGGGAAGGCGGCGACGTCATCCGAGAAATCGAGCCGGCGAGTGACGAAATGCCCGAGCCGGTCATCGGCAAGCCGCGGGCGCATCGGCTCGGGGAGCGTCGCGAAGCTGTAGTAATAGCCGAGGAAGAGGCTCCGCGGGTCCTCGAGCTGTGCGGGCGGCGGCACGTGCGGCATCGACGGGTTCGGCACCAGCGGCGGGGGCGCGATCCTGGGAACGGCGTAATGCGCCGAGACCTCGAAGCCGGTCAGATCCTTCGTGTTGTGCGTCGCGCTCACGCTCGAGTTGCGCGCGTCGAAGGAGTACGGTATGCGATAGGCAGTATCGAGCGCGGTGGCTCCGCCCGGGATGTCGGCGAGCAGCAGCGCGGTGGCTTCGATCAGCACCGATTTGCGTTCCGGATGCGGCAGGCTCGCCACCGGCACGGCCGAGAGCAGGCTGTCGCTCGTCGACTCGCGCACGGCACGAGCGAGCGGCGTGCCCTCGCGGGCGAAGAACTGCGTGTTCTTGGCGAGCAGTTGCACCAGGTTGCCGACGCGATGGAATTCGACGATGTACGAGCGCAGCATCGGGCTCAAGAACGGCCCGCGCTCGCCGATGCCGCGGGTGCGGTTGATCTGCAGAAACAGAGGATGATCGAACTGGTCCGGTTTGATCTCGAGCCAGATCTTGTCGTCCTTCCTGTAGAGGTTGAACAGACCCGCTTGCTCCTGGGCGTCCTTGATCACCTGGGCGAAGGGCTTGGCCTGGCCTGCCGCAGCCGCGGCGGCCGCGGCAGCCGCGGCGGCCACCGCCGTGGTGTTGCTCGCGGGGCGCGTCGAGGCATTCAAGGGGGGCGCCGACCCGCCACCATCGCCGTTGGGCGCGGTGCTGGTGGCCGCGGTCGCGGCCACCGCCGCGGCGGCAACGGTCGCCGAATCGGGGGCCTGGACCGTCGCGCAACCGTACGTGAGGGCCGCCAGTGCAGCGGGAACGGCGAGCAGCCGAGGGAAGCCGAAACCTTGAAGAGCGGGCATCGCTAGAAACCTCATCAAGACACAAGAAAGCGGCGCGGCCTCCCTGGCGCCGCGCCGCGACGAACAAAGACCGATCAAGTCGCCACAAGTTCGCCGCGCAGCGAATGGGCTTGCGCGGCCGTGATGCGCACGTCGACATAACACCCGATCAGGCGCTCATCGCCGGGAAAATTCACGACCCGGTTGTTCCCGGTCCGCGCGGCGAGATCGCAGGTGCCTCGGACCGCGCAACCGGTCACCAGCGCTCGCTCGACGCTGCCGACCATGCGCTCGCTCGCCGCGCGGTAGCCCTCGTCGATCGCGCGCTGCAGCCGTGCGAGCCGCGCCTGTCCTGCCGCGCGGGGAACCTGATCGGGAAACTCCGCAGCCGGCGTGCCGGGCCGCGGGCTGTACAGGAAACTGAACGCGCCGTCGAAACCGACCTCGTCGACGAGCCGCATCGTCTGCTCGAAATCGGCGTCGCTCTCGCCGGGGAAGCCGACGATGAAGTCCGTGGAGAGAGAGAGCTCCGGGCGCATCGCGCGGAGCCGCCGGACGATCGATTTGTATTCGAGGACGGTGTAGCCGCGCTTCATCGCGGCCAGCACGCGATCCGACCCCGACTGCACCGGCAGGTGGAGCTGCGAGGCGAGCTTCGATATCGCGCCGTAGGCGTCGATCAGCCGTTGCGTCATCTCCTTCGGATGCGAGGTCGTGAAGCGAATGCGCTCCAAGCCCGGCATCTCCGCCAGATACTCGAGCAGCAGGGCGAAGTCGGCCACTTCGGCCCCCTTCATCCTGCCGCGGTAGGCATTGACGTTCTGCCCGAGGAGCGTGATCTCCTTCACGCCCTGGTCAACGAGGTCGGCGACTTCGGTCAGGACGTCCTCGAACGGACGCGACACCTCCTCGCCGCGGGTGTAGGGCACTACGCAGAACGTGCAGTACTTGCTGCAGCCTTCCATGATCGAGGCGAAGGCGCACGAGCCCTCGACCCGTGCGGGCGGCAGCCGGTCGAATTTCTCGATCTCGGGAAAGCTCACGTCGACTTGCGGCCGCCCGGTGGTCCGACGCCGTCCGATCAGCTCGGGCAGCCGATGCAAGGTCTGTGGGCCGAACACGATGTCCACAAACGGCGCTCGGCGCACGATGCTCTCGCCTTCCTGGCTCGCCACACAGCCGCCGACGCCGATGATGAGGCCCGGATTGGCCGCCTTGAGCCCGCGCACGCGGCCCAGATCGTGAAAGACGCGCTCTTGGGCCCTCTCGCGCACCGAGCAGGTATTGAAGAGGATGACGTCGGCCGCTTCCGGCTGCTCGGTCAGCTCGAAGCCTTCCGCCTCGCGCAGCACATCGGCCATCTTGTCCGAGTCGTACTCGTTCATCTGGCAGCCGAAGGTGCGGATATACAGCCTGGGATTCACTTAAGCGCGGGGCGGTGCGGGTCCGTAAAGGGGCCGGGATTATAGCAGGTCGCGACGCCTCGCGTAGTGCGGTCCTGGCCGGGCTATACTCGCTCCCGCAGGTGTCCGCCGCGCATTCCGCGCGGCGGGTGAAACGGGAAGCCGGTCAACTCGCGGAAGCGATTCCTTCGCGAACCCAATCCGGCGCTGCCCCCGCAACGGTAGGTCGACTTAGACGGTCGTTGATCGACGCCACTGCTCACGACGTTGAGCGGGAAGGCAGGACGGCCCGAAGCGTTGTCGACGAGCCCGGAGACCGGCCTGCGTCCGGTGCGGCGCCTTATCGGTCGCCGCGCCGGGAACGAAGCGCACCGCGGGCGGCGGGTCGCGGCCGGGCAGTCGCACCTAGTCGAGCGGCTTCCCGCCGTTTCCTTGGACTTCCGCGTTGCCTCGATCCACCCGCCGTGCGGGGATGCACGGCGAACGCGGAGGAATCGTCATGCGATGGCTTTCCCAGCGGCGTCTGGTCACGCTTGCAGGCGCGACGCTCGGCGTGGGCTCCACCATTCTCGCCCAAGCGCAGATCCAACCGCAAGCCGCGAGCCTCGAGCCCGTCTTCGTCACGGCCGCACGCTCACCCCAGCGGCTGAGCGAGCTTTTCGCCGACATCACCTACATCGGGCCCGACGAGATCGCCCACGCCGGCGGCGAGAGCCTGGCGGAGCTGCTCGCCCGGGTGCCGGGCGTGGAGATCGCGACCAACGGCGGGCCCGGATCGACGAGCTCGGTGTTCCTGCGCGGCGCTAATCGCGGGCACACGCTGGTGCTCATCGACGGCCTGCGCGTGGGCGCGGCGAGCGATGGCGCGACCCCGCTCGAAGCCATCCCGCTCGACGAGATCGATCACATCGAGATTGTGCGCGGGCCCGCGTCGAGCTTGTACGGCGCGGACGCCATCGGCGGGGTGATCCAGGTGTTCACCCGCAGGAGCGAGGGCGCGCTCACGGCCAACGCGAGCGCAGGCTACGGGACCTACCGCACCGGCATGGCGACGGCCGGGGTCTCGGGCGGCGCCGCCGGGGGCAAGTTGCGCTTTGCACTGCAGGCGGGAGCGCGCCGCAGCGGCGGCTTCAACGCCATCGGTAACCCGGCGAATTTCAGCTACAACCCCGATCGCGACGGTTATCGCGACGACAGCGCGAGCGGCAACCTCGCTTACCGCTTCGCCCCGGAGCAGGAGCTCTCGGCGCAATTCTTTCGCGGCCGACTGAACGCGCAGTTCGACGCAGGGCCGGGCTTCGACGATCGCACGGTCACCGTGCTCACCGCCTACTCGGTCGCGAGCCGCAATCGGCTGACCTCGTTCTGGACGAGCCGGCTCGAAGCCGGCGAAGGCGACGACGACAGCCTGTCGGAAACCGGTTTCGGTCCGTCGCGGTTCAAGACCCGGCAGCGCCAGTACGCTTGGCAGAGCGATTTCGCCCTGCCCCGGGGCGCCCTGTCGGTCGGCTTCGAGCGGCGTGAGGAGCGGCTTGCAAGCGACGCCGCCTTTGCGGTGACCGCGCGCAACACCAACGCGGTGGTCGGCGTGTGGCAATGGCGCGACGGCGCGCAAGCGCTGCAGGCCAACCTGCGTCGAGACGACAGCTCGCAGTTCGGCGCGCGCACCACCGGCGCGCTTGCCTACGGCTACGCCTTCGCCGGCGGTTTTCGCGCGAGCGCGAGCTACGGCACCGCGTTCAAGGCGCCGACCTTCAACGACCTCTACTATCCGGGCTTCTCCAACCCCGAGCTCAAGCCCGAGACCGCGCACAACGCCGAGGTCGCCCTGCGTTACGCCAAGCCCGGTCTTACCGCCGGCATCGTCGCCTATCGCAACCGCGTGCGCGATCTGATCGTCTTCCAGTGCGATGCCTCGTTCAACTGCGCTCCGCAAAACGTCGCCAACGCGACGCTGGAAGGCCTGACGATGGAGCTCGGCGCTCGCGTGGGCGACGCCGACCTCCGGGCCAGTGCCGATCTCCAGCGCCCCGAAGACGACGCCACCGGCAACCTGCTGCCACGACGCTCACGCCGGCACGCCTCGGTCGCGGTTCTCCGCTCGTGGGACGCGCTCTCCGTCGGCGTGGAGTGGGTCGCCGCGTCGGCGCGGTTCGACGACGCCGCGAACACGCGCCGGATGGGCGGCTATGCGCTGGTCAACCTCACCGCGGAGTATGTGCTTACTGCCGGCTGGACGCTCTTCGCGCGGCTCGATAACGCGCTCGACAAGGACTACGAGTTGGCCGCCGATTACCACACCGCCGGCGCGAGCGTATTCGCCGGTGTGCGCTACCGGCACTGAAGCGATGTGCCCTGGCGCGGCGCGTCTGGCGAGCGTTCTACTCTTGGCGGCGTGGACGCTGCGCGCCGTCGCGGGCCCGGTTTCCACGGTCGACGCGAGCGGCGCGCGCATCGAGCTTGTCGCGCCCGCGATGCGCATCGTGAGCCTCGCACCGCACGCGACCGAGCTATTGTTCGCCGCGGGGGCCGGAGCGAAGGTCGTCGGGGTGCTTTCGCCGGCCGACTGGCCGCCCGAAGCCTCACGCGTCCCGCGCATCGGCGACGCCTCCGGGATCGACCTCGAGCGCATCGTCGCGCTCAAGCCCGATCTCGCGGTCGTTTGGCCGTATCTCGTCCCGACGCAGGTCGAGCGCTTGCGAAGCCTTGGCATTGCGGTGTTCGTCTCCGATCCGCGCACGCTGCAGGCGATCCCCGAGGATCTCGAGCGGCTGGGGGCGCTGGCGGGGACGAACGCCGTGGCGGCTCGCGCCGCGGCCGCTTTCCGCGCGCGCTTGGCGGCGCTCGAGCGGCGGCAGCGCGGCGTGGCCGAGGTTTCGGTGTTCTACGAAATCTGGCCGCACCCGCTGTACACGATTGGCGGAAAGCATCTCATCACGGCGGCGCTCGCGCTCTGCGGCGGCGAGAACATCTTCGCGCGAATCGCCTCGCCCGCGTCTACGGTGGGCACTGAGGACGTGCTTGCCGCGCGCCCCGAAGCGATTCTCGCCGGAACCGACGACGCGGCGCGCCCGACTTGGCTCGACGATTGGCGGCGATGGAGCGCGCTGCCCGCCGTGGCGCGCGGCAACCTGTTCGTCGTCGACGGCAATCTGCTGCACCGCCCGGGTCCGAGGTTCATCGCCGGCGCCGAGGCGCTGTGTGCCGCGCTCGACCAGGCGCGTGCCAAGCTTGAGCGATAGCTGCCGCTCACTCCGGGGCGAAGACCGCACCGCGCGGCCCCGCCACGGCTCGCAGCGGCACGCCGTAGAGCGCGGACAAGCGCTCCGCGGTCAGCAGCGCTTGGGCAGGCCCGGCGAGCGCCTCGCCATCGCAGAGCAGGAGCGCCTGGTCGCAGTAGCGCAGCGCCAGATTGACGTCGTGCAGGGCCATCACCAGCGCCCGGCCGTCGGTGCGAACGGCAGCCGTCAGCCGGTCCAGCAGTGCGAGCTGATGCGACAGATCGAGGTGGCTCGACGGCTCGTCGAGGAGGAACAACCGTGGCTGCTGCGCCAGCAGCGCGGCCAGCGCGACGCGCCGGCGCTCGCCACCGGAGAGCGTGCGCACGTCGCGCGCCTCGGTGCCGCCCATGTCGGACGCGGCGAGCGCCTCGCGGGCGATTCGGATGTCATCGGCACCCTCCCACTGCCAGCGCGAAAGGTGCGGGTGCCGGCCGACAAGCACGGTTTCCAGAACGGTCGCGGGGAATGCATCGCTGTCGTCCTGCGGTAGCACGCCGCGCAGGCGGGCGAGCTCGCGGCGGGGCAGCGTCGAGAGCGCTCGTCCGTCGATCTCGATCGCGCCCGCCGCCGGAGCGCGCAGTCCCGCCAGCGTATGCAACAGCGTCGTCTTGCCTGCGCCGTTGCGCCCCAGGATCGCCCAGCGCTCTCCGGGCGCCACAGCAAGATCGAGCCCGCTGCATACCCGGTGCCCGGCGATGGCCACCGCGAGAGCGCGCGCGGCGAGAAGTGGGCGGACGGTCATCGGTGGACCCCCACGCTTGCGGCCTCATTGGCCAATTCGGCCGCTGCGCTGCCCCCAAAAGCGGGGGCGCAATTCGCGCCTTGGGACGACCCGGCGGCGCTCATCGTTGCTCGCGCCGCAGCAGGTAGAGGAAAATCGGGACGCCGACGAGCGCCGTGATCACGCCCGCGGGCAATTGTGCCGGTGCGGCGATCTGCCGCGCCAGCGTGTCGGCGAGCAGAAGCAGCGTGCCGCCGGCGAGCGCCGCCGCCGGAAGCAGCACGCGCTGATCGTTACCCACGGTAAGCCGCACCGCATGCGGCACGATCAGCCCGACGAAACCGATCGCGCCCGCGGTCGTGACCGCGGCCCCGGTGAGGAACGCCGAGAGCGCGAACAACAGCCACGGCAAGCGCACGACGTCCACGCCGAGCGCGGCCGCAATCGCTTCGCCGCGGGCGAGCGCGTTGAGATCGCGTGCAAACGGCAGCGCGGCGACGATCGCAACGGCAAGCGCGCCGAGCGTCGACCACGCCACCGGCGGTGCGGAGAGATCGCCGATCAACCAGAACAGCATGCCGCGCAGCTGCGCTTCGGGCGCGAGCGACAGGATGAGCGCGACCACCGCGCCCCATCCGGCAGCGATGACGACGCCGGTGAGCAGCAGCCGCGTCGGCGACCAGGCGCCGCCCCCGCGCGCGAGCGCGAA
Source organism: Casimicrobiaceae bacterium (assembly GCA_036382945.1). Taxonomy (GTDB): domain Bacteria; phylum Pseudomonadota; class Gammaproteobacteria; order Burkholderiales; family Casimicrobiaceae; genus PALSA-1003. The sequence goes on from DASVPH010000028.1 coordinate 45,548, forward strand.
CACGAGCAGGGTCGAGGCGAGCGCCCCGCCGAAAGCGCCGACCGAAACCAGCCACGCGGCAGCGCCCGCCAGCATGACCGCCAACGCGCCGACCGCCGCGCCACCAGAGACGCCGAGCACGTAAGGGTCGGCGAGCGAATTGCGTAGGAGCACCTGCAGGAGCGCGCCGGCGAGCGCGAGGCAGCCCCCCGCGGCGAACGCCGCGATGGCGCGGGGCAAGCGAAGCTCGCGCACGATGAGGCGTTGCGTCTCGTCGCCGGGGGCGAAGAGCGCGCGCAGCACCGATCCGGGGTCGATCGGGACGCTGCCGATCGACAGCGCCACGCCGAACACCGCCAACGCGAACGCAAAGAGCGCGATCAATGCGGGAACCGCGGAAATCCGGGGCATCGCTTTGATGCGCGAGGAGAAGGACCGAGCGAAGTGAACCGGCGGGACAGCGGGCGATTATAGCCCGCGGCCGATCGGCCTATAATTTCACTCCTGGACGCGGCCTCGCCGGGAGTTGTCTTGAGCGGGCCGCGGTCGAACGCCCATGAGCAAGGCTTTCACGCGCGAACTGGACGCCAACTTCGACGACGAGCTCGAGGCGGCCCCCCCGCTGCCGGCGGGCAGCCGCAATTACATGACGCCCGGCGGGTTCGCCCGCCTCAAGGCAGAGCTCGCCACGCTGGTCGAGAAGGAGCGGCCCGAAGTGGTCGCTACCGTCGCGTGGGCTGCGAGCAACGGCGATCGTTCCGAGAACGGCGATTACATCTACGGCAAGAAGCGGCTGCGCGAGATCGACCGGCGCATTCGCTTCCTGATCCGGCGGCTGGACCACGCCGAGGTCGTCGATCCGCTGGCGAGGCGCGACGGGGAGGATGCCGACCGGATCTTCTTCGGCGCGACCGTGACCGTGAGCAACACGCGCGGCAAGGAGCGCGTCGTGAGGATCGTCGGCGTCGACGAGATCGATACCGCGCGCGGCCATATAAGCTGGGTGTCGCCGATAGCACGAGCCCTGCTCAAGGCGCGCGAAGGCGATACCGTGGTCCTCAGGACCCCGGGCGGCGTGGAGGAGCTCGAAATTCTCGACGTGCGCTATGAGCGCATCGGCTCGGACTAAAGGCTGCGCATTCATTCTTGCCCGCGCTACAGGGGCGAACATTCTCGCCGGTTGACGCGGCCGAAACGTTCCGCCTATAGTGCTTCATGGACTTCGAGCTGAGCCGACTCGAACAAAAGCTCGCGCTGTTGCTGGCCGACTATCATCGCGTGCGCGCCGAGAACGAGTCGCTCAAGCGCGAGCTCGCCCGCGCTCAGGAGCAGCACAAGGCACTGACGGCACGCATGGCCGCCGCGACCTCGCGCCTGGATTCGCTGCTGCAGCAGCTCCCAGAGTCTGCGAGCTAGGCGCTCCGGTGGACGATCGTTCGCTCACGCTGGATGTCTCGGTCCTCGGCCGCGAATACCGGGTCGCGTGCAAAGAGTCGGAGCGCGCGGAGTTGCTCCAGGCGGTGCAGTTCCTCGACCGCCGCATGCGCGAGATCCGCGACGGCGGGAAGGTGGTCGGCAGCGAGCGCATCGCCGTGATGGCGGCGCTCAACATCGCGCACGAGTTGCTCGGGGCGAAAAGCGCGGCCGCGGCGACGAGCGGCTTTGACAGCGCTGCCGTTCAGCGTAGAATTTCCGCCATGCAAACCGCTATCGATCGTGCGATGGCGGAGCAGGACAAATTGTTCTGAGTCGAGCCGACTTCTCCGGCGTGACGAAGCGATTGTCCTGCGGCAACGGTCGTCCCCTGCGGTGTTCGAACTGGCCCTATACTCTTTGGACCAATGCTACGTTAACGGTTGCCGCTCCTGATCGGACCGGTGTGCGCTCCCTACGCGGAAGTGCCTAATGGTCCAGGTAGGCGACCCTCTTGAACCCAGGTTCAAGATGACGGTCAGCACGGCACAGGCGGGGGGCCTCTCCTGAACGCGGCGTCGCCAGAGCGGCGCCGCGTTTTTTGCGGCCGACTGCTCGGCGAGGCGAGCCGCACGGGTTTCTGCTAACCTGCTGCGCTATGGGCTTTGCTTCGTTGCCTGCGCGAAATGCGCCATAGCGAGGCGCTTTGGCGCAAGGCATTGCTCTTCCTCGTCGCCGCTGCTGTTTCCGCGGCCGGTGGGGCAGCACCGGTCGTCCTGGTGGATTCGACAGGCGAGATCGCGGCACGACCGTTGATCGACACGATCGTGCTCGTGACCGACAAGAGTAGCGGTGTCGTTGCGCCTGCCGTCATCCGCCCGATCTATGGCAGCGACGGGCGCACTGCGTCGGGCTTGGCGGCGTGGCAATCGGGAGGCAGTGTCCTGTTCACTTCGCCCGACTGCACCACGGGCGCCCACGTCTACAGCACGGCAAATGCCGGCCTGCGCGCTGCTGCGCAGGTGCAGACCCGGGAGGGGATCGTGCTCTATGTCGGAGCCGTCGGGACCACGACGACGGCTGCGGTGCGCTCGATTCTCTACGACAACGGATGCTCGCCGGTGACGGTTCTGCAGAACGGGCTGGTCCCTGTGGATGTGACCGTCAACCTCACGGCGAGGTACCCGCCGCCCCTCTCGTTCGAGTAGCGCCATGCGCTACTGGCTCATGAAATCCGAGCCGAGCGAGTTCTCGATCGACGACCTCGCCGCGGCGCCGGATCGGTCGACCGCGTGGTTCGGAGTGCGCAACTTCCAGGCGCGAAACTTCATGCGCGATCAGATGCAGGTGGGCGATCTCGCCTTCTTCTACCACTCGAGTTGTCCTGAACCGGGCATAGCGGGGATCGTACGGATCAGCAAAGCCGCGTACCCGGACGCATCGCAGTTCGACCGCAGGAGCCCCTATTACGACGCCAAGGCGACGCGCGATGCGCCGCGCTGGCTCAACGTCGACGTGACGCTGGTCGAGAAGACACGACTCGTTCCACTCGCGGAGCTGCGCACGCAACGGGAGCTCGCGACGATGCGCGTGCTCCAGCGCGCGAACCGGCTGTCGATCACGCCGGTCGACCCGCGCGAGTGGAAGTTCATCGCCGAGAAGATGTTGCGACGCTAAGCGCCTGACTGCGGAGCAGGACATCGCCGTGGACTGGATGCTGCTGCCGCTTCTTCTCGCGCTCGGCTGCATCGTCGGCTTTCTCGCAGGGCTGCTGGGCGTCGGCGGCGCGGTGACGATAATTCCGGTGCTCACGATCATCTTCACGCGCGAAGGCTTTCCGCCCGCGCACATCGTGCACGTCGCGGTGGCGACCTCGCTCGCGACCATCATGTTCACCTCCCTTTCCAGCATGCGCGCGCATGCCCGACGCGGCGCGGTCCTCTGGCACGTGGTGTGGGGACTCGCGCCCGGCATCGTGCTCGGGTCGCTCGTAGGGCCGCAGATCGCCGCCCGCACGTCGGGGGCGGTGCTGGCGGCCCTGTTCGCGCTGTTCACGAGCGTCTCGGCGGTGCAGATGCTGATGCATCGCGCGCCGAAGGCGGGGCGCGAGCTGCCGGGCAGGTTTGGCCTGTTCGGGGTGGGCGTCGCGCTCGGCGTCGTTTCGAGCTTGGTAGGCGTGGGCGGGGGGTTTCTGTCGGTGCCCTTCATGACCTGGTGCAACGTCCGCATGCACAACGCGGTCGCGACCTCCGCCGCGCTCGGCTTTCCGATCGCCTCCGCCGGCACGGCCGGATACGTCATCGCGGGGTTGCGGCAGAGCGCGCTGCCTGCGCTCACGATCGGTTATGTTTACGTCCCGGCGCTGTTAGGCATCGTGGTGGCGAGCATGCTCGTCGCGCCGCTCGGGGCAAGACTGGCGCACCGCTGGCCGGTGGCCAAGCTCAGGCGCGCGTTTGTGCTTCTGCTGTTCGCGATCTCGGGGTACATGCTGTGGAAGGCCGCGAGCCTGGGCGGCGTGGCGGCGTAGCCCGGGGTCCGCGCTGCTGCGCGAATCCCGCAGACGGTATCGCTCGACCCCGAGAGGTTCGGGCTATGATTGGTTGTCCGGCCCCGAGGTTCGCGCTGCTCACCCCGGGCTACGATTCCGTACGGGAATAGCGGTCCCGCAACACGTTCTTCTGCACCTTGCCCATCGCGTTGCGCGGCAGATCGGCGACGAAATGCACGCGCTTCGGGATCTTGAAGCCGGCGATCTCCGAGCGCAGCGCCGACAGAAGCTCGGCTTGCGTCGGCGCGCAGCCCGCGCGGGCCACGACCACGGCGGTGACCGCTTCGCCGAAATCCGGGTCGGGCACACCGATCACCGCCGATTCGGCCACGCCCGGCAGGGCGTCGATCTTCTCCTCGATCTCCTTGGGGTAGACGTTGAGCCCGCCGGTGATGATCAGGTCCTTGGCGCGACCGACGATCTTGAGATAACCGTTCGCGAGCCATTCGCCCAGGTCGCCGGTGCGGAAGTAGCCGTCGGTCGTGAACTCGTTCCTGGTCTTCTCGGCCAGGCGCCAGTAGCCGCCGAAAACGTTCGGACCCTTGACCTCGATCGCCCCGACCATCCCCGGCGGGCAAGGATTTCCATCGTCGCCGACGACCCGTACCGATACGCCCGGAAGCGGGCGGCCGACGCTGCCCGCAACGCGCTCGCCGTCAAGCGGATTCGCGCTATTCATGCCGGTTTCGGTCATGCCGTAGCGTTCGAGGATCGTGTGCCCGGTGCGCTCGCGGAACTCGGCGAAGGTCTCGGCCAGAAGCGGCGCCGAGCCGGACACGAACAGACGCACGTTCCGGCAGTCGCGCGCGCCGAACGTCTCGTCGGCGAGGAGGCGCGTGTAGAACGTCGGCACGCCCATCATCACGGTCGCCTGCGGCAGCCGCTCGATCACTTCCTTCGCGTCGAACTTCGGCAGCCACAGGATCCGGCTGCCGGAGAGCAGCGCGCAGTGACAGGCGACGAACAGACCGTGCACGTGATAGATCGGCAGCGCGTGGAGCAGCACGTCGCCGCGCGTGAACCCCCATTGCTCGACCAAGGTCAGCGCGTTGCTGGCCAGGTTGCGATGCGAGAGCATCGCGCCTTTGGAGCGTCCGGTGGTGCCGGAGGTATAGACGATCGCGGCGAGATCGTTCGGACGGGAAGCCACGGTCTCGAAGGTGCCGGGGCGTCCTGCTGCATGCTCGAGCAAGGTTCCGGCGTCGCCGTCCAGGGTGAGCACGGTCGCCTGCCGCCGCAGCCGCGCGAGGCCTTTCGCGGCGTCGGGCCGGCAAACGATCACCGAGGGCTCGGCGTCGGCGAAGAAGTAGGCGAGCTCGCGTTTCTGGTAGCCGCTGTTGAGGGGGAGATAGACGAGCCCGGCACGCAGGCACGCGAGATAGAGCGCGAGGACTTGCCAGCACTTGTCGACTTGCGCGGCCACCCGATCGCCCGGACGACACCCGGCGTCGCCGAGCGCATGGGCGATCCGCCCCGAGGTCGCGTCGAGATCGTCGTAGTGGATCACCGGGCCGCCCGGGAGCAGCAGGCAGGGCTGCTCGGCATCCTCCGGGAAGTGGTCGCGCAGAAGCGCGTACAGATTGGCGTTCATGGTGGGTGCCGCAGGCTACAATTGTACGATTCTCCGCTCCGGCCTTCCTCGAGATGGATCTTCCCGCAACGATGCGCTACGTCGCGGCCCGCGAGCCCGGTCCGCCCGAGATGCTCCACCTGGGGCAGACGCAGCTACCCCGGTCGCGGCCGGGCGAGGTTCTGATCCGTGTCGCCTACGCCGGGGTGAATCGCCCGGACTGCCTGCAGCGCGCGGGCGGCTATCCGCCGCCACCCGACGCCTCCCCGATCATCGGGCTCGAAGTGGCGGGCACGATCGCGGCGGTGGGCGACGGTGTGCAGGAGTGGGGGGTCGGCGACGCCGTCTGTGCGCTCACGCCGGGCGGCGGATACGCGGAATACTGCGCGACGCCCGCCGCGTATTGTCTACCGCCGCCGCTCGGGTTGTCGCTGCTCGAGGCGGCGAGCCTGCCGGAGAACTATTTCACCGTCTGGCATAACGTGTTCGAGCGCGGGGCGCTCAAGGAAGGCGAGACGCTGCTCGTGCACGGGGGCTCGAGCGGGATCGGGCTCACCGCGATCCAGCTCGCCAAGGCGTTCGGGGCGAACGTGATCACCACCGTCGGCAGCGCGGAGAAGGCCGCGTACTGCCGCGGCGTCGGCGCCGAGCACGCGCTCAACTATCGCGAAGTCGACTTCGCGGCGGAGGTCGCGAAGATCACGGCCAAGCGCGGTGTGGACGTCGTGCTCGACATGGTCGGCGGCGACTATATCGAAAGGAATCTGAAGTGCCTGGCGCCGGACGGGCGACTCGTGTTCATCGCATTCCTGCGCGGTAGCCGGGTCGAGGTCGACTGGCGCTTCATCATGCTCAAGCGCCTGACCATCACGGGCTCGACCATGCGCGCGAGCCCGCACGAGCGCAAGACGGCGATCGCCAAGGCGTTGCGCGAGCGCGTCTGGCCGCTGCTCGAGGCGCGCAAGGTCAAGCCCGTGATCCACCGCGCCTTCCCGCTGGCCGAGGCCGCGGCCGCGCACGCGCTCATGGAAACCTCGCAGCATATCGGCAAGATCATGCTCGCCGTCGCGCCGGAGTAGCGAAGCGTCGGATCGAGGGCCGAAAGGCGGAACGCCGGCGCCGAACTGCCGCTCGCGAGTGATCGACACCGAGCGAGCCTGAGCCGGATCAGGACGAGCACGCGGCACAAGATTATTGGACTGCGGGACCCTGGACCGGCGGCGCAGACTACGTTCAGCGCAACCAAAGGGCGCCGGAGCGCCCTTCGCCGAGCTGTATGGCGATTACGTCATCAACATGTCGACGTCAATCGCAATGGGAGGCCCATGCCCTGCCGGCTACTCGACCGGACGCTGCTCGGCGAGTTTGTCCGGCTTGGCCGGGAAAATCGCTCTTATGGCGCTGGAGATCACGGGCCAGAACAGCATGATCACCGCCAGCGTGGTGATGCTGCCCACCAGCCAGTTCGACCACATCACCGTCAGGCTTCCCTGGGAGACCAGCATTGCCTGGCGAAACGCGTTCTCCGCATTGTTGCCGAGCACCAGCGCCAGCACCATCGGCGCGAGTGGATAATTGAGTTTCTTGAACAGGTAACCGATGACGCCGAAGCCGAGCATGAACCAGATATCCTGCATCGCGTTGTTGACCGTGTAGGCACCAATTGCGCAGATGGCGACGATCACCGGCGCGATGATCGAGAACGAGATGCGCAGGATACCGGCGAAAAGCGGCACGAGGCTCAGCACGACGATCAGGCCGGCGAGGTTGCCGAGGTACATGCTGGCGATCAGGCCCCAGACGAAGTCGGGCTTCTCGGCGAACAGCAGCGGTCCCGGCTGGAGGCCCCAGATCAGCAGGCCGCCAAGGAGCACCGCGGCAGTCGGCGAACCCGGTATTCCGAGGGTGATCATCGGCAGCAGCGCGCTCGTCCCGGCGGCGTGCGCGGCGGTCTCCGGCGCAATGACACCTTCCAGCACTCCGGTACCGAACTTGTCGCCGTCCTTCGACATCTTCTTGGCCACGCCGTAGCTCATGAACGACGCCGGCGTCGCGCCGCCCGGCGTGATGCCCATCCAGCAGCCGATCGCGGTGCTGCGTATGAACGTCATCCAGTAGCGCGGCAGTTTGCGCCAGGTCTCGAGCACGACCTTGGGATTGATCTTGGCGGGTACTCCGTGAAATGCCAGCCCTTCCTCCATTGACAGCAAAATCTCGCCGATGCCGAAGAGCCCAATCACCGCAATCAGGAAGTCGAATCCCTTCATCAGGCTCGTGAAGCCGAACGTGAGGCGAAGCTGCCCGGTGACGATGTCGATGCCGACCGCCGAGAGCGCGAAACCGAGCATCATCGAGACGATGATCTTCCATGCCGACCCCTTGCCCATGCCGACGAAGCTGCAGAATGTCAGCAGGTACACCGAAAAGAACTCCGGCGGGCCGAACTGGAGCGCGAAGCGCGCGATCAGCGGCGCGAGGAAGGTGATCAGCAGCACGGCGACGAACGCCCCGACGAACGACGAGGTGAACGAAGCCGTCAGCGCCGCGCCAGCGTGCCCTTTCTGCGCCAGCGGATAGCCGTCGAAGGTGGTCGCGACCGACCAGGGTTCGCCGGGAATGTTGAACAGGATCGAAGCGATCGCGCCGCCGAACAGGGCGCCCCAGTAGATGGACGACAACATGATGATGGCCGAGGTCGGCGGCATCGTGAACGTGAGGGGCAGCAGGATGGCGATACCGTTGGCGGCGCCCAGACCCGGCAGCACGCCGATGATCACGCCCAGAACGATGCCCACGAACATCAGGCCGACGTTGAACGGCGTGAGCACCACCGCGAACCCGTGAAACAAAAGATTCAGGTCAGACACCCAACGCTCCCGAGTTGATTAGCCTTGCCTGTCTGCCGCCTAGAACCGTCAGTCGTGCCGCGCTGCGGTGCACGCCGGGAAACCGTTTCAGTAGCCGGTCCAGCCGGTCAGATCCCAGTACCCTTTAAACAGCGGGACCTGGAACCACACCTCGAACATCAGGAAGAAGGTCACGCTGATCGCGACGGCGAGCGGGACGCTTTTCTTCCACGGATAATCGCCGAGCATCTTCATGAACAGCGCGATGTAGACCGCGGACGCGACGTATATGCCTATCAGTTGGATGCCTAGGACGAACAGCGTGGCGGGAATCAGCACCTTGAGAACCTGCCCCAACTGCCCGCGCTCGACGAAGCCCGCCCGACCCTCGGCATCCTTGCTGACCACAGCCCGCACCAGCGTGACGCCACTCGCCACGCAGATGAACAGGCTCACGTAGAACGGGAAGAAGCCCGATTGGGGCCCATCGCTGCCCCAGCGGAACCCGAGCTGGTAGCTGCTGTAAAGGAATGTCAGGCCGAACGCCAGCAGGATCGCTGCCACAGCGATTTCCATCGTACGCCTCGAGACGACAGCGTGGCTCGCGCCGCGGTCGGCATTGCGGTCTTTTGTCATCGCCTATAGCCCGTCGGTGTTGTATTCGGTCAGAGGCACGCAGGCTCGAGATGTGCCGGCGCGAGCGGGATCGGCCAAGCGGCTCCGCCTGACCGATCCGCTACCTCGTTGCGGGTCCCAGACCTCTTCTACTTCTTGGCCAGGAAGCCAGCCTTCTCCATCAATGCCTTGTGCGTGGCTTCCGCCTGCTCCACCCACTTGACATATTCGGCCCCGGTCATGAACGACTGGTTGAACGCTGCCTGCTCGGTAAACGCCTTCCAGTCGGGTGTTTCCCTCACCTTCTTGAACAAATCGATGTAGAAGTCGACCTGCTCCTTGCTGACGCCTGGGGGCATGAAGATGCCCCGCAGCATCAGGTACTCGACCGGTAGGCCGGAGTCTTTGCACGTGGGGATGTCGTACCACGACATGTCTGCAGTGACCTTGGTCTTGTAAGGCATGCGCTGCGAATCGAACACGCATAGCGGACGCAGCTTGCCAGCGCGCCATTGCGCCACCGCCTCGATCGGATTGTTGACGGTCGAGTCGATGTGTTTGCCGACCAGCTGCACGGCCACTTCGCCGCCGCCCTTGAACGGAACGTAGATGAACTTGACGCCGGTATTCTGCTCGATCCCGGCGGTGATGATCTGGTCTTCCTGTTTCGAGCCGGTGCCGCCCATCTTGAACTTGTCAGGGCCTGCCGCCTTGACCGCATCGATGTACTCTTTGGCGGTCTTGTACGGCGTATCGGCGTTAACCCACAGCACGAATTCGTCGAGCGCCAGCATTGCGACCGGCGTCAGATCGCGCCAGTTGAACGGCACGCCGGTCGCCAGCGGCGTCGTGAACAGGTTGGACAGCGTGATGATGATCTTTTCCGGATCGCCTTTGCTGTTCTTGACGTCGAGGAAGCCTTGCGCGCCGGCGCCGCCCGACTCGTTGACGACGATGATCGGCTGCTTCATCAACTGGTTCTTGCTGGCCACGCCCTGGATGAAGCGCGCCATCTGATCGGCGCCGCCGCCGGTGCCGGCGGGCACGATGAACTGGACCGGCTTGGTCGGTTCCCACCCCGCCGCGGTGGACGCTTGCAGTCCCGCGAGCCCAGCCATCACGCCGGCGACCAACAGCCTTCTGCAAACTCGATTCAGCTTCATAACTCCTCCTGGAAAAGCCTTGCTGGCAAATTGCGTGTTCAAACCCGAAGGGGCGATCCACGCTCGATTGATACGAAACGACACCTCCTGCTGCTACGCTGCCCTGTCTATCTGGAGTTCACAAGACCGGCGGCCCGTGCCCACTTGTACTTCGCCCCGAGCACGGCGACCGGAACTTCCGTCGTGTACGGGTACGCCGGAATGCCGTGGTCGAACAGATACTCGGAGGCTTCCTCGACCTCGACGTCGCCTGCGAGCGAAGCGACGATCGGCTTGTGAATGCCCTTGGCGCGCATCTCCTCGATCACCTCGACCATCGTCCTGGCGAAGACCATCGGCGGCGTGATGATCGTGTGCCAGTAACCGAGGATGAGCGCGTGGATGCGCGGCTCTTCGAGACCGAGTCGGACGGTTTCCTGATAGGTCTTCGGAGGCTGGCCGCCGGTGATGTCGACGGGGTTGCCGGAGGCGCCGAAAGGCGGGATGAACTTGCGGAACGCGGCGTCGAGATCGGGCGGCATCGGCATCAGCGAGAGGCCGTTGTCGACGCAGGCATCCGAGAGGAGCACGCCCGAGCCGCCGGCGCCGGTGATGATCACGACGTTCTCCCCCTTGGGAGTGGGCAACACCGGAAGGGCACGGGCGTATTCGAGCAGGTCGCGCAGGCCCATCGCGCGAATGACGCCCGATTGCTTGAGCACCGCGTCGTAGATCTGGTCGTCGCCCGCGAGCGCGGCCGTGTGCGATTTGGCCGCGCGCGCGCCGAGGCTGGTCCGTCCGGCCTTCAACACGACGACCGGCTTCTTTTTCGAGACACGCTGGGCGACCTCCGCGAACGCGCGACCGTCCTTGAGGTCCTCGAAGTGCTGGGCGATGATGTGCGTGTTATCGTCTTGTTCGAAGAAAGTGAGCAGGTCGTCCTCGTCGATGTCCGACTTGTTGCCGAGACCGACAATCGCGGACACGCCCATCTTGGCCGAGCGCGAGAAGCCGATGATCGCCATCCCGATGCCGCCCGATTGCGAGGACAGCGCGGCGCCGCCTTTGAAGTCGTACGCGGTGCAGAAGGTGGCGCACAGATTCTTGGGCGTGTAGTAGAAGCCGTAGATGTTCGGTCCCATCAGCCGGACGTTGTACTTGCGACCGATAGCCTGGATCTCCTTCTGGCCCTCCACGTTGCCGGTTTCGGCAAAGCCCGACGGGATCAGCACCGCGCCGGGGATCTCCTTTTCGCCGACTTCGACCAGGGCCTTCGCCACCAGCGGCGCGGGAATCGCAAATACGGCGACGTCGATCTTCCCCGGCACGTCCTTCACGCTCTTATACGCCTTGCGTCCGAGAATCTCCGGCGCCGCAGGATGGATCGGGTAGATCTGGCCCTGGTAGCCGCCGTTGATCAGATTCTTCATCACCGAGTTGCCGATCTTCCCGTCCTCGGACGAAGCGCCGATGACCGCGACCGCGTCCGGTTTCATGATGCGATTCATCGCGCGCAGGATCTCCTCCTGGCTCGGACGGTAGCGGGCGGGTGGCGGGTTCCAATCGCAGACGATGCGCACGTCGGCGACGGTCGCGCTCTTCGGCGTGGCGAACACGGGGTTCAAGTCCATCTCGGCGATCTCGGGAAAATCCGAGATGAGTTGCGAGACGTTCTGAATGATCGCCGCCAGTGCGCTGCGATCGACCGGCTCCGCGCCGCGAACGCCTTTGAGGATGGGCGCCGCCGCGATGCTGTCGAGCATGCCGAGCGCGTCCTCCTTCGTCGTCGGAGCGAGGCGGAACGTGACGTCCTTCAACACCTCGACGAGCACGCCGCCCAGGCCGAATGCGACCAGCTTGCCGAACGACGGATCGGTCACCGCGCCGACGATGACCTCCTGGCCGCCGCTTAGCATCTGCTGGACCTGGACGCCGAGGATCGTCGCTTTCGCGTTGTAACGTTTGGCGTTGGCGACGATCACCTCGTATCCCTTCTGCACCTCGCCCGCGTTCTTCAGGCCCACGAGCACGCCGCCGGCTTCGGTCTTGTGCAGGATGTCCGGCGAAACGATCTTGAGCACGACGGGGAAGCCCATGCCGGCCGCAAGCTTTGCGGCTTCCGCGGCGGAGGTCGCCACGGCTTCCTTCGGCACCGCGATGCCGTACGCGTCGCAGACGAGCTTGCCTTCAGGAGCGGTCAGCGCCGTGCGCCCTTCTGCCTTCACCTTGTCCAGAGTTTGACGCACTGCGCTCTTGCTGGCTGCCATTCTTCTTCCTTTCGGAAAAGCGCGGGCGACGCAGCGTCGCCACGGATAACGATTGTTCAGATCGCCTTTTCGGCGCGCAGCACCCGGATCTGGTCCTTGTCGTAGCCGAGCTCGGCGAGAATCTCATCGGTATGCTCACCGAGCAGCGGCGAGCGGGTGACCTCGGTCGGGCTGTCCGAGAGCTTGATCGGGTTGCCGACCGTCAGATACTTCCCGCGCGTGGGGTGATCGACCTCGACCACGGTTCCCGTCTTGCGCAGCGACGGCTCCTCCGCGAGCTCCTTCATCGACAGGATCGGCCCGCATGGAATGTCGTGCTCATTGAGGATGTCCATGGCCTCGAATTTGTCCTTGGTCATGGTCCACTTCTCGATCTCGCCGAAGATCTCCATCAGGTGTGGCAGCCGGCCCTTGGGCGTGGCATAGCGCGGGTCGGTGAGCCACTCCTCGCGCCCGATCACCTTGCAGATGTCCTCCCACACCGGAGCCTGGGTAATGAAGTAGATGTACGCGTTGGGGTCGGTTTCCCAGCCCTTGCACTTCAGGATCCAACCGGGCTGCCCGCCGCCGGAGGCATTCCCGGCGCGCGGCACGGCATCGCCGAACTTGCCGTTCGGATACTGCGGGTACTCCTCCATCACACCGGTGCGTGCGAGCCGCTGCTGGTCTCTCAGCTTCACCCGGCACAGATTGAGCACGCCGTCCTGCATCGCGGCGAGCACCTTTTGTCCGCGCCCCGTCGTCTGGCGTTGGTAGAGGGCGGCGACGATCCCGAGCGCGAGGTGCAGGCCGGTCCCGGAATCGCCAATCTGCGCCCCGGTAACGAGCGGCGGACCGTCGTCGAATCCGGTGGTCGACGCCGCGCCGCCGGCGCACTGCGCGATGTTCTCGTAGACCTTGCAGTCCTCGTAGGGACCGGGCCCGAAGCCTTTGATGGAGGCGACGATCATGCGCGGGTTGAGCGCCTGGATGCGCTCCCACGTAAAGCCCATGCGGTCGAGCGCACCGGGCGCGAAGTTCTCGACCAGCACGTCGCAGCGCTTGATCAGCGCCTCGAGCACTTTCTTGCCCTCGGGATGCTTCGCATCGACGGTGATCGATCGCTTGTTGCCGTTGAGCATCGTGAAATAGAGGCTATCCGCACCGGGCACGTCGCGCAGCTGTCCGCGCGTGATGTCGCCCTCGCCGGCGCGCTCGACCTTGATGACGTCGGCGCCGAACCAAGCGAGCAATTGCGTGCAGGTTGGCCCCGCCTGCACGTGGCTGAAGTCAAGGATGCGAACGCCGTCCAATGCTCTGCCCATTACGTTCCCCTATGCATTTCTTTAATTTCCGCGAAAGCGCTACTTCGAGGCAGCATTGCCAAGCCGCGTTGAGCGTCGTCGCGCCGACGACGGCTTACGGCAACTCGCTCGATCGACGACGCTCGAATGCAGCGGGCCGTCACGCTTTCTTCTTTGCGGCAGGATTGAGGCCCGTAATGCGGCCGCTTTCCGTGCCCGCCTTTTCGTCGATGACCGCGTTGATCAGGGTAGGCTTGCGCGAGCCGATCGCGTCTTGCATCGCGTTGCGCAGCTCGGCCGGCGTCGTGGCCAGCACACCCACGCCGCCGAAGGCCTCCATCAGCTTTTCGTAGCGCGCGCCCTTGACGAACACCAGGGGCGATGGATCGCGTCCTCCGGTTGGATTCACCTCGTCGCCGCGGTATACGCCGTTGTTGTTCAGGATCACGACGCAGACCGGCAGGTTGTAGCGGCAGATCGTCTCGACTTCCATGCCGGAGAAACCGAAGGCGCTGTCGCCCTCGACTGCGATCACCTGCCCGCCGCTTACCACGGCCGCCGCGACGGAAAAGCCCATGCCGATGCCCATCACGCCCCAGGTGCCGACATCCAGCCGCTTGCGCGGCTTGTACATGTCCACGATGCTGCGCGTGAAGTCGAGCGCGTTGGCGCCTTCGTTGACGAGGATGGCGTCCGGGTTCGCCCTGATGAGGTCGCGGACGACGCTCAATGCGCTGTGGAAGCTCATCGGCGTCGGATTCTTCGCCAGAGCTTCGGCCATCTTGGCGATGTTCTTGTTCTTGCGCTCTGCGATGGCGTTGAGCCACTCCGCCGGCGGCTCGGGCCAGGTGGATCCGATTCCCGCCAGCATGGCGGAGACGCACGAACCGATGTCGCCGACCACCGGCGCGTCGATGCGGACGTTGCTGTCCGCTTCCTGGGGCGAGATGTCGATCTGGATGAACTTCTGGCCGCCCCAGTCCTTGGCGCTGTTACCGCCCCATGTCTTGCCCTTGCCGTGGGAGAGCAGCCAGTTTAAGCGCGCACCGATCAACATCACAACGTCGGCCCCGGGCAATACGTACGAGCGCGCCGCGGCTGTGGATTGCTCGTGCGTGTCGGGCAGCAGTCCCTTTGCCATCGACATGGGCAGGTAGGGGATGCCGGTCTTTTCCACCAGGGCGCGAATGTCCGCATCGGCCTGCGCGTACACGGCGCCCTTGCCGAGAATGATGAGCGGACGCTTGGCGCTCTTGAGCAGTTCGAGCGCGCGCTGCACGGCGTCCGGCGCCGGCATCTGGCGCGGCGCCGGATCGACCACCTCGATCAACGACTTTCTCGCTGCTTCCGCGTCGAGCGTCTGCGTGAACAGCTTGGCCGGCAGGTCCAGATAGACGCCCCCCGGACGGCCGGAGAGAGCAGCGCGGATCGCCCGCGCCACGCCTACCCCGATGTCCTCGGCGTGCAGGACTCGGAACGCGGCCTTGGCGTGCGGCTTGCCGATTGCGAGTTGGTCCATCTCCTCGTAGTCGCCCTGCTGCAAGTCGACGATCTCGCGCTCGCTCGAGCCGCTGATGAGGATCATCGGGAAGCAGTTGGTGGTGGCGTTGGCGAGCGCCGTCAGTCCGTTGAGAAAGCCGGGGGCCGACACCGTGAGGCAGATGCCCGGCTTCCGCGTCATGAAGCCGGCGATCGAAGCGGCGTACCCTGCGTTCTGCTCGTGGCGGAAAGAGATCACGCGCATTCCTGCGGCCTGGCACTTGCGCGTGAGGTCGGTAATTGGGATGCCGGGCAGGCCAAAGATCGTATCGATGCCGTTTAGCTTCAGGGCATCGATGACCAGTTGAAAACCGTCGGTCTCTCCTGGTGAGTGGACATTGGTCTCGGCGCCACCGGCGGATTTTGGCGCGTCCTCGACGGTCGTGGTCGCCGGCTTCGCAGCGGATTTGGTGGCGGTGTCTGGCATGGTGGTCCCTCTTGCTTCGATGGATGCGGGTCGTATCCGCACGACCGATCGGGGCTCGCTCGAACGTCGGTGGACTTGCGCGTTGGGCCCGCGACTACTGGCTATCCTCCGGGATCGTCCACTCGCTCCAGGGTCCGATCGCTTCCGTGAAGCTGCGGCCGCCGTCCAAGCCTTGGAGAGCTTCCTCCTGAGCTGACCGGCCCGCACTCCGCACTTCGGGTGCCGGGCCGGAGGCGCTCCCTGTATAACGTATGTGGTATATCATGCCAAGTCAATAGGTGGTCGTGCACTGCTGAACTGCCGACAAACGTGTTTATTTGGCCGCCGGACGGCAAATAGGCCTATGCCCTTGCCGATCTCTGGTGTGTGGCATACCATAAACATGGCGTTGGCGCGACCTAGTGGTCGAGCCGAATAGGCGCCCAGGAGGATCTTTGAACATTTGGCCTTCCGCGCGGGCAGAGCGGGCGGCTCGGATGGCGGCGAGTCGCCATGAGTCAATCGGCGCGTCGGCTGCACGACGCCCTTCTCGCGGCTAAGACGGTCCCATCCGTCGCCGGATCCACGGTGGCCGAGGGCACGACCGGCACGGACGCGGCCGACCCCGCAGAGGCGTCCGCATCCGCAGGT
>DASVPH010000029.1:0-16642 GCA_036382945.1 Casimicrobiaceae bacterium
ACGTGGTCGCGCCGCGCCCCGGCCGCGTGCCGGTCGACCGCCTCGTGCGCAATGTTCAGCCCCCGGCCGCCGGGGAGCCCGTCGAGCTCGTTTCTTGCGTCGACCCAGGAAAAGGCGCGCCGAAAAGACTCATAGTCTCGCAGGTTTGGCGCTGCGGGCAGATCTTCGGGTGCCTTCGAGATCCAGTCGTCGGCCATGGCGCTCGTCCTGACCGGCCTGCCCCGCGCGCCTACCGCCGGCGCAACGGCCGTCCGCTCAAGCCTACGGGATCCGGCCGCGAACGCCTTGAGGAAGGTCAAAGGATGACCACGGCTCGCGCCGGCGGCGCCGGTCCGCGCGCAAGCTACTTGACGGTGAGCTGCTTGGCGCTGCTTGCTTCCTTCTTGGGCAGCGTGAGCTCGAGCACCCCGTCCCGATACTTGGCTTCGGCTTTGGCTTCATCGATGTCATGAGCGAGCGTGAAGCGGCGGTACTGCTTGCCGTAGTAGCGCTCACTGCGCACCACTGTCTCGCCCTTCTTTTCCTCCTTTTCCTTTTTCACTTCGGCGTTGATTGAAAGCTGGTTGCCGTCGATCGCAACGTGGATGTCCTCCTTCTTCACGCCGGGGACATCGGCTTTCACGCGGTAAGTCTTGTCGTCCTCGGTTGCGTCGAGCTTGATCTGCGGCTCCTCGGGAAGAGGCTTTCCACAGCGCGCGCATGCGTGGCGCGCGCCAGAAGTCTTCAACATCCCGGAAAGGGTTGAAGCGCATCAACTCGCCAAAGGGCTCGAAGCGTGTGATGTCGGCCATGCTGAGCTCCTGCGTTCGTCCCTCAGGCATGAAATATTCTCACGCAAGGCGGTAGCGGCCTTGATCTCGATCAAAGAAGACTTCCAGCCGTGGCGCAACATGCTTTGCAGTTACCGCCGGGAAGCCAACGACGATGAGGCGGTGTCGATCCTATGAGTCGAGGTAAGCAATGACGATGAGCATTGGAACTATCTGCACGCGCGACGTTGTCATGGTCGATGTCACGAAGACCCTCAAGCACGCAGCCGCTCTGATGCGTGAGCACCACGTCGGGGCTCTGCTCGTCGTCGCGCAGACTGAGGAGGGTCCACGAGCGGTCGGTCTTGTCACCGACCGCGATCTCGCGATCGAGGCGATGGCGCGGGGGTTGGGCGGGGACGAGGTGAAAGTCGGTCAGGTGGTAAGTGGACCGCCGGTCACGGTTCACGAAACGGCAAGCCTCGACGAGGCCATCGAAGCGATGCATGGCGAAGGGGTCCGCCGGTTGCTCGTAACGACCGCCGAGGCACGACTGGCCGGGATAGTTTCGCTCGACGATTTGCTCGAGGCGCTCGCCGCGCGCATGGTCAGGCTTGCCGAGGCGGTTCGTGGGGGGCTCGCGCGCGAATCCGCCCAGCGTGTCCCTCTGCCCACGATGAACCTCGGCGAAATCCGGCTACCGCCTTTGCAGTCGCAACAGGCGAATTACCAGACGGCCCCGGAGCGGACAGCCCCCGGAGCAGATCGCTCTGCCTGGCGACCCGATTGAAGCGCACGCGGGAGAATTCCGAGCAGAAACGGCGAAGGAGTGACGCTCACGCGCCCTGGCGGCAACCTTGGCCGGCCTCGGTGCTGAGCTTGCTTACGGAGCGAAGGAAAGGATCCAGCGCACGAGCTGCCTCGCCTGATCCTCATCGACTTGCTGCACGTTGGGTAGCATGCCACGCTCGCTGACCTTGCCACGCCAATGCAGGTCCTTGGGCCCTTCGCCGGATCCTCCAAGGACGATCTCCGTCAGACGATCTTCTGCATCCCTCTGGCCCTTGTACGTCCTGGCAATATCTTGCCACGAGGGCGCGTGCGGAAGGTGCCCGTTAGGATTCGATTTGACGGACTTCGCCCGGTGGCAGAGGTAGCAGCCCTTGTCGGTGGCAAGCTGCTCCGTTGCGCGCGCCGAGGGCTGCGCCGCCAGCGCATGCTGCCCGATCGCGAAGGCAAGAAGCACGGCAAGTGACTTGACTCGACCCATCTTGTCGCGTTTGTCGGGCGGATGTCCCCGCGTATCGTCGTTTGAGGCGCCGCAGCATGCTGGCGGGCCCCGCGAGGCCCACGCCGTCCATTAGCGCTGTCGTCAAATCGCTCCGAAAACGAGAAAGCCCCGCATGCCGAAGCATCGGGGCCTTCTGCCCACCGTCGTGGGCCTCACCGTCGTGAGCACCGGGTGTAGTGGACACGACGCATTCGGGATCCGATCCACGTATCGGCGCACTGTGTACGCACTCGTCCTTCGGTCCAGCTTGGCGTTCGGTCTTGCACCACAGCAATTTAACAATAGCCTTTTCGGCGCCGCCGATCAATATCGTTTGCCGCAGGAAATTGACCTGCGTCAACTACCCACGAGATTATCTTGCGTGGGGCCCGCCAAGTGCGGACGGCATGCCATTTGATCGCGGTCAACGCCCGACACCGGCGGGCGGCTAGGATGGTCACGCCATCGCCCGCTCTCGCGCCAGCTCATGATCGACCTGCCATGTCTCCCGATGATCGTGCGTTAGGCGAGCGGGCACCGCCCGACGCCGCCGCGCAAAGGCTGCTGCGGCTGATCGCGGCGATGCTGCACGAGCTGCGCCCTTCGGCCCCTTTCCAGGCCGTACGCCTCGACGACTCGATCGAGCGCGATCTCGGGCTCGACAGCTTGTCGCGGGTCGAGCTCGTGCTGCGTGTCGAGCGGTCCTTCGGGGTGCGCTTGCCGGAGCGTCTGGCGAGCGCGGCCCGCACGCCCCGCGATCTGCTGGATGCGCTCGGCAAAGCCGAGCGCGGCCCCGCCCCGAGCGCCTTGCCGCCGCTGCCCGCCCCGGCGCCGGAGCCGGTCGCCGGCGCGCCTGAGCACGCGACGACGATGGTCGAAGCCTTTCGCTGGCATCTCGAGCGCCATCCGGACCGCGAGCACATCACCCTGCTCGAGGGCGACGAGGTGCTAGACACCCTCTCCTACGCGCGATTGTGGGCGGATGCCAACGAAGTGGCGCGCGGTCTCGCTGCGTCCGGGGTCGGTCGCGGTGATGCGGTCGCGCTCATGCTGCCCACGAGCAGCGCGTTCTTCCAGGTGTTTCTCGGTGCGATGCTGATCGGCGCCGTGCCGGTGCCGATGTACCCGCCGCTGCGCTGGTCGGAGATCGAGGAGCACATTCGCGGCCGCGCCGCGATCCTCGCCAACTGCCTGGCCCGCGTGCTCGTCACCGTACCCGAAGCGCTGTTCGTCGGGCAGATCCTGCGCGCGAGCTTGCCCGACCTACAGGGCGTGGTCAGCATCGATCACCTTCGAGGCATGGACAAGCCGGCCGATCTGCCTGCCGTGTCCAATCGCGAGACGGCGCTGCTGCAGTACACCTCCGGCAGTACGGGCGCTCCCAAGGGTGTGGTCCTGAGCCACGACAACCTGCTCGCCAACATTCGCGCTATGGGTAGCGCCGCCGGCGCGACCTCGAGCGATCGCTTCGTCAGTTGGCTGCCGCTGTACCACGACATGGGGCTCATCGGCGCGTGGCTCGCCACGATGTACTACGCCATACCGCTGGTGCTGATGCCCCCGACGAGCTTTCTTTCCCGTCCGGCGCGCTGGCTGCAAACCATCCATCGGTACCGGGGGACGATCTCGGCCGGCCCTAACTTCGCCTACGAAATCGCCGCCTCCAAGGTGCACGACGAGGATCTGGTGGGGCTCGACCTGAGTTCCTGGCGCCTGGCATTCAACGGCGCGGAGCCCGTGCGCGCCGCAACGCTCGAGCGCTTCGCGGCTCGTTTCGCGCGCTACGGATTCGATCGGCGGGCCCTTGCGCCGGTGTACGGGCTCGCCGAGTCGGCGCTCGGAGTCACCTTCCCGCCGCTCGGCCGCGGTCCGCTCGTGGAGCGGATCGATCCGCACGCACTGGCGCACGATGGCATCGCCACGCCTTCGATTGACATCGCGCCGGCCGCGCTCGAGGTCGTTTCGTGCGGGCGGCCCCTCGCCGGACACGAGGTTCGCGTTGTCGACGAGCGCGGGCGCGAAGTCGGCGCGCGTACCGAAGGCCGGGTAGAATTCCGCGGACCCTCCGCAACGATCGGTTATTACCGCAATCCCGAGGCGACCACTCGCCTGTTTCGCGGCGACTGGCTCGACACGGGAGACGTCGGCTACATTGCCGGCGGCGAGCTCTTTATCACCAGCCGCGCCAAGGACCTGATCAAGCGCGGCGGCCACAACATCCACCCCTACGACCTCGAAGCCGCGATCGGCGACATTCCGGGAATACGTAAGGGGTGCGTAGCCGTGTTCGGCACGATGGATCGGGCGAGCGGAACCGAACGCGTCATCGTCGTGGCGGAAACCAACCAGACCGACCCGTCATCGCGCGCCGCGCTGCGCGATCGGATCACGGCACTGGCTTCGGTCCACTTGAACGGTCCGGCCGATGAAGTGCTGCTCGTTCCCGCCCGCACCGTCTTGAAAACCTCCAGCGGCAAGATTCGCCGCGCCGCATGCCGCGAGCTCTACGAGAAGGGACTGCTCAGAGCGCCGCGGCCCGCCGTGTGGCTGCAGCTCGCGCGGCTGGTCCGGCAGGCGGTCGAAGCGAAGCTGCGTCGCGGCGCGCGTGTCGCGGCGCAAGCCGCCTACGGCATCCACTGCTGGCTCCTCTTCCTGCTGCTGTCGGCAGCCGGCCTGCTCGCGCTGGCGCTGCTGTCGGCTCCACGCGCGCGCTGGCGTCTGGCACACGGCGCCGCGAAGACGCTCGTGCGCGGCTGCGGCATCCCGCTCGCGGTGGAGGGCCTGGCCAATTTGTCTGCCGACACGCCCGCGGTGATCGTCGTCAATCACGCGAGCTATACCGATGCCATCATGCTGGCCGCTGCGCTCCCCGTGGAGGTCCATTTCGCCGCCAAGCGCGAGTTCGAGCGGGTGCCGCTCGTGGGTTTCGCGCTGCGCCGGCTTGGCGCGTACTTCGTCGAGCGTATCGATCCTGTCCGTGGCGTCGAGGACACGCGGGAATTGGCGGCGGCAGTCAGGCGCGGAGAGACGGTGGTCTTCTTCCCCGAGGGAACGTTCTCGCGCGCGCCTGGCCTTGCGGCGTTTCGTCTGGGCGCTTTCGCGGTCGGTGCCGAAACCGACACCCCGATCGTGCCGATCGTGCTGCGCGGGACGCGGTCGGTGTTGCGCGAGCAACGGTGGCTACCCGTCCGCTATCCGGTCGAGATCAGCATCCAGCCGCCGGTCGCCCCGGCGGGTCACGATTGGTCCGCCGCCGTAAAGCTGCGCGATCGGGTCAGAGACATCATGCTGCGCCGTTGCGAAGAGCCGGATCTCGCGCGCTGACCCGAGCCCCAAACATCCGATCGAGACCCGCTCATTCAGCAGAGCCGAAGCTGCCGGCGGACCCCATCCGGAAGGTTTCTCTGTCGGAACGCATGCTCGACCTCCCGGCGACGTGCGAGATCCCGCATAAAGTGGTACAAATTGACTTTTTGCCGACTTGAACGGAGGAATTCGACCATGAGCATTCGCGATGAACTCCAGGCGACGATCGCCAAGATCATCCAGCCCGGCAAGGGCATCGTGGCCGCCGACGAGAGCACGCCGACCATCACCAAGCGCTTCAAGGCGGTCGGGATCGAATCCACCGAGGAAACCCGGCGTGCGTATCGGTCGCTGCTGTTCACGACCCGCGGTATCGGCGAATACGTCGCCGGCGTCATCTTGTTCGAGGAAACGCTCGGCCAGAAGACCGACGACGGCACGCCGCTGCCCGAGGTGCTCGTCCGACAGAATATCCTGCCCGGCATCAAGGTGGACAAGGGGACGACCCCGCTGGCCAACGCCGACGGCGATCTCATCACCCAGGGTCTCGATGGGCTCGCCGAACGGCTGAAGACGTACAAGGCGCAAGGCGCGCGGTTCGCCAAATGGCGCGAGGTCTATCCCATCACGGAGCGCAATCCGACGGCCTTCGGCATCGAAGCCAACGCCGAGGTGCTGGCCCGTTATGCGGCCATCTGCCAAGCGGAAGGCGTCGTGCCGATCGTCGAGCCGGAGGTGCTGATCGACGGTGATCACACGCTCGAGCGTTGCCACGAAGCGAGCGAGGCGGTGCTGCACGCGGTATTCCACGCGTTGCACCGCCATGGCGTGCTCCTCGAGGGAATGGTCCTCAAGCCCAGCATGGTGCTCCCCGGCAAGGAGCATCCGCCGAAGGCGAGGCCCGAAGTGGTGGCGGCCAACACGCTCGAGGTGCTGCGGCGCACGGTGCCGGCGGCGGTGCCGTCGATCAATTTCCTCTCGGGCGGGCAGAGTCCCGAGGAAGCAACCGCGAATCTCAACGCGATGAATCTGATGGCGCCGAACGGCCCGTGGGTGCTGTCGTTCTCGTACGCCCGCGCCTTGCAGGACCCGCCGATGAAGATCTGGGCGGGCCGCGCCGAGAACGTCGCCGCCGCGCAGCGCGCGTTCTACCAGCGCCTCAAGATGAACAGCCTGGCGCGCCAGGGCAAGTACCAGGCGGAGCTGGAAAAGGCGGCTTGAAGCGGCGGTTGCAGGCTTACTAGCGCCGCCCAAAGGGCCATCGCCGGACCAACCCGCACAGCACGTGCGCCGATCCGCTGACTCGGCGCGCACGCGAGCACGTCTCATGTCGGATCGACCCGGGACACAGTTCTTTCTCGAGGTTCACCCCCGGATCCCGCCGCGGCTGCAGCGGCTCGAGGAGCTCGCCAACAACCTCTGGTACACGTGGGATCGGCCCACGCGGAGCCTGTTCGCATGGCTGCACCCGGGGCTGTGGGAAGCGGTCGGGCACTGTCCGAAAGCGTTCCTCAAGCGCATCGACGAAAAGCGGCTGGTCGACGCCGCCGCGGATCCCGCGTTTCTCACCGCCTTCGACGGCGTGATGGCGGCGTACGATGCCTATCACGGCGCACCGAAGCCGCACGACGAAGCAGGATTGGCGCAAAGCGATCTGGTCGCGTATTTCTGCGCCGAGTTCGGCTTCCACGAGAGCCTGCCGCTCTACGCCGGGGGCTTGGGCATTCTCGCCGGCGATCATTGCAAGGCAGCGAGCGATCTGCATCTGCCGTTCGTTGCGGTGGGGCTTCTCTATCGCCAGGGCTATTTCTGGCAGGCCATCGACAGCGACGGCAAGCAGCTCGCCGCCTACCACGACTCCGACTTCGACGACCTCCCCGTCTCGCCCGTGCGCCGCGAGGACGGCGGCGAGCTGCAGGTCGCGCTGGAGCTCGCCGGGCGCAAGGTGCAGGTGAAGGTGTGGCAGGCTCGCGTCGGTCACGTCATGCTCTACCTGCTCGACACCGATGTTCCCGCGAACCGCGCGGCCGATCGCCACATTACGTACCGCCTCTACGGCGGCGACCGCAACACCCGCATCGAGCAGGAGATCGTGCTCGGCATGGGCGGTGTGCGCGCGCTCGCCGCGATGGGGCTCAAGCCCGCGGTGTGGCACATGAACGAAGGGCACGCGGCGTTCCTCGTGCTGGAGCGCCTGCGCGAAATCATGCGCGGCGGCGCGACCGTGGCCGATGCGCTGGAGGCGGTGGCCGCCGATACCGTGTTCACGACGCACACCGCGGTCGCGGCCGGGCACGATGGTTTCGCCCGGGAGACGATCGAGCGCTACTTCGGCGACCTGCTGCGCGAATTCGCGCTGCCGCCGGAGGCGCTGCTCGCGCTCGGCGCGGTGCCCGGAAGCGACGAGTTCGACATGACCGCGCTCGCCGTGCGCGGCTCGGCGTTCCACAACGGCGTGAGCCGCATCCATCGCGACGTGACCGCCGAGATGCTGCGCGAGCTCTGGCCGCAGATCCCGCTCGAGGAAAAGCCGGTGGGCTACGTCACCAATGGCGTGCACACGCCGACTTTCCTGTCCTCGCAGATGAGATTCCTGTTCGACCGTTTCGTCGATCGCAACTGGACGCGAGGGCTCACCGAAGCGCAATGGCGCGAAGGTGTGGAGCGCATCCCTGACGCGGCGTTCTGGGGCGCGCACCGCAACCTCAAGGCGGCGCTGCTGCAGCTCGTGCGCGCCCGCATCCGGGCGCAGCACACTCGCAATCAGGGCAGCGAGACGCATCTCGAGCGCCTGTTCAAATTCATCGACCCGGACAAGCCGGATGTGCTCACGATCGGGTTCGCGCGCCGCTTCGCGCTGTATAAGCGGGCGATGCTGCTGTTCGACGACCTGGACTGGCTGCGCGCGATCATGAGCGACCGCGACCGGCCGGTGGTGTTCATCTTCGCCGGCAAGGCGCACCCCGCGGACGTTCCGGGGCAGGAGCTGATCGAGCGCGTCCACGACGTGGCGCAGCTTCCCGAGCTCGAAGGCAAGATCCTTCTCGTCGAAGGTTACGATCTGCACTTGAGCCGCCGTCTGGTGGCCGGTGTGGACGTCTGGCTCAACAATCCGATCTACCCGCTGGAGGCCTGCGGCACCTCGGGCATGAAAGTCGCGATGAACGGCGGGATCAACCTGTCGGTGCTCGACGGCTGGTGGGCGGAGGGCTACCAGGGCGACAACGGC
Organism: Casimicrobiaceae bacterium; assembly: GCA_036382945.1. GTDB lineage: Bacteria > Pseudomonadota > Gammaproteobacteria > Burkholderiales > Casimicrobiaceae > PALSA-1003. The sequence continues at coordinate 8,555 of DASVPH010000029.1, forward strand.
TGGGCGATCAAGCCGGAGTCGCTCGTGCTCGACGAGCAGCGGCGTAACCACGAAGAGGCTCAAACGCTCTACGAGATCCTGCAGGACCGGGTGCTACCGCTCTACTACGCGCGAAACGGCAGCGGCTACTCGCCGGAGTGGATCCGCATGGCCAAGCGCTCGATCGCGACCGTCATGCCGCATTACAACGCCACGCGCATGGTCGGCGAATACGTCTCGAAGTTCTATCGGAGCGCCTCGCAACGGGGAAAGCGCCTCGCCGAGGCGCACTACGCGGCTGCGGCGAAGCTCGCGGCGTGGAAAGCGCAGGTGCGCAGCGCCTGGCCGGGCGTAAGCCTGCATCGGCTCGATACGCCGACCGGGCGCATCCGCTTCGGCGAGCGTATCGCGATCGAGGTCGGCGCGAAGCTGAACGGCCTCGCCCCGGAGGACGTCCAGGTCGAGCTGCTGCTCATCCGCCTCGAGGGCGATTCGGGCGAAGAGCGCCTGCTCAAGTATCCGCTCGCCTCGACCGGACGCGTCAACGGCGAGGGGGAGCAGGTGTACGCGCTCGAGCTCGCGCCGGAGCTGTGCGGCAAGCTCGACTATCGGATCCGTGCCTACCCACGCCCCGAAGCGCTGACGCATCCGTTCGAGATGGGGCTGATGGTCTGGGTGTAGAGTCGCCCCGGGGCACGGCCTTGACTTCGCTCAACGTGCGCGCCGCACGCGCTGAAACCCCGCGGAGCGCGGCGCTTCACGTCGCGCCGCGGCTCCTGCCGCCCGGTCTGCCGTTGACGATAACGTGATCGACCGCGGCCTCGGCGTCGAGCCAGTCTTCGCCCTCGTAGTCGCTGTTGTAGCCGCGCTCGATCTGACGGTGAAATGCGGCTTCGCTGATCAAGCGGTGACGAAGATCGGGATCGAGCTGATCGTCGGCACCTGCGACGAACGGCTGGTCGGGCGCCTCGTCGATCTCGGGCTCGGCAGCGAGGGTGGCCACGCCGTGCGGGTGCCTGGGCGCGACGCGCGCGGCGCGTTTGCGTGCCGGCTTTCTGCCTGTCTTGCCTGCCATGACTGCCTCCGGTGCTTGTGACGTGCGCCTGACACCGTCTGCGAGCGGGGTCGCGCCGTCCATGTCATTGTGCGCGCGGCGCCGGCGCCGACCTTGATCCGCGTCAAGCCGAGGCTTCAGCCGAAGGCTTGCGCGAGCCGGCGCACGAACTCGGGCAGCTCTTCCTGCCGCAGGTGATTGATGCCCGCGGCGGCGGCGCGTCCGCCGCCGCTCGCGAACTGGCGACAAAGCGTGTCCGCGCCGGTCGGCCGGGTGCGCGGCGCGCGCACGCTCACCACATAGCCGCCCCGCGCGTCGCGGGCGAGGATGGCGTGCGCGAGGTCGGGAAAGCGGTTGGCGAGCTCGTTGCCGAATACGCCGCGCACACGGCGCGACCAGGGCGCGTCGGGCAGCACGTACACGGTGGCGTGCTCGAGCGCGTACTCCGGCTCGAGTCCCGACGCCTGCACCAAGTCGTCGCGGCGGCTGGCGTCGATGCGCGCGAGCAGCGGCTCCTCGGCGATCAGTCGGAACGGATCGGCGTAGCGGGAGAGCGTCCGATACAACTCGGCCGGGCGCACGATCAAGTCGAGCTCGGTGTCGCCGTAAGCGTTGTACGCGAGGTTCTCGCCCAGCGCGCGTAACGCCGCAAGCTCCCCCGCATCGAGACCGAGCGGCGCGGCGAGCGTACGCGCCGATGCGTCGAGGTTGTCGCCGAACGCCGCTACCACCGCCCAGATGCGTTGCCTGCCGTGGAGATAGCGGTCGACCAGCATCCCCGTGCACACGCCGGGCGCCGTGTCGATCGTCGCCTGCAGCCGGGGATGATGCGGCAGCTCGCCCGCGAAATGGTGGTCGAAGTACTGCACTGCGACGCCCTTCTCCAGGAGCGCGTCGAGCGCGGCGCGATTGCTCGCCATCGAGATGTCGAGCGCGGTTACGCTGTCGCCTGCGCGCGCGTCGATGCGCCCGAGCAAGGCGATGTCGCGCTTGACGCCGGTCACCAGCACCGACTCGCGCGGCTCCTCGAGCCTGAGCTGGTGGAGCGCGCACAGCCCGTCGGCGTCGCCGTTGAATGCGTCGTAGTGGGTCATGGGCGAAGATCCGGAGCGGAGCCGAGCGTAACATGGCCGATCCGCTCGCGCACCGCGCGCCACGCGCCGGGCGCTCGCGCGCTGTCCAGCGGCGCTTCCGCATCGTAGCCGATCACGCTTGATTGCTCCTCCGGCGCGAGCGGCTCGCCGGTGAGCAACTGGTAGCCGAGCACCGCAAGGTCGGCATCGGAAGCGTCGGCGTCCGCCGCCGCCCGCCGCGCGACGCGCTCGCGCAGCGTGGCTTCGCTCGCGATGAAGTCGAGGATCACGAAAGGGATGCGGAGCTCCGCCGCGAGCGCGCGAAAGAGCTCGCGCTGGGCGCGCTTGAGAAACGCGGCATCGACGATCGCGACGAAGCCGGCGGCGACGATCTCGCGGGTGAGCGCCGCGAGCCGGCGGTAGGTCGCGTCGGTCGCGATCGGGGTGTAGAGCCCCTGGTCGACGCCGCGGCGATCGCGCTCGCGAGGAGCGAGCCCGTGCAGGCGCTTGCGCTCGACGTCGCTGCGCAGGCGCACCGCGCCGAGATCCTCCAGGAGCGCCTGCGTGAGCGTGGTCTTCCCCGAGCCGGAGAGCCCGTGCGCGATCACGATCGCCGAGCGCGCCGCGCCGGCGTAGCCGCGCGCGAGGCGGACATAGCCGCGGTACTCGTCGACGACCCTGCCGCGCGCCTCCCCGGCGTCGAGCTGGTGGGCGCGCAGGCGCGCGATCTTGGCGCGAACCAGCGCGCGATAGACGAGATAGAAGCGCAGCACGGCGAGTCCGCCGTAGTCGCCGGTGCGCTGGAGGTACGCATCGAGGAAGCGGTGGCCGAGATCGGCACGGCCGCGGTCTTCGAGATCCATCACCGCGAAGGCGACTTCGCTCATCACGTCGATCCAGCGCAGCTCCGGGTTGAACTCGATGCAATCGAAGAGCGTCAGCACACCGTCGATGCGCGCGATGTTGCCCAGGTGCAGGTCGCCGTGGCATTCGCGCACGAAGCCCTCGCTGAGCCGACGCTGGAACACGCTGCGCAACCGCGCGTGCTCCCGCCGCGTCCAGGCAGCGAGCGCATCGATATCGGCGCGCTCGTCCGGCGCGTCGAGGAGCGGCAGGATCGTGGTGCTGTTGTCCCGCGCCCGGCGCAGGATGCCGTCGGGCGTGCCGAACCCGGCGCCAGGGGCGGCGCCGCGGATCGTCCCATGGAACGATGCGACATTCGCCGCCAGCGCGTCGATGTCTGCCGGCCCGAGCTCGCCGCGCGCAAGCAGTCCGCTCGCGAGCGCGTCCTGCGGGAACTCGCGCATCTTCACCGCGTACTCGAGGATCGTGCCCTCGCCGCCGACCAGCGGGGTGTCGATGCTGCCGGTGATCGGCACGACCTCCAGATAGAGCGCGGGCGCGTGCCGGCGATTGAGCCGCAGCTCCTCCTCGCAGAAATGACGCCGCGCCTCCAGCGTCGTGAAATCGAGGAACCCGAAGTCGACCGCTTTCTTGAACTTGTACGCGTATTGTCCGGTCAGCAGAACGTACGAGATGTGCGTCTCGAGCACTGTGACGCGTGTGCAATCAGGGCCGAAGCGCGCCGGCTGAGCCAGCGCGGCGACCAGCCGGGCCTGCTCCTTCGGGCCCGCATTGGCGTCCGGCGTCATCTTGGGTCCTACACGCGTGGCGGCATCGGTCGAATCATCCATCCGTTCTCGACCCGCGTCCATTTTGGGCCTCGCCCGGCCGCCGCCGTTGACCGAGGTCAAGCTTGCCCCCTGTTCTCCGGGCCTGGCTGCTGCCAGTCCGGGCGCGGCGTGCTAGTGTTGTGCCATGGAACGACAACACTGGTTCAACGTCTGGTACGTCATCATCGCGATCATCGGCGTGCTGTGGCTGCGCGACCTGTGGGTCACGGCGACCCAAGTGCAGACGATCCCGTACAGCCAGTTCGAGCAGGACCTCAAGGCCGGCCGGATCAAGGATATCGCGATCGCCAACAACGTCATCCAGGGCACCTACAAGGAGCCGCTGCCGGACAAGCGCACGCGCTTCGTCACCACGCGGGTGGACCCCGAGCTGGCGAAGGAGCTCGCGCAATACGATGTGCAGTTCTCGGGCGTGATGGAGAACACCTTCCTGCGCGATATCCTGTCGTGGGTCGCGCCCGCGCTCGTCTTCTTCCTCATCTGGATGTTTCTCGCCCGGCGCATGGCCGAGCAGGGAGGTCTGGGCGGGGGCTTTCTCTCCATCGGCAAGAGCAAGGCCAAGGTCTACGTCGAGACCGACACCAAGACGACCTTCGAGGACGTGGCCGGCGTGGACGAGGCGAAGGAGGAGTTGAAGGAGGTCGTCGGTTTTCTCAAGGATCCGCAGCGCTATACGCGCCTCGGCGGGCACATTCCCAAGGGCGTGCTGCTGGTCGGACCGCCGGGGACCGGCAAGACGCTGCTCGCCCGCGCTGTGGCCGGCGAAGCGAGCGTGCCGTTCTTCTCGATCAACGGCTCGGAGTTCGTCGAGATGTTCGTCGGCGTGGGCGCGGCGCGCGTGCGCGATCTGTTCGAGCAGGGGCGAAGCCGCGCTCCGGCGATCATCTTCATCGACGAGCTCGACGCGCTCGGCCGCGCTCGCGGCGCCTACGGCCTGGGCGGGCACGACGAGAAGGAGCAGACGCTCAATCAACTGCTGGTCGAGATGGACGGCTTCGATTCGAGCAAGGGGCTGATCCTGCTCGCCGCGACCAACCGCCCGGAGATCCTGGATCCGGCGCTGCTGCGCGCCGGGCGCTTCGACCGGCAGGTGCTCGTCGACCGTCCCGACAAGCAAGGACGCGTGCAGATCCTCAAGGTGCACGTGCGCAAGGTGCGGCTCGCGGCCGATGCCGATCTGGACAAGATCGCCGGGCTCACGCCCGGCTTCACCGGCGCCGATCTCGCCAACCTCGTCAACGAGGCGACGCTCGTCGCCACGCGGCGCGGCGCCGACGCGGTGGCGCTCGAGGACTTCACCGCCGCGGTCGAGCGCATCGTCGCCGGGCTGGAGAAGAAGAGCCGCATCCTCAATCCGAAGGAGCGCGAGGTCGTCGCGCACCACGAGATGGGTCACGCGCTGGTCGCGCTGGCGCTCCCCGGAACCGACCCGGTGCACAAGGTGTCGATCATTCCGCGCGGGGTCGGCGCGCTCGGCTACACGATCCAGCGCCCCACCGAGGACCGCTTCTTGATGACGCGCCAGGAGCTGGAGAACAAGATGGCGGTGCTGCTCGGCGGGCGCGCCTCCGAGCATGTCGTCTACGGCCACTACTCCACCGGCGCCGCCGACGATCTCGCCAAGGTGACCGACATCGCGCGCAGCATGGTGATGCGCTACGGGATGGTGGAGAAGCTCGGCAATCTTTCGTACGAGGAAGAGCCCACGCCGTTCCTGCAGCCGCTGCAGGGCCCTCCCGCGCGGCAGTACAGCGACGAGACCGCGCGCGAGATCGATCGCGCGGTGCGCACGATCTCGGAGGAGGCCTTCTCCCGGGCGGAGACGATCCTCACCAGCAACCGCGAGGTCCTCGAGGAAGGCGCGCGGCAGCTTCTGCAGAGGGAGACGCTTGCCGAGACCGACATCGCGGCGCTCGCGGCGAAGCTCAAGCGCGCCGCATGAGCGCCGCAGGGCCGCCCCAAGGCGCGACTTGGCCCCCGCTTTTGGGGGCAGCGCAGCGGCCGAATTGGTCAATGAGGCCGCAAGCGTGGGGGCACATCGATCAGCGGCGCCCATCGCGCGCGATGGATCCGCTGATCACCCGCAGTCGCTGGATCTTCGTCGGGCTCATTCTCGCGCTCCTCTTCGTGGAAGGCGTTGGCGCGCAGACGCCCGAAGCGCGCACCCGCGACGAGATTCGTGCGCTGATCTCAGGCGCGAACCTTGCGCAGCTACAGCGTCCCGATTTCTCGACCTACCGCCAAGCGCTCGACGACTTGTACCGTCCCGGCAACTATGCGCCGCAATGGCTCGCGCCGAGCGCGCCGTGGCGCGCGGGCCTCGCCGAGCTCGCGGCCGCGCCCGAGCACGGCCTGGACGCCGCCGACTACGACGTCGACTGGCTCAACGGCGAGCTCGCAACGATCGACGCTGGCGATCGCGCGCCGGAGCGGCTGGCGCGCGCCGAGGTGGCGCTGACGGTGTCGCTGTTCCGCTTGCTCTCCGACCTGCATCGCGGCCGCGTGGCGCCGGCGCGTGTAGGCTTCAAGCTCGACAGCGGCGGCGAGCCTTTCGATCTCGCCGCGACGCTGCGCGCCGGGCTCGCCTCGGGCAGCGTGCACGATGCGCTCGCCGCCGCGGAGCCTTCGTTCACGCTCTACCGCCGGCTCGAAGCCGCGCTGGCGCGCTACCGTGCGCTCGCGGCCGAGCCGCTGCCGCCGCTGCCCGAGCTGCCCAAGGGCACGCGCAAGGTCGAGCCCGGCGGCCTCTACCCCGGCGTCGCGGCGATCGCCGAACGGCTCCGGCGCGTGGAGGACTTGCCCGCGAACGCGGTCATCCCGGCCGACGAGCGCTATGCCGGCGCGCTCGTCGATGCCGTGAAGGCATTCCAGGATCGGCACGGGCTCAAACCCGACGGCGTGCTCGGCCGCGAGACGCTCGCTGCGCTCGCCACGCCGTTCGAGGTGCGCATGCGCCAGCTCGAGCTGTCGCTGGAACGATTGCGCTGGCTCCCCGAATTGCCTGCGGGACCGATCATCGCCGTCAACATCCCGTCGTTCCGGCTATGGGCCTTCACCGACGCGCGCGACGACGGCGCCGCGCGGCTTTCCATGCCGGTGATCGTCGGCAGCGCGATGAGCGAGCACAAGACGCCGGTGTTCATCGGCGACATGCGCTACGTCGAGTTCAGCCCCTATTGGAACGTGCCGCCGTCGATCCAGCGCAAGGAGATCGTCCCGCGACTTGCGCGCGATCCCGGTTACTGGCAGCGCGAGGAGCTCGAAGCGGTCCCGGCGAGCGGCAGGGGCTCTGCGATCACCACGCTCGATGCGGCCGCGCTCGACGGTCTCAAGACGGGAGCGCTGCGCGTGCGGCAGCGCCCGGGGCTGAAGAACGCGCTGGGCGGGGTGAAGTTCGTGCTGCCCAACACCATGGACATCTATCTGCACGCCACGCCGGCGCGAGAGCTCTTCGAGAAGACGCGGCGCGATTTCAGCCACGGGTGCATCCGCGTCGCCGATCCGCCGGCGCTGGCGGCGTTCGTGCTCGGCGATCAGCCGGAATGGACGAGCGATCGGATCGAGGAGGCGATGGCAGCGGGCAAGACGCGCACCGTCAAGCTCACGCGTCCGATCCCGGTGGTGATCTTCTACACGACCGCGATCGTCGATTCGAGCGGACGCGTGCTCTTTCAGTCGGACATCTACGGCTACGACCGCCAGCTCGAGGCCGCGCTGAGGGCGCGGTGAGCGAACGGGCGACTTGCGGCCTCCTTGAGCGCCAGGTGGAATGCGTCGCCTCGCGTGTCGCCCGCAGCGGCCACTCGCTTAACGCTCGACCCCCGCTCGCTCCTCGCTCGCGGGTCCCCTCTCGCTGCTCGGGCCGCTTCACCAGAACCGTACCCGCCCGGTGTCGATGTGCACGAAATCGGACCCCGGCGCGGGGTAGTAGCCTACGCCACCGGCGCGCAGCGACAGCGCGGCGTCGCGCAGATCGGAGAGCGCGACGTCGGCGAGCCGGATGTCGATGGCCTGCCCCTTGAGGTGCAAGCTTGCCGCCGCCACCCCGTGCCCCGCCCGTCGCAGCATTTCGTTTGTTGCCGGCGACCGGTACCCCGAGATGACCTGGAACGGCGCGTGCGTGGCGGTTGCCGTCGCGAGCAGGTGCAGTTGGTCGAGCAGCACCGGATCGATGGCGTGGGTCGCGCCGTTGCGGAAGTCGCGCAAAAACTGCCGGACCGCATCGAGCGCGGCGGCGACATAGCGATCGCCCACCGCGTAGACGAGCGAGAGTTTCTCGCCGGTGTGC
>DASVPH010000030.1:0-82606 GCA_036382945.1 Casimicrobiaceae bacterium
GGATGCCGATCATTCGTTTCACGTGCCGGCGCGAACCGGACGCAAGGATGCAGAAGTCATTGCCGAGATGGCGGAAGCCGTGACGGAGTGGATCGACATGGCGATCCCGCGCACGGTTTCGCAATAAGCAGTCGTAACCGAAATTGGACTGCTTGCGTCAGATCTACCCAACTTTGACCGCCTGAAATCGGCCAAGCGGTCCTCGGGATCGCCCGCGAAGTCCGTCGACCCGACCGAAGGTCAGACGACGCGATTCGATGCCGGGCGGGTTGTGTGTAGGATCGACTAACGACCCACCATCGCCGCCAGGTGTGGCGGATAGCGATCGCCTTCGACCTTGATTTTCGCCAGCGCGCTCTCGATGTCGCGGAGCTCTTCCGCGGTCAACCCCACATCCGCGGCACCCACGTTTTCCTTCAGGCGGGCGAGCTTCGTAGTTCCGGGGATCGGAACGATCCACGACTTCTGAGCCAGCAGCCAGGCCAGCGCGATCTGCGCCTGCGTGACCTTCTTTTTCGCCGCGATCTGCCCTGCCAAGTCCGCGAGGGCTTGGTTCGCCTTGCGGGCCTCGGGAGTAAAGCGGGGGACGACGTTGCGGAAGTCGGACTTGTCGAACGTCGTATCCGCGGTGATCGCGCCGGTCAGGAATCCCTTTCCCAAGGGGCTGAAGGGCACGAACCCGATCCCAAGCTCCTCCAGCGTCGGCAGGACCTCCTCCTCCGGTTGCCGCCACCACAAGGAGTACTCGCTCTGCACCGCAGTGACCGGCTGGACGGCATGGGCGCGCCGGATCGTCCGGGCGCCCGGCTCGGACAGCCCGAAGTGCCTGACCTTGCCTTCAACGATCAAATCCTTGACCGCACCCGCCACGTCCTCGATCGGCACGCTCGGGTCGACGCGATGCTGATAGAACAGATCGATGACGTCGGTTTTCAGTCGCTTGAGCGACGCCTCAGCCACTTCCTTGATGTGCTGGGGCCGGCTGTTCAGGCCCCGCTGCTTCCCGCTCTCAGGGTCGAGATCGAAGCCGAATTTGGTGGCGATGACGACCTGCTCGCGGAATGGGGCGAGGGCCTCGCCCACGAGCTCCTCGTTCGCGAAAGGACCATAGACCTCGGCCGTGTCGAAGAAGGAGACGCCGAGTTCGAACGCCGAACGGATCAGGGCGATCGCCTGCTGCTTGTCGGTCGCCGGCCCGTAGCCGAAGCTCAGGCCCATGCAGCCGAGACCGAGGGCCGATACCTGCAGATTGATATTTCCTAGCTTCCGCTTTTGCATGGTTCAACTCCTGTTGAGGGGGGATGCAGACAAGTTTGCGCGGCGGTTCGGCATTTGATCAGACGGCCGCGTTCGTGCGTCTGTGAGCAATGTTGATCAGTTGGACTGCGGGGAGACGTACTCGCCGGCGTCGGGGCCGATCAGGCGCGGCTGACGCCCAGGCTGCAGCGGACGTGCAGGCCGGGCGTCAGCGCCAGCTTCACGATGAGGTCGGACAAGCTGTTCAGCGAAACGTCGTGACCCTTGAAGGGCTCCCCCTTTTGCGTGACCTGGTAATCGACCGCGTCATCGTGGGTGAACCACCCGGGCCGGAGGATGGTGAAGTCCAGATCGGAGGCTTCGATGATCGCAGCGGAATCCCGGTAGGGACCCAGCACACTGCGGTAACGCTCGCCCGGTACTTCGCCGTAAATGCCCATCGAGCTGATGAAGATCAGCCGCTTGAAGCCGGCCGCATTGATGATCTCAGCGAGCGTTGCCCACTTCCCAGCGTGCGCTTATGCATTCTTGTCCGCTCGCCCAAACGATTGAAGGCGGAAGCCCAACTGCCCTGCCGACAATGATGCGACCCCGGACACCACGGATAAAGCCGTACAATCCGCATGGGGTATTGAGGAATTATCAGCAATGGATCGGGAAGATTGGGGCAGCCTGGCGGCGTTCGCTGTCGTCGCGGAGGAACGCAGCTTCACGCGCGCCGCCGCAAGGCTCGGCGTCTCGCCGTCGGCGCTCAGCCATACGATGCGCCGCCTCGAGCAGCGGCTGCGCATTCAACTGCTGGCCCGCAGCACTCGAAGTGTCTCGACCACGGAGGCAGGCGAGCGCCTCCTCGCCCGTCTTGGCCCGGCGATCGAGGAAATTTCCAATGCGGTTGCGGATCTGGGGCGTTTGCTCGACCGGCCCTCGGGGCACATCCGGATTACCGCGTCTCGATCTGCTGCGCGAATGGTGGTGGGGCCCGTCCTGACTCGGTTCACCCAGACCTATCCCGAGATCGTCGTCGAGATCCTTATCGATCCTGCTCTGACCAACATCGTCGCGCAGCGATTCGACGCCGGCATTCGCCTTGGCGAGTCTCTCGAGAAGGACGTGGTAGCCGTACCCGTGACGGGACAACTTCGGATGGCCGTCGTCGGATCTCCGCAGTACTTCGCGGCGCATCCGGCCCCGTCAACGCCTCACGACCTTCGTCTACAGCGCTGCATCAATTTCAGGCTGCCATCGGCAGGCACGCTCTACAAGTGGGAGTTCAAGAAAGCCCACCACAGCGTGGAGGTGGGCGTGGAAGGGCCGCTCATCTTCGATGATGAGGGGATGGCCCTCGACGCCGCGCTGGCCGGCGTGGGCCTTGCATACCTGATCGAGGACCAGGTTGCCTCTCTACTCAAGGCCGGCGCGCTGTCGAGGGTGCTCGAGGATTGGTGTCAGCCGTTTCCCGGCTTCTTTCTCTATTACCCGGGTCGGCGCCAGGTCTCCCCTGCACTCGCGGCGTTCATCGAAGCGATCCGGGTGCCTGCCAAGGCCAGGAAGAGCCGTTGATCGCCGATAACCCCAGTTGACGAGCCGCGACTGAGCGACCGTTGACGTAGCGAAGCGGACGGTCGATTTCGTCGGGCGTATGACCGAGAAGGGTCGATGCGGTCGCAGAGTGCAATGCGACCCAACTTATCGGGACATTCCTTTGTCCGGTCGGCGAGTCCGGCGAGGACAGACAAGTCCCTTGACCGCTCGTCTACCTCGACTGAGCACCGGTCAGCGCGCGATAGCGCGCCATGTGCCGGATGGCTTGCCTCGGCCTCTCGAGCTTTTCGTAGACGAGCGCCAGGTTGTAGTGCGCATCGGCGAGCCCCGGATCCATCGCCAGCGCCGCCTCGTACGCCTCCGCCGCTTCCGCCTGGCGATCCATGTCGTCGAGGAGCACGCCGAGGTTGTAGAGCAGCACCGGATCGCTGCCGCAGGGTTTCACCGCCTCGCGATAGACGCGCTCGGCCTTCGCGAGGCGGCGGGTCTCGTGCAGCAACCGCCCCAGGTTGATCTGCGCATCGAGGAGCGACGGATCGACAGCGACGGCGCGCTCGTAGGCCGCCAGCGCGGCTTCGGGGTCCTCCTTCTCGAGCGCGACTGCCTTGCCGAACCACTCATGTGCGCCGACGGATTCCTCGGTCGGTTGCTTGCCTTCGATCACGCTCAAGGCGCCGTGGGTGGGGTCGCCTTCGAACTCGAGCAAATATTGCCCGGAGTCGGCCTGCCAGCGCCCGCGTCCCTCCTTCACCACCACGCGATCGCCGACCGCGCAGATCGACAGCCCCGACAGCGGCATCGCCTCGGGAAGGTGACGGCGGAGCTCGCGCACCGAGCGTGTGATCCGCCGCTGCGGCACGTTCGCCTCCGCGAGCGCCTGCGCGGTGCGCAGCACGATGAGATCCTGGAACGAGAACCGCCAGGCGCTGCGCGGTCCGCGCGCGGGCGAGACGAACCCGGCGGCGATCAACGCTCGAATCGTGCTGCGCGGCAGGCGAAGCAGCTTCTCGACGTCGCGGACGCCGTACGGGTGCATGCCCCTCGCTGCCTAAAGCCTGCTACGCCTTCTTCTTCGCGACCTTGCGCGCTACTGGCGCCTCGGTCTCGGCGGGCTGCGCCCGTTTTGGCGGCTTGCGCGTCGCCACCTCCGGCTCGGGCGCCTTGGCGCGCGCCGGCGCTTTCTTCTCCAGGCTGGCGCGCAGCGCTTCCATGAGATCGATCACCTGCGCGCCGCCCTCGGGGGCCTCGGGCAGCGTGATCTCCTGGCCTTCGACCTTCTTCTGCACCGCGGCTTCGATGCGCTCGCGCACCGTGTCGGTGTACGCGCTAGGATCGAACGTGTCCGAGGCCTGCGCTTCGATGAGCTGCTTGGCGAGCTTGAGCTCGGCCGGCTTCACTTCCGACTTCGGGATCTCGAGCTCCTTCATCGAGCGCACTTCGCCGGCGTAGAGAAGCTGCTGCATCACGAGCCCGTCCTCGACCGGGCGGATCATCACGATGTACTGCTTGCCGCGGGCGGCCCAGCGGCCGAGCGCACAGCGCTTCGATTCGCGCAGCGCGCTCGCGAGGAGCGCGAACGGTTTGGCGCCGCCCTTGTCGGGCGCGAGGTAGTACGCCTTGTCGAAATACACCGGATCGACCGCGTCGATCGGCACGAACTCGGTGATCTCGGCCGTGTGCGTGCCGGCCTCCTCCATCGCCTTGAGCTCCTCGGGCGAGAAGATCACGTACTGGTCCTTGGCGAACTCATAGCCCTTGACCATGTCCTCGCGCGCGACCGGCACCTCCTCCTTGATGCAGAGGTACTGCTGCTTCAGTCGCGAGCCGCAGGTCTTGTGCAGCAGGTTGAAAGAGATCGCCCGGCTCGCCTCGGTGGCCGAATAGAGCTTCACCGGGATCGACACCAGCCCGAAGGAAACCGTCAACGATGCTATCGATCGTGCCGCCATCCTTAAGCCTCCGCTTCGGTTAGGCCTTGGCGCCCGAGAGCGCTTGTTCGAGGCTGTGCTTGCGCTGCAGGGCGTCGCGCCAGCGGTCACCCGTCTGCGCCAAGCGCTCCGCGACGTTCGTGATCCTGAAGTCGAGCGGGTGCGCGAGCGCCAGTTCGTCCCACGAAAGCGGCATCGACACCGGCGCCCCGGGCTCGCCCCGGGGCGAGTAGGCGACGTTCAGCGTCTTGCCGCGGACGTTCATATTGTAATCCATGAAAATCTTGCCTGTCCTCTTGGGAACGCTCCATTCCAGGGTGATCTCCCTCGGGTGCAGGCGCAGCAGGTGCCGGCCGACGAGTTCCGAGACGTGCCGGGCGGCGTCGAAATCGAGCGTGCGCTTGATTGGAACGAACACGTGCAGCCCCGTCTTGCCCGAGGTCTTGACGATGGGCTCGAGCGCCATGCTCTGCAGGAGCTCGCGCAGCCAGAACGCCACCTCCTTGCCCTTCTCGAAGGCGACCGTGTTGAGCTCGGGCTCGGCTCCCGGCGCCTCCTTCCCGGAATAGATGTAGGGATCGAGGTCGAACACCACGTAGTCGGGATAGTTGAGGACCGAGCCTTCCAGCGACTCGAGCGAAGTCGCGTAGTCGATGCTCTTCGACGCGGCATCGGCGCCGAGCTGGGCGCGCGAATGCCAGACGTGGAACTCGAGGGTGCCCGACTGCGCAAGCCATAGCAGTGTGGGCAGGTTGTTGCACAACAGGTAGTCGTGGCGCTCGTCCTTGTGCTCCGAGAAAACGGTGATGGTCTCGACGAAGGCGGGCCGCTCCTGCTCCCAGTGCTTCTGGAAGAAGCGCTCGCCGCGAATGCCTTCGGGCATGCGGATCATGGTGAGCGGGCGGTCGGCGAGATGGGGCAGGATGAAGGGCGAAACCAAAGCGAAATAGCGCAGCAGGTCGCGCTTGGTGAGCGCCGATTGCTTCAGCGCCGGATCCGCCGGCCAGTAGACGCGGTCGAGGTGGGTGAGCCGGATCCGATGCGCTCCGACCGCGAGCGTAAACGCGCTCTTCGTGTTGTCGAGTTGCGCCGCGATCTCGTCGATCGGACCGCTCGGCGAAGGCGCCGCGCGCGGGGCGTGACCGGGATCGGTGCGGCGCACCGTCTTCGGATCGACGTCGTCGCGCAAGCGCAGGAAGACCGGCGCGCGCAGCGCCCCGTCCTCCGTCCAGCTCTGGTAGCTCACCTCCGCGACCAACCGGGGCTCGACCCAGGTCGTCGGGCCGTTGAGCACCGGCTGCTCGATGAAAGGGCAGGTCTTGCGTTGCAGCGGCTCGAGCTTCGCTTTCACCTCTTTGAGCGTGCGCTCGTCGAAGCCGGAGCCGACGTGCGAGGCGTAGCGAAGCTTGCCTCTCATTTTCGTATCGTCCCAGTAGCCGAGGAGCAGCGCGCCGAGCGGCGCGCGCGCCTTTGCCTCGGGTGTAGCCGCCGATCACGAACTCCGCGCTGCGGGTGGGCTTGACCTTGAGCCACGATGCCGAGCGCCTCCCGGCTTCGTAGCGGCTGTCCTTGCGCTTGCCGATCACGCCCTCGAAGCCGCTCGCGAGCGCAGCGGCGTGCAGCGCCACCCCGTCTTCTTCGGCGTGCACGAGCTGCACCCCCGGCGAAGGCAGCAGGCACTGCGCGAGATAGCGCCGCCGGTCCCGATAGGCGCGCTTGCGCAAGTCGATCCCGCCGAAATACAGCAGATCGAAGCAGTAGAAGACGACCGGCACGTCGCGATCGGCCGCCGCGATCTCGCGCGCGGTCTTCATCTGAGCGCGATTCTGGAGCGCATTGAACGACGGCTTGCCGCTCGCATCGAACGCGACGATCTCGCCGTCGAGGATCATCGCTGCCGCCTGCTTGCCGATCTCTGCGGCGAGCCGCGGAAATACGCCCGAGAGCTCGAGCCCCCCGCGCGAGCGCAGCTTCACCCCGCGCTCGTCGACGAACGCGAGCACGCGGTAGCCGTCGAGCTTGGGCTCCCACATCCAGTCCGGGCGGTTGAAGGGCGCGTCGGCCGTGTCGGCGAGCATCGGTGCGAGCGCAGCCGGCATCGCGGCGAGCGGGCCGGAAGGGATGAGCTGCGAGGCGGGAATCGGGTGCGCAGGGACGACCTTGAGATCGCCGACGGCGACCCCGGAGAGCACCGAGCGATCCTGCGCGGTAACCTCCGCCACCGTCGCGAAGCGATCCTTGTGCTTGATCATGAGCCACTGCTTGGCGTCCTTGGTGCGCACCAGCGCGAAGGAGCCCTTGAGCTTTTCTCCGCGCAGCAGGATGGAGAGCTTGCCCCGGTCCAGCGCTTGTCTCACTTCGCGCTCGGCTCGCGCGCGGTCGTGGAACCAGGTTGCGCCGCCTTCGTCGGGCGAATACACGCCGCAGTCCCAGACGATCACCTCGCCCGCGCCGTACTGTCCCGGCGGAATCACGCCTTCGAAGGATGCGTAGTCGTACGGATGATCCTCGGTTTGCACCGCCAGGCGCTTCTCGTCGGGATCGAGCGCCGGGCCCTTGGGCACCGCCCAGGACTTGAGCACGCCGTCGCACTCGAGCCGGAAGTCGTAGTGCAAACGGCGCGCGGAGTGCTGCTGGACGACGAAGAGCAGCGGCCCGCTCCCGGGTGCGGAGACCGCCGGCGGCGGCTCGGGGGTCGCGGCGAAGGTCCGCCTGGCTGAGTATTCGTTGAGGCTCGCTTTCGCCATTCCGGGAATTCTAGTGAGGTTTTCGGCGAGGCACGTAGGATGTGTTCATATTCACGTCATCCCGGCGCAGGCCGGGATCCAATTTCGGGTAAGCGCCGAAAGGCGAGTATAGACTTCGACGAACGACTGCGAGGCGACGAACGAAGCCGGAGGCGCAGACTACGGCACCTTCAGTTGCAACGCGCCCCAAAACCTCCGAGAAGGCTAGACACGTGACCACTTCGAGACTCCTCGCCGGTGCCAGCGGCTATTCCTTCAAGGAATGGAAGGGCAACTTCTACCCGGAAAAGATCAAGCCGGAGGACATGCTCGCCTTCTACGCCGCGCGTCTGCCGACAGTCGAGATCAACAACACTTTCTACCAGATGCCGAAGGTCGCGGTGCTCGAGGCCTGGACCGCTGCGACGCCGCAGAGCTTCCGGTTCGCGATCAAGGCCTCCCGCCGCATCACGCACATCGCGCGTCTCAAGGCCGACGCTGCGGCCGGCTCGGTCGAGTTTCTCTACCGGAACCTCGCCGCGCTCGGCGGCAAGCGCGGTCCGGTGCTCTTCCAGCTCCCGCCGTTCATGAAGAAAGACCTGCCGCGCCTCACCGAGTTTCTCGCCCTCCTCCCCGAGGGACACGCGGCGGCGTTCGAGTTCCGCAACGAGAGCTGGTTTGCCGAGGACGTCTACGCCGCGCTGAAGCGCGCCGGCGCGGCGCTCTGCCTGTCCGAGCGCGAGGACAACGCGCCGCCGCCGCTTTTCGAGACCGCGCCGTGGGGCTACGTCCGGCTTCGGCTCGAAACGTATTCGGACGCCGAGCTCGAGCAGTGGGCGCGCAGGCTCGACGCCACGTCGTGGCGCGAGATCTACGTCTACTTCATGCACGAGCCCACCGCGCCGGCCTACGCGCGCAAGCTGATGGGCTTCGCCTCAGCGTAGCGAGGTGCGAGCACACGCATCGCAAGCGTCGCGGCGCGCGCACGTTCTGCGCACCGTGCCGATCGAGTCAAGCCGGCGCGGCCGCGCCGTCGGCCGCGCAGACGCGGTCTCGTCCGGCCGGCTTGGCCGCGTAGAGCGCGCCGTCGGCGGCC
This sequence comes from Casimicrobiaceae bacterium, assembly GCA_036382945.1. GTDB lineage: Bacteria > Pseudomonadota > Gammaproteobacteria > Burkholderiales > Casimicrobiaceae > PALSA-1003. Next base: position 8,550 of record DASVPH010000030.1, read on the forward strand.
TTGATGAAATCCGCCATGTTCGCGCCGTGCTGCGGATAGGAGGCCCCAGCAAAGGCACGCCCGCAAGCGCCCATCCTGCGGGCTCGAAGCCCTCAAGGTGTGCTTTGAACTGAGCGATCCAGCAAAGGCGCGCCCGCAAGGGCACATCCTGCGGGTGTTTAGGACCGCGCCGGAATCGGCTCGTCGTTGACGTTGGGCTCGGGCTGCTCGGCGCCGCGCATCTCGTCGAGCGGGGCGTCTTCGATCACCGGCGAGTCTTGTTCGATCGCCAGCCGCGACTCCTCCGGCATGTCCTTCGGCAGGAAGCCTCCGGATTGATGCTTCCAGAGCAGCGCGTAGTGTCCGTCCAGGCGCAAGAGCTCGTCGTGCGTGCCCTGCTCGACGATGCGGCCCTGCTCCAGAACGATCAAGCGGTCCATGCGCGCGATGGTCGACAGCCGGTGCGCGATGGCGATCACGGTCTTGCCCTGCATCAGGCCCAGGAGCTGGTCCTGGATCGCGAGCTCCACTTCGCTGTCGAGCGCGGAGGTCGCCTCGTCGAGCACCAGGATCGGCGCGTTCTTGAGGATCACGCGCGCGATGGCGATGCGCTGCCGCTGGCCGCCCGAAAGCTTCACCCCGCGCTCGCCGACGTGCGCGTCGTAGCCGGTGCGCCCCTTCCAGTCCTGCAGATCGACGATGAACTCGTGCGCGTGCGCCTTGCGCGCAGCGGCCCGGATCTCCTCGGCGCTGGCGTCCGGACGACCGTAGCCGATGTTGGCGGCGATCGAGCGGTGCAGGAGCGAGGTGTCCTGCGTGACCACGCCGATTGCGGCGCGCAGGCTCTCCTGCGTGACCAAGCCGATGTCCTGCCCGTCGATGCGGATGCTGCCTCGCTCAAGCTCGTGAAAGCGCAGCAGCAGGTTCACCAGCGTGGACTTGCCCGCGCCCGAGCGGCCGACCAGCCCCACGCGCTCGCCGGGGCGGATGACGAGATTCAAATCGTCGAGCACGCGCTTGCCGTCGCTGCGCCCGTAGGCGAACGAGACGCGCTCGAACCGGACCTCGCCGCGCGAAACCTCGAGCTCGCGCGCACCGGGCCGATCGACGAGCGTATGCGGCACGGCAATGGTCTGCATACCCTCCTGCACCACCCCGATGTTCTCGAAGATGCCGGTGACTTCCCAGCTCACCCAGCCCGCGACGTTGGCGATCTGCCAGGCGAGCGGCAAGGCGGTCGCCACCACGCCGGCGCTGACCTGGCCGTGGCCCCAGAGCGTGATGCCGATCGCGGCGGTGGCGACCAGCAACACCGCGTTCATCGTGGAGAGCGCCGTCATGAAGCGCGTGATGAGCCGCATGTGGGCGGCGATCGCGCCGGTGTGCTCGTCGACGACTTCGCGCACGTAGGCGTCCTCGTCGCGCGACCGAGCGAAGAGCTTCACGGTGAGGATGTTGGTGTAGCTGTCGACCACGCGTCCCATCACCAGCGAGCGCAGCTCCGAGCTCGCCTTGGCGAGATCGCGCATCCGCGGCACGAAATAGCGCAGGAAGACAAAGTAGCCCGCGAACCACAGCACGGTCGGGAGGGCCAGTCGCCAGTCGGCTGCCGCCATCAGCACCAGCGCGGAGAGGCCGTAGATCGCGATGTACCAGACGGCCCGAATGCTCGACACGACCGACTCGCGCAAGGCGTTGCTGGTCTGCATCACGCGGTTGGCGATGCGCCCGGCGAAGTCGTTCTGGAAGAACGGCCAGCTCTGGCGCACCACGTGCCAGTGGCTCTGCCAGCGGATGAGGCTGGTCACGCTGGGCACCACGCCGTTGTTGCGCACCAGGCTGTCGGCGAGCAGCGCCAGCGGGCGACCGAATACGACGAGCGCCGCCATGCCCAGCAGCATCGGCGTGGCGGCACGAAACGCGGCGGCGCGGTCGGTCGCTTGCATCAGCGTGACCAGCTTGCCGATGAAAACGGGGATCAGGGTGTCGATCAGCGCCACCGCGATCCCGGTGACGAACATCGCGGCGTACAGAGCGCGCGTCTGGCGGATGAAATGCCAGTAGAACGCGACGAGGCCCGCCGGCGGTGCGCTCGGCGGCAACGCGGTGGGTCGGACGCGGGTTTCGAAGAATGCGAACATGGCTACCGAGGAGCGCGCCGCGGCGCGCTCGTGACGCGCCGCAGGACAATATGCGATTGTAACGGGACGGGCGACGACGCGTAAGGCGTCGGATCGGTCGTCGAACTGCGAGCGTTCGCGCTGTCTAACCTCTCTGGCTCGCAAGCCCGGAGCCGCGCATTCTGCTATCGTCGTTCCATGCAGCCGATCATCTCGATTACGAACCTTTCCAAGACGTATGCCTCGGGTTTCCAGGCGCTCAAGCGCATCAACCTGGACATCCGCCGCGGCGAGATCTTCGCCTTGCTGGGCCCCAATGGCGCGGGAAAGACCACGCTGATCAGCATCGTCTGCGGGATCGTCAACGCTTCCGCGGGGACCGTGCTCGTCAACGGTCACGACATCGCTGCCGATTACCGTGCCGCGCGCTCGATGATCGGGCTCGTGCCACAGGAGTTGACGACCGACGCGTTCGAATCGGTGTGGAATACGGTGTCGTTCAGCCGGGGGCTCTTCGGCAAGCCGCCCCGTCCGGCGCTCATCGAAAAGGTGCTGCGGGACTTGTCGCTGTGGGACAAGAAGGACAGCAAGGTGATGACGCTCTCCGGCGGCATGAAGCGGCGGCTGCTCATCGCCAAGGCCCTGTCGCACGAGCCGCAAATCCTCTTCCTCGACGAGCCGACCGCGGGGGTCGACGTGGAGCTGCGGCACGACATGTGGACGCTGGTGCGCTCGCTCAAGGTGGAGGGCGCGACCATCATTCTCACCACGCACTACATCGACGAAGCCGAGGAGATGGCCGACCGGGTCGGCGTCATCAACAAGGGCGAGCTCATCCTCGTGGAGGATAAGACGCAGCTCATGCGCAAGCTCGGTACCAAGCAGCTGACGCTCCAGCTTCTGCATCCGCTGGAGCGCATTCCGCCGGCACTGGTCGACCAGGGGCTGGAGCTCTCCAGCGACCGCAGCGAATTGATCTATACCTACGACACCCTGGACGGCGAGAGAACCAGCATCGCGGCGCTGCTCAAGGCTCTGGATGAAGAAGGCGTGCGGTTCAGGGATCTGCAAACCACCCAGAGCTCGCTCGAAGACATCTTCGTGAGCCTGGTGCGGAAGCAACGATGAATCTCCACGCGATCCGGGCGATCTACACGTTCGAGATGGCGCGCACCCGGCGCACGCTCATGCAGAGCATCATCTCGCCGGTGATCTCGACCTCGCTCTACTTCGTCGTCTTCGGCGCAGCGATCGGCTCGCGCATTCAGCACGTCGAGGGAATCAGCTACGGCGCGTTCATCGTGCCCGGGCTGATCATGCTGTCGCTGCTGACGCAGAGCATCTCCAACGCTTCGTTCGGCATCTACTTCCCCCGCTTCGCGGGGACGATCTACGAGCTGCTGTCGGCGCCAGTGTCGTATTTCGAGATCGTGGTGAGCTATGTCGGCGCCGCGGCGACCAAGTCGATCATCCTGGGGCTCATCATCCTGGCCACCGCGGGAGTGTTCGTGCCGCTCGAGATCGCGCATCCGCTGTGGATGGTGCTGTTCCTGGTGCTCACCTCGGTGACCTTCAGCCTGCTCGGCTTCATCATCGGCATCTGGGCCGACGGATTCGAGAAGCTGCAGCTTGTCCCGCTGCTGATCGTCACGCCGCTCACCTTTCTCGGCGGCAGCTTCTACTCGGTCGCCATGCTGCCGCCGTTCTGGCAGACGGTCACGCTGTTCAACCCGGTCGTCTATCTCATCAGCGGCTTCCGCTGGAGCTTCTACGGCATCGCTGACGTGAGCGTCGCGGTGAGTCTCGGCATGACCCTGGTGTTCATGGCGATCGCGCTCGCGATCGTGGCGTGGATCTTCAAGACGGGCTATCGGCTGAAGACGTAGCCCAGCAAACGCTTGTCCCCCCCCCGGCCCCGGACTCAAACACTCCGGGGCAGGCTGCGGCCGGGGCCCAAGCTCGTGCGACTGCCGCGACACCGCGTCCACTTGGATCCCGGCCCCCGGCCTGCGCCGGGGCAGGCTTCGCCGGGATGACGCATTTGTTCCCGATCACGGGCCGCTCACGCGACCCGCTCTCGGACAGCCCTCGTCACTTGGCCAGGAGCGCCTCCACCGCCTGGATCGACCCGCCGGACGCGCCGGCCGCCGCCCTCAGGTTCTTGACACCGAGCGAATCGACCCGGGTCGAGTAGAATCGCGTCCTCGCTTGACGCTCGGAGCTCGGGATGGCCTTCCGCCTCGCATTGCTCGTGGTCGTAACGGTCTGGCTCGCGCCAGCGCTGGGCGAGACCCCTGCCGACCGCTGGAATCTCGCCGAGGTGTATCCATCGCTCGCGGCGTGGAACGCCGATGCGGCCAAGCTCGAAGGGCAGATCGCCGAGTTCGCGGCCTGCAAGGGTCATCTCGGCGACGGCGCACAGCGCTTCCGGCAGTGCCTCGATCTGCAGGCGGACATGACCAAGCGCTATTACCGTCTCGCCATGTATGCGAGCGAAAAGCTCGCCGAGGACACCGGGTCCGGGCCCTCGCTCGAGCTCGACCAGCGCGCCGACCTCGTGGGCAACAAGCTCAACGAAGCGCAGGCGTTCGTCGATCCGGAAGTCCTGCGTCTGGGCAGGGAGCGCATCGCGCAGTTCCTGCGCGAGGATGGTGCGCTCGCCATCTATCGCTTCCCGCTCGAGCGCATCCTGCGCAGGGCCCCGCATACGCTCAACGACGAGGGCGAAGCGCTGGTGGCGCGCTTCGGCCTGATGAACGGCGCCGGCGCCTCGGCCTACTCGATCCTCACCAACGCCGATATTCCCTGGCCGAAGGTCAAGATCGGCGCGCAAGAGGTCACCCTCGACCCGTCCGCCTACACCAAATACCGCGAGGCGCCCGACCGCGACGACCGCAAGCGGGTGATGGATGCGTTCTTCGGCACCTACAAGACCTACGAGCGCACGATCGGCGTCGACCTCTATTCGCAGCTCAAGCAGGATGCCGTCTACAGCAAGGTACGCAACTATCCGGACTCGATCACGCGCGTGCTCGACCGCGAGAACGTCCCTGTCGCCGTGTTCGATACCCTTATCGCCCAGGCCAACGCCAACCTGGCCACGCTCCACCGCTACTTCCGCCTGCGGGCGAAGATGCTCGGCGTGACGCAGCTCCAGTACTACGACATCTACCCGCCGCTCGTGCGCGGCGAATACACCTTCCCGCTGGCCCTCGGAAAAAAGCTCGTGCTCGAGGCCGTGGCGCCGCTCGGCAGGGACTACGTCGCGGCGATGAAGAAAGGTTTCGACAACCGCTGGATGGACGCGTATCCGCGGCCGCGCAAGCAATCCGGGGCGTACATGGACGACCACGCCTACGACGTCCATCCCTACGTGCTCATGAACTACAACGACGACTACGACTCGGTGACGACGATCGCGCACGAATGGGGCCATGCGCTGCACTCGTACCTGGCGAGCCGCGCGCAGCCGTTCGTCACCTCGCGCTACGCGATATTCGTCGGCGAGATCGCCTCCACCTTCAACGAGGAGTTGTTGCTGCAACAGATGCTCAAGCAGGCGAAGACCGACGAGGAGCGCCTCTTCTACCTCGGCAACGCGCTGGAGCAGATCCGCGCCACGTTCTTCCGGCAGGCGATGTTCGCCGAGTTCGAGCGCAGCATCCACGCGCGGGTCGACGCCGGCGAGCCGCTTTCCGGCGAGGCGCTCACCAAAACCTACTGCGACATCCTGAAGCGCTACCACGGGGCCCAGGAGGGTGTGGTGGCGATCGACGACCGGTACTGCGTCGAGTGGGCCTACATTCCGCATTTCTATAACGCGTTCTACGTGTATCAGTACGCGACGTCGATCGCGGCCGCGTCGCTCTTCGCGCAGAGGGTCGAGCGCGGCGAGCCGGGCGCGCTCGAGCGCTACCTCGAACTGTTGCGTGCCGGCGGATCCGATTATCCGTACGAGCTGGTCAAGAAGGCAGGCGTGGACCTCGCCACGCCCGCGCCGTACCAGGCGCTCTTCGCGCGCATGAACGCGATCATGGACGAGATCGAGGTGATCCTGGCAAAGCGGAAGTAGCGGGCGCGAGCAGCGAGAGGGGATCGGGCGTAAAGGAGGCTGCGGGCGCGGCCGGATGCGCCGCTACGGCTTCGGTGCCTTCGGTGCCATTACTGCCTCAGCCCCACGATCTGCCCCGTGCTGCTGCAGTCGGTGGCTGCGCTCGTGGAGCTGAATCGAGCGCGGAGGCTGTAGAAGCTGTTGGCCATCTCGTAGAACACGAACGAGCCGAAATCGCCGTTGCTGCAAGTGTAATTGCCGTCCAGCGCCCCGAAATGCCCTACCTGGCTATAGACGCCGCTATAGGTGCAAGTCACCGTCAGCGTGCTGCCCGTGAGCACGGTGACGGTCATCGCGGTGTCCGCTTGCGCTATGGTGGCAGCCAAAGGTGCGGCCGCGGTGTTTGCGTCCGCGGGGCACCCGGCGCCGCTCACCTGTTGGTTGTAAATGCCGAAGAACGTTCCGTTGAAGTTCTCGTAAACCAACACCTGGCGCGTGATCGCCTTGTTCACGACCACGCCATCGACCGAGTAGGTCAGACTGGCCGTTTCAATGAACTCGGCGGTAAAGGTCATCGACCCGACCGGGGTGGCCGTCACCGTCGCGGGGTCGAAGGGAACCGTCCCGAACCAAGGACCGGTCGTAGCGTAAAGTGTCCCGGTCCAGAAGTTCTTGTCGTTCGAGTCCAGTCCCCCGTAATCCAGGGTCGCGACATACCAGGTTGGCTTGCCCGCGGCGTCGTAGACGAACATGGTGGCGAACAGGACACTGCCCTGGTGGACGATCTGCATTCCCCAGCCGCTCTCGGCGGGGATCCACCACAGGTCGGACTGATCGGTGCTAAAGGAGGTGGCTCTTGCTTTGGAGCCGTACAGCGCGGTCAATCCCAGCACGACCGCGACGGAAATCGCACCTACCACGCGACGCAGCTTCATGGTAATCCCTTCTCCCGAGACGGTCGTGCCAGCAAGCGGCGCGCCGACGCGTCGCCGCACACCATAATACGCCGCGACGCCAAGCGCCGGCAGCGCCCTCGAAGACCCGCTAGCGCCGCTTCTGGTACGTCCCCATCAGCACCGCCTGCGCCAGGATGTGTCCCTGCATCGCTTTCTCCAGCGCGGCCTTGTTCGGCCGCTTGAGATCGGGCAGCAGCGTATCGAGCGCGTAGAGCTTGTGGAAGTAGCGATGGCGGCCGGTGGGCGGGCACGGACCGCCGTATCCGGTACGGCCCCAATCGTTCGTGCCTTCGCGAGCCCCCGCAGGCAAGGCAGCCACCTTGACCGCTTCAGGCAAACCCGTCGCGGTGGGCGGAATGTCGTAGAGCACCCAATGCACCCACGTCATCTTCGGCGCCGCAGGGTCGGGCGCGTCGGGGTCGTCGACGATGAGCGCGAAGCTCTTGGTGCCTGCCGGTGCGCCGCTCCAGGCGAGCGGTGGCGAGATGTCCTTGCCTTCGCAGGTGTAGACCGACGGGATCGCGCCCTCGGGCGCGAAAGCGCTGGAAGTGATCGACAGGCTCATGGGCTTTTCCTCCGCGAAAGCGGCCGACGTTGCCGCGAAGATCACAGCGAGCGCGACGCCCCCCGTCGGCCGGATCGCTCGGGTCGCAGCGAGCTCGCGCATAGGACGATTCCTACAGTCCACGTATGCCTATCCTACTCCACGAATCGGACAGGGCCGACACACGGAACCGGACCTCGCCGATAGTGGAGGCGTCCCGTCGCAGCGCAGAATTCGAGCCATGGAAATGCTCAAACCTAGGTCACGAGAGATGCTCCACTTGCTTCAAGCGAGTACGACTCCGAGCGCCGACTCGGCGTTGACGCCTTTCGTCGCCGCGTCGATCGAGGAAATCCGCTACGCGCAGCAGCTCCGGCAGCGCATCAAAGACCGGTATCTGAACCGGCCGACTCCGCCGGTCAGCTTCTGGAGCGTCGGGGCCGACTGAGGTCCTCTTCCGCGGGCGGCGAACCGAGCCCCTCCGGATCCAAGGCGCCCAGGCCGCTGCCGTACGCACCCGCGTCAGGCCCAGTCGATATCGCTCTTGTGCTTGCGCCGGTCCTTGCCGGAGCGGCGGTCTTTCGAGTCGATGTTCTCACCTTCCGCCGGCCGCTCCTTAGCCGAGCGGCGCTGCCCTTTGCGGCGGTCGAACAACTTGGTGTAATAGCAGGCGCATTGGTGCGGATACGGGCAGTGCGGTAACGGCAGCGGCGGTTTCTTATCGAGCGGAAACTCCCTGCCGATGATCTGCCGCGCTTCCGGACAGGCCTTGTCCCTCGTCGGTGCCGCTATCCGCACGCCCCATTGCTCGGCTTGCTTCTTGTGCTCGCCTTTTGCCTTCGCGACGGGTTTCGCCTCGTTTCTTCTGTTGCGGATGCGTGGCTGTGCAGATGAGCGCCGATAGGCCCATAGCCCGACCGAGCTGGCTGTTAGAGCGACGATAATGACGACCAGCGCTGTCGATACACCCATGGCGCTCCTTCTCCGCGCGCAATATATTCCGAGAAAGGGTTCGCTGTCGACCAAGCGCGACCCGTACACTCTCCGCGACGAACTGTATGGCACATCCTCACTGGCCCGACCTGCCGTACGATGCCTGGAAGGAGACGTACGCGACGCTGCACATGTGGACGCAGATCGTGGGCAAGATCCGGCTCGCTCGCATGCCCTGGCTCAACCACTGCTGGCAGGTGACGCTCTACCCCACCGCGCGCGGCCTCACGACGGGGCCGATGCCGTACGCGGAAGAACAGCTGCAGATCGACTTCGATTTCGTCGCCCACGAGCTCGACATCCAAACCACTCGCGGCGAGCGGCATAGCATTGTCTTGGCTCCGATGCCGGTGTCGGTGTTCTACCGATCCGTGATGGATGCGCTGCGGGCGCTGGGAATGCCGGTCGAGATATACCGCAAGCCGGTCGAAGTGGACAGTCGCGTTGCGTTCGACGTCGACGACGAGCATCGGGCCTACGATGCGGAGCATGCGCATCGGTGCTGGCGTATCCTCGCGTCGTCGGCGAAGGTGTTTCAGCGCTTTCGATCACGCTTCTGCGGCAAGGCCAGTCCCGTGCACTTCTTCTGGGGCAGCTTCGATCTCGCGGTCACCCGCTTTTCGGGACGGACCGCGCCGCCGCATCCGGGTGGCGTCCCCAACCTTCCCGATCGCGTGACACGCGACGCCTATTCGCACGAGGTGAGCAGCTGCGGCTTCTGGCCAGGTGGTGCCGCGGCGCCGTTTCCGCTCTTCTACAGCTATGCCTATCCGGAGCCGGCCGGTTTCGGCCGAGCGCCGGTGCAGCCCTCCGAGGCCCGGTACGACGCTGCGTTGCGCGAGTTCGTCTTGCCCTATGAGGCGGTCAGCGGGGCGGACACGCCCGAGGAGAAGCTGCTGGCGTTCCTGCAGACGAGCTATGAGGCGGCCGCCGATCTCGCGCATTGGGACCGACGGTCCCTAGAAGCTTCTCAAGCCGAATGAGTATGCCTATATGCGGATGAACTCCCGGCACGAGAACGATTTCATCATGGCGGCCAAAACGAACCGGCTCGCCGAGCCGTGAGCGGGCGCAACCGGTCATGACCGCGAAGGATCCGAGCAAGCTCGATCGGCTGCTGGCGGAGGCTCGCCGCGCCGCCAAGGAGCGCGAGCAAAGCTACCGGGAACTAGCGCTCAAGATCTATCCCTGGATCTGCGGTCGCTGCGGCCGCGAGTTCACCCGCGCCAACCTGCGCGAGCTGACGGTGCACCACCGCGACCACGATCACGACAACAACCCGCCCGACGGCAGCAACTGGGAGCTCTTGTGCGTGTATTGCCACGACAACGAGCACCAGCGGCAACTGGAAGCCGCGGGCGGCGGCACGGTCACCTCCGGTGAGCGCCGCGGCGCGACGCACGCGCCGTTCGCCAATCTGCGCGAGATGCTGGACCGCAAGAAGCAGCCCTGAAGGTCGCCGGCCGAATCGCGAAGCTCGCGGCGCCTCCAAGGCCGGCAGGACGCACGGCGCGGGCCGCTTGACCGCCTCCACAGCGACGAAGATACTTCCAGCCGTGTTGCCTCCGTGGCAGCGGAAGGGGGATGGATGAGCCGCTTGAGCGTCCTGATTCTCTCCGTACTGGTTGTCGGCTGCGCGACCGTGCCGGCGCCGCAGCCGAACCCCCTGTTCCGAGATCAGCTCTTCGCCCCTGCGTCGCAGCGCATCAGCGCCGACGACGTGTTCGCGTTGAGCGACGACATGCGCAACTACCTCCGCACCGAGATTGCCGACCAGCTTCGCTTCGAGGGTCCGCTGCGCGGACTCGTCGATGCGCTCTACAGCAAGGGCCAGCTCAAGCTCGAATACGACGCGGAGATCACGCGGAATGCGGCGCAGACCTTCGCCGCCCGGGCCGGAAACTGTCTGTCGCTGGTCATCATGAGCGCGGCGCTCGCGAAGGAGGTCGGGCTGACGGTTCGCTACCAGCAGGTGCTCGTCGATGACGCCTGGAGTCGGAGCGGCGACATGTACTTTTCAAGCGCTCACGTGAACCTGACGCTCGGCACGATCCAGCGCGAGCGCGTCCTCGACGAATCGAACGCGGTGATGACGATCGATTTCCTGCCGCAGCAGGACATCCGGGGCCTGCGCTTGCGCGCGCTCGAGGAACAGACCATCGTCGCGATGTACATGAACAACCGGGCCGCCGAATCGCTCGCGCGCGGGCAGGTGGATGATGCTTATTGGTATGCGCGCGAAGCCATCGAACGCGACCCGAAGTTCCTGAGCGCCTACAACACGCTGGGGCTCACCTACCGCCATCACGGCAATCTTCCGGAGGCCGAACAGGTGCTCGCCCGCGTCCTCGAGCTCGAGCCGGCCAACACGGAGGTCATGTCGAACCTGGCGCTCGTGCTGCGCGACGAGGGTCGGATCGCGGAAGCCGAAGCCTTGACCCGCAAGCTGCAGCAGTTGCAGCCGTATCCGCCGTTCTACTTCTTCAACCTCGGCATGGCGGCGATGCGCGAGCGCGACTACAGGAAGGCGCGGGATCTGTTCACCAAGGAGCTCGAGCGCGACGCCTACTACCACGAGTTCCACTTCTGGCTCGCGGCCGCGTACCTTGGCCTCGGCGACACCAAGCAGGCGCGCGCGCAGCTCGAGCTTGCGCTGCAGAACAGCTCGACCCGCAAGGAGCACGACCTGTACGCGGCGAAGCTCGATCGCATCAGCCCACACCGCACGCAGTAGCTGCACGCCGCGAGCCACGGGCCCTCGCGGCTCGATCGCGGCCTCGCCGCGCCGCCGCGGCGATCGCTACGGCTTCGGTCGGACGCCGACGACCGTCAGCTCCTGGTTCTTCACCTGCTCGATCAGCGGTCCGGTAACGGCGAGAAATTCGAGGTCGATGTCGGCTTTGTCGTTGGGGTTGAGGACGGGACGTTTCGTGGTCGCGGTCGCCGTGCCCAGCACCTTTCCGTCGGCGTCGAAGACCTTCCCGGCGACCTCGACCGGCCCGACCGGCTCGGCAGCGAGGTTTTGCACCGTGCCCTTCAGGTGAAGGTGTCCGCCCGCGCAGACATACGCTCCCGGCGCAGCCTCCGAATGCATACCCGTGCTTCTGACCTCGACCTTGATCTTGTCGTTCAACTCGCCGGCCAGGGCAACCCCGCCGAGCATCATGGTTGCGACGATGGGCCATGCACTGGCTGCTTTCATGGAAGCACCTCCGACAGATCGCGCCGGCCCTGAGGATCGCGGCCCGCGGGAAGTGACCCAACATACGCCACAGCGCCGCGACGATCAAGGCGAGCCGCCCCGCCGTCATCCTCGCCTGGCCCGGCGCGGGTCCGCGGTCGACCGCCCGGCGCGCCGCCATTACAATTGAGCGATGGCTTCGCTCAGTTGCGCCGACATCCTCGCCGGCCGGGCGCCGCAAGACACCTCCGTCACCCTCAAAGGTTGGGTGCGTACCCGGCGCGACTCTAAAGCCGGCATCTCCTTCGTGCACGTCTCCGACGGGTCGTGCTTTCATCCGGTGCAGGTCGTCGCGCCGAACACGCTTCCCAACTACGCGGACGAGGTTCTGCACCTCACGACCGGCTGCGCGGTGGAGGCCTCGGGCGCGATCGTGCCTTCGCCGGCGAAAGGCCAGCCCTTCGAGATGCAGGCGAGCGCGATCAAGGTCCTCGGCTGGGTCGAGGATCCAGATTCCTACGCGATCCAGCCCAAAGCGCACACGCTCGAGTTCCTGCGCGAGGTCGCGCATCTGCGGCCGCGCACCAACGTCATCGGCGCGGTGACGCGCGTCCGGCACACGATCGCGCAGGCGATCCATCGCTTCTTCCACGACCACGGCTTCGTCTGGGTCAACACGCCGATCATCACGTCGTCGGACGCGGAGGGCGCAGGGGAGCTGTTTCGCGTGTCGACGCTCGATCTCGCCAATCTGCCGCGCACCCCACAGGGCAAGGTCGACTTCGCGCAGGATTTCTTCGGGCGCGAGACGTTTCTCACCGTTTCCGGGCAGCTCAACGTTGAAGCCTACTGTCTGGCCCTGTCCAAGGTCTACACCTTCGGCCCCACCTTCCGCGCTGAGAACTCCAACACCAGCCGGCACCTGGCGGAGTTCTGGATGATCGAGCCCGAGATCGCCTTCGCCGACCTCGCCGACGACGCCGCGCTGGCCGAAGGCTTGCTCAAGCACATCTTCCGCACCGTGCTCGCCGAGCGGCCCGACGACATGGCCTTCTTCGAGGAGCGCATCGAAAAGGGCGTGATCGCCAAGCTGCAGGGCATCGTCGACTCCGAGTTCGTGCGGATGGATTATTCCGAAGCGGTGCGCATCCTGGAACAGGCGAAGCGCTCGTTCGAATTTCCGGTCAAGTGGGGCATCGACCTGCAGTCCGAGCACGAGCGCTACCTCACCGAGCGCTACGCCAAGCGGCCGGTGGTGGTGATGAACTATCCAAAGCAGATCAAGGCGTTCTACATGCGCGCCAACGACGACGGCAGAACCGTAGCCGCGATGGACGTGCTCGCGCCCGGCATCGGCGAGATCGTCGGCGGCAGCCAGCGCGAGGAGCGGCTCGAGATGCTCGACGCGCGGCTGGCCGCGTCCGGGCTCGACCCGGAACACTACGGCTGGTACCGCGACCTGCGCCGCTACGGCACCGTGCCGCACGCGGGATTCGGCCTGGGCTTCGAGCGCACGGTGGCGTACGCGACCGGCCTCGCCAACGTGCGCGACGTCATTCCCTTCCCGCGAACGCCGGGCAACGCCCGCTACTGACGCGGACCCAGCGGCCGCGCCGGCACGTGTGGCTCTGGCCGCTCGCTTGCGCCGGCACGTGTTGTTCGGGCAGATCGCTTCCGCGAGCTTGTTGTCGAAATCGGGGTTGCCCGCACGTCATTCCCGTTAGCAAACCTCCGGTCGGCGGCGACTGATAAGATCGACGAGATCATTCCAGAGGAGTCGCTCATGGCTCGTCTCAGCCGGGTTGTTTCCTTTCCCAGTGCCGCCGGGCACGCGCTCGCGGCGCGGCTGGATCTGCCCTCCGGCGTCCGCTGGTCGCGCCCGCGCGCCTACGCGCTGTTCGCGCACTGCTTCACCTGCTCCAAGGACAGCAAGGCCGCAACCTTCATCAGCGAGGCGCTCTGCGCTGCCGGCATCGGTGTGCTGCGCTTCGATTTCACCGGTCTCGGCGGATCGGAGGGCGAGTTCGCGAGCACGACCTTCTCGTCGAACGTCGCCGACCTCGTCGCCGCCGCGGCGTGGCTTCGACGCGAGCACGCGGCGCCGGCGATCCTGGTCGGACACAGCCTCGGCGGCGCCGCAGTGCTCGCGGCCGCCGGGCAGATTCCCGAAGCGGTCGCGGTGGCGACGATCAATGCGCCCGCCGATCCCGCGCACCTCGCCACGCTCTTCTCCGGCCAGCGCGCCGCGATCGACGCTCACGGCGAAGCCGAGGTCGAACTCGCCGGGCGGACGTTTCGCATCCGCCGCGAATTCCTCGAGGACGTCGCCGCGCAGAAGCTCTCCGCGGCGCTCGCTCGGCTCCGGCGCGCGCTCATCGTCTTTCACGCGCCGCGCGATGCGACGGTCGGCATCGACAACGCGTCGCAGATCTTTCTCGCGGCCAAGCATCCGAAGAGCTTCGTCTCCTTAGACGATGCCGATCACCTGCTCACCCGGAAGGGCGACGCCCAATATGTCGGCGCGGTGCTCGCCGCGTGGGCGAGCCGCTACCTCCCGCAACCCGCCCGAGAGGCGCCGGCAGTGGACGCCCCGCGCGAGACGGTGCTGGTGAGCGAGACCCACGCCGGCAAGTTCGAGCAGGAGATCGCGATCGGCCCGCACCGCTTGACCGCCGACGAACCGACCTCGGCCGGCGGCGAGGACGCGGGCCCGTCGCCGTACGATCTGCTCTCCGCGGCGCTCGGTGCATGCACGGCGATGACCATCCGCATGTACGCCGATGCCAAGCGTCTCCCGCTCGAGCGCGTCGGCGTCAGCCTCAGGCACGAGAAGATCCATGCCAGCGACTGCAGCGAGTGCGAAACGAAAGAAGGGCGCATCGACCGCATCGAGCGCGTCATCGACTTGAGCGGGCCGCTCGACGACGCGATGCGCGCGAAGCTCCTCGAGATCGCCAACAAGTGCCCGGTGCACCGCACGTTGAGGAGCGAGGTGTGGATACCCACTCGGCTTGTCGAGCCGACCGCGCGCGAAACGCCTCCGTCAGGTTGAATCGCCGCCGCTGATTGTGCCGGCGGCGCCGCAGCGACGGCGCTCACGCGCTCGTCGCAGCGGGCGCATGATGCACCAGCACCAGCGCCAGCTCGGCCCAGCCGCGCGGGTGCGGCACACGCGGGTACGGCGGCGAGGGCCATGCCCACCGCGGCGGCGCGAAGAGCGCGCGCATGGCGTTGATGTCGCAGTGGTACGGCGGCCCCTCGACGAGCCCGTCGGCTGCACCCGGACGCGTGGCTTGCAGGAACAACGCATAGAGCCGCGCGCCGGGGGCGAGCCAGGCGTCGAGCTGATCGGCATAGGCGCGCCAGTGATCGGGATGCAGCGCGCACAGACACGTCTGCTCGTAGACGGCGTCGAACGGCGCGGCGGGAGTCCATTCGAGCGCGTCCGCCTGAACCAGCGTGGCTCGCGCCCCTGCCTGCGCGAGGCGCTCTCGCGTCAGCGCGATCGCCGCCGGCGCGTAGTCGAGCGCCGTGACCTCGAAGCCCATACGGGCGAGCAAGGCGACCTCGTGGCCGCTGCCGCATCCGGGCACGAGGATGCGGCAGGGCGCGAGCGAGCGCGCTTCGAGCCAGGCCGCGAGCTGCGGACTCGGCGCGCCGCGATCCCACGGTGTCTCCCTGGCCACGAAGCGCTGCTGCCAGAACTCGCGCGTGGGTCCGGTCATGCTCGCGCGCCGGGGCGGGGCCGCAGCGACGCGTCACGGCCCCGGAGAATCAAGCTGAAATTGTTCGCGGGCATGTCGAGGACTTCGGCGAGCTCCAGCCCGACTCGATCCGCCGCCGCGCAGATTTGCTCGAGATCGCGCAGTCCCCATTCGGGATCGTAAGCGCGGAGCTTGGCGTCGAAAGCCTCGTTGCTGGGCGCCGTGTGGCGACCGTGGCGGCGGTAGGGTCCGTAGCAATACAGCACGCCGCCCAGCGGCAGGATATCCGCCGCACCTGCAAGCAGATCGAGCGTGGTGGCCCACGGCGAGACGTGAACGACATTGATGCACACGACGGCATCCGCCGCGCTCACCGGCCACGGGCGCTCACGCACGTCGAGCGCGAGCGGTTCTCGAACGTTGCCCAACTGCTCGTGCCGGACCCAGAGCGCGATCGAGCGGCGCAGCGCCGCGTCGGGCTCGGTCGGCTGCCACGTGAGCCGAGGCAGCGCTTGCGCGAAATGCACGACGTGCTCTCCCGTGCCGCTGCCGACCTCGAGCACGAGGCCCGTCGGCGGAAGCACGCGCGTGAGCACTTCGAGGATCGGGCCGCGGTTGCGTTGCGCGGCGGGTGCGTGCCACCGGCCGTCGCCCAACTCCTCGCCGATTTGCCACGTCACGCCGAGAAGCTCGCCACAGCGAGCCCTTCGCGTTGCACGCCCACCCTGCCTTTCATGTTTCGATGCTAGACGACCCATCGCGACGGCGCAAGGCGTTATCATCGGCATTATCGCGTCGAGCGAGAATGGTCATGGTCATCGCCTGCTTCATCGCCTATCAGATCGATCCCTTCCTGCGCAACGCGTTCCGAGAGTACGCCGAGGGCGACGGCGCGTTTCGCCTCGCCGCCGCAGCCGCCAGCGCAGAGCACGCATGATCGCCGTGATCTTCGAATTGCAACCACGCCCCGGTCGAAAGGACGCCTACCTCGACGCCGCGGCCCGCCTCCGCCCGTTGCTGGAGAAGATCGACGGCTTCGTGTCGATCGAGCGCTTCGAGAGCCTCACTACCCCGGGCAAGATCCTGTCGCTGTCGTTCTGGCGCGACGAAGCTGCGGTGCGCGAGTGGCGCAACGTCGAAGAGCATCGCCGCATCCAGGCGCTCGGCAGGCAGTCGATCTTCGCCGACTACCGGCTACGGGTCGCCGCGGTGGTCCGCGACTACGGGATGCGCGACCGAGCGCGGGCGCCGGAGGATTCGCGCCGGGCGCACGGCGAGTCTTGACTCCCGCGCTGCCGCCGACTATGCGGTCGCGGCAGCGGACTGCCGCGAGCGCCGCGTAACCAGGCGCGCCATCGCACGGTCGAACAGCGGGACGGCTTCGATCGCGAGCACGGCATGGCCGTTCCGGAACGCTTCGGTGAGGCTCTCGGGCGTGTGCACGAACGCGGTGGTTCCGTCGCGATGCGTGAACAACAGGCGCCGGCGCTGCGGCGCGCGCCAGGCGAGCCGCGCCAGGACCGGCTCGCTTTCGCTTCTGAATTCCACCCAGTCGCCGCGCACCAGCGAGAACACCTGCTCGTCGTGCTCGTCGGGCTCGGCTGGGGGCGGCGCGATGGCGGCGAGGGTTGCCATGGTGGCGACCGCCGGCGCCGGCGCGGCCGGGGCGGCGCCGGCGGGCTCGGCTGCGGCTTTGAGCGAGCGCACGTGCAGATCGAACAGGCACGCCATGAGCGCCTGCCGGCGGGCCTGCGCATCGTTCTCCGGCGACCAGTCGCGGTCGATGCGCTTGAGCAGCGCCGGCAGGAGGCTCGCCAGCTTCTTGCGCGCCGCGTTGCTCGTCTTCGGCGTGATGCTCCACAGCAGCTCCTCGATCATCGCGAGCTCGCCTTCCCACGCGTAGCCCTCGGGCCCATCCTTGAGGCAGATCGCGGAGAGCCGCCCGACGCATTCGTGGTCGAGGAACGCGCGGATCTCGGGCGGCACCGGGCGTCCGGCAAGCCGCGCATCGATCGCCGCCTGCGCTTCCGCGCGCGCGTCGGCGCGTTCGTCCTGCGCGATCAACGGCGGCACGGCTTCGGCGAGCCGCGCATTGACCTCGGCCCGCTCGGCGTCGAGAAAGGCGTCGAGCTCGCTCAGCGCGGCGTCGAAGATGGCTGGATCGCCGTCGAAGTCGTCCCGAATCTCCTCGGCGAGGCTGCGGGCGAGCTCGATCAACGCGCGACCGCGCTCGGTTCCGGGTTGCAGGTCGACCGAAGCCTGCGCCAGGGAGTCGAAGAAGCGGCGCGCGGGGTGACGCGGCTGCGAGACCAGCCGCGGGTCGAGGAGCGCGGCCCGGAGCAAGGGAATCTGCAGGCGCCCGAACACCGCCTTGATCTCGTCGGGCAGATACCGATCGTCGAACACGGACTCGAGCACACCCGCCACGACGTCGATCGAGGCGCGCGCCGCGGGCGAGCCGGTCTTGCCTTCGAACGCCGCTCTCAGCGCGGGCAGCTCGTTGGCGCTCCCGCTGCGCAACGCTTCACGATCGATGCCCGAGAGCTCCGGCAACCCCGGTGCGAGCGGCTGGCCGCGTTGCAGGCTGCCGAGCGCCGCGACGAGCGCCGACCAGAGCAGCGTATTCTGCTGGCGGGCCCACTCCTCGGCACTCGCCGCCCAGGCGCGCCCGGAGCGGGTCGTTGCGCCGGCGGCCGGCCACATCGATCCGGGCCCCGCACCGAGCCTGCCCGGCGCAACGCCTCCCGGCGCCGGCGCCCCGACGCGGGCGAACGACGCGGTCGGTTGGGCGCTTGCGCTGGCGCCCAGGAGCTGCACCAGCCGCTCGAACAGCGCATGGCTGTCGGTCTCCTGCGGTATCGGCGCGCCGCTTCGCGCGCGGGTGCGCACGCGCAGCATCGGGAGCACGTCGCGGTCCTGCAGCAGCACGTTGAGCTCGCGGTGAAGCGCGGCGACTTGCGGCGTAGTCGCGCGCACGAGACGCTCCATGATCGATCGCCACAGGCCGTCCTTCGGCCAGAGCTCGCGGCAGGCGCTGCCGAACGCGTCGCAGATGTAGTCCGCGCTCCAGGGATTGTCGAACGTACCGGCGGGCGCCGGCGGCTGGCGCAGGATCAGGCGCACCCGGAAGTCGAGCGCGAAGGCCTCCTCCAGCGTCGCCTCGCGCATCGCCTTGACCGCGCCCTTGAGCGCGATTTGCGCGGAGTGGTCGCCGTAGTCGACGATCGCGAGTTGCGCTGACTTGTCGCCCTGGGTGCGAGGTCGCGGCTTGCCTTCGCGACGGCGCTGGAAGGCCTGGTGGAACGCCGCCCGGAAGCGCGGTATGAACTCGCTACGCTGCTCGAGGACGGCTCGCGCGATCCTCTCGTCCAGGGTGCGGGCCTGCGGCGTGAGCAGCGCGGCGTCCGGCGCGGTCGCCGTCGCGTCGGTGGGATCTTCGTCATCCTCGCCGGCCGCGCCCTGCAGGCGTTGCAGCGCGCGCCAGATCGCGGCGTCGAGTCGCTTGTGGGTGAGCGCGAGACACTCCCGCAGCAAACCCTCCGCTTCGACCGGACCGACCTCGCGCGAACCCTGCACCTCGACGACGAGCCGCTCGGGTGGTGCTCCGTCGGATGTGGCATCGGCCGCCATGCAATGTCCCGAACCAAACAAGGGCGGCGGGGGAGCGACGCGCCGGAAATGAGCCGCCGCCCTTCCTTGGACAGCTTAGGCGCTCGCCCGCGGCCCCGCAAGCCGGCCGAAGCCGTTCGCCGGAAAGACCCGACGGCGCTCGCCTGCGGGATATCTCCCCGCACATGAGCGAGGCGAGCTTTACACAACGCGCTCGCCCTCACAGAATACCGCCAGACCCTGTCCGCCTCGCCCGCGCCCTTGCTCGACCCGACCGTCAAGCCGAGCTCCATCGCCAGCTATCTCGACCAGTACGTGATCGGTCAGGACGAGGCGAAGAAGACCGTCGCCGTGGCGGTCTATTCGCACTTCAGGAAGATCGCGCAGTTGCGGCGCGACGACACCCCGATGTTCAAGAGCAACATCCTGCTCATCGGCTCCTCGGGAACCGGCAAGACCCTGCTGTGCAACACGCTATCGAGCTTCCTCGGAGTGCCGTTCGTGACCGCGGAAGCGACCTCGCTCGCGCAGACCCGCTATGTCAACGAGGAGATCGAGGCGATCCTGCAGCGGCTCGTCGACAAGGCGAACGGCGATATCGCGCACGCGCAGCACGGCATCGTCTTCATCGACGAGATCGACAAGCTCAAGGCGATCGATGGCGAGCCGCGCGGCACCTCCGGCGAGAGCGTGCAGCACGCGCTGCTCAAGATCATGGAAGGCGCGCCGGTCAAGCTCCCGGGCGGCCAGTACATCGACACCACCGACATTCTGTTCATCTGCGGCGGGGCCTTCGTGGGCTTGGACGAGATCATGTCGCAGACGCACGGCTACGGGTTCATCGCCACCTCTAGCGCGGACAACCAGAAGATCCTGGACCGGCTCAACTCGCGCGTGAAGCCGACCGATCTGTTCACCTTCGGGCTGATCCCTGAATTCACCGGCCGGCTGCCGGTCGTGGCGCATTTCCAGGATTTGAGCCGGAAGATGCTGGTGCGGATCATGACCGAGCCCAAGAGCTCGATCTACAGCCAGTTTCGCGAGATCTTCCGCACCGAGAACGTCGAGCTCGTCGTCAAGCCGCTGGTGTTCGAGCAGATCGCCGAGATCGCGTTCGAGTACAAGACCGGCGCGCGGAGCCTGCGCGGAATCTTCGAGGAGCTGCTCACCCCGATCCTCTACGTCGTTCCCGACAACCCGGCGATCAGCAAGGTGGTCATCACCTCGATGTTTACCGAGCCGACCTACTCGTAGCGGCGCGAGCGAGCGCCGGGAAACACTCCCCGCATGGCACAATCGCTGCTCCTCGAAAAAGGAGCGCGATGAAGCAACCCGAGAACGAAGCAGAAGGCCGCCACGCCTGGCTGCGCCTGGCGGTGAGCCTTGCGCTGTCGACCATCGGCGGCGTAGGCATGTGGTCCGTCGTCGTCGCGCTTCCCGCCGTGCAGGCCGAATTCGGGGTCGCGCGCGGTGCGGCGTCGCTGCCCTACACGCTGACCATGATCGGCTTCGGTCTGGCGAGCGTCGTCCTCGGACGGCTCGCGGATCGCTTCGGCATCATGCTGCCGGTGATCGCGGCGACGCTCGCACTCGCGCTTGGGTTCGAGGCCGCGGGTGCGGCGGGGAGCCTGTGGCAGTACGCGCTCGCGCAAGGCCTGTTGATCGGTGCCGGCAGCGCGGCAACCTTCGCGCCGCTGCTCGCGCACATCTCGCTCTGGTTCGTGCGCCGACGCGGTATCGCCGTGGCGATTTTCGCGAGCGGAAACTATCTCGCGGGCGCGCTGTGGCCGCCGATCGTGCAGCAGCTCATCCAGAGCGAGGGCTGGCGCCACACGTACGTCGCCATCGGCGTGTTCTGTGTGGCGACCATGGTCCCGCTCGCGCTGCTGCTGCGGCGCCCGCCGCCGGTCGTCGAGCTCAAGCCTTCGGCCGCGCGCGCCGGCTCGACCGTGCACGCCGGCACGCTCGGCCTGTCGAGCCGGGGCCTGCAGGCGCTCCTGATCGTCGCCGGTGTGGCCTGCTGCGTGGCGATGTCGATGCCGCAGGTGCACATCGTCGCCTACAGCAGCGACCTGGGCTACGGTCCCGCGCGCGGTGCGCAGATGCTCTCGCTGATGCTCGCCAGCGGGATCGTGAGCCGGCTCGCCTTCGGCTTCATCAGCGACCGGATCGGGGGACTGCGCACGCTGGTGCTCGGCTCGAGCCTGCAGGGCCTCGCGCTGCTGCTCTTCCTGCCCTTCGACGGCATGGTGTCCCTGTACGTGATCTCGGGGCTCTTCGGTCTGTTCCAGGGCGGCATCGTGCCGAGCTACGCGATCATCGTGCGCGAGTATTTTCCGACGCGCGAGGCGGGGGCGCGGGTAGGCGCGGTCATCACCGCCACGCTCCTCGGGATGGCGCTGGGCGGCTGGGTGTCCGGCGCGATCTTCGACCTCACCGGCTCCTATCGCGCGGCGTTCATCAACGGGCTCGCCTTCAACCTGCTCAACGTTTCGATCGCGCTGTTTCTGCTGCGCCGGGCCACGGCGCGACCTGCGTTCGCCTGAGGCACTTACGCGCACCGCAGCCGGTCGGCGAGCGCGACGATGCTCTCGACCGAGAGCCCAACCGGCACGCTCGCGCGACGCTCGCCTTTGCCCCGGCCATGCTCGTTCGGGCGCGCGACGAACGCGGTGCGTAGCCCGCTTGCCGCAGCTGCCGCGAGATCGGAGGAATGCGCGGCGACCATCATCGCTTCCTGCGGCGCGCAGTCGAAGGCGGCTGCGGCAGCAAGGTAGACGATCGGCTTCGGCTTGTAGTCGCGCGCGATCTCGGCGCCGAGGATTGCATCCCAGTTCCAGCCGTTGCGTCGCGAGAGATCGACCATGAGCGAGATGTTGGCGTTCGAGCAGGGTGCGATCCGGAACTTCACGCGCAAGCGCGCGAGTCCCGCCGCCGTGTCGGGCCAGGCGTCGAGACGATGCCAGGCGAGGTTGAGCTCCGCGCGCGCGGCTTCGTCGATGCGGCCGAGCCCGAAGCGTTCGAGCACCCGGTCGAGATTGCGCCGATGCAGGAGATCGAGCTTGGAAAACGGCGCTCGGCCGCTGCGCACTTCGTCCATCGCCGGCTGATACTCGCCACGCCAGGCATCGGCGAACGCCTCCCAGTCGACGGCGACGCCGAGCGGCGAGAGGATCGATTGCGCTTCCCGGGCGACCGAGCCGCGCCAGTCGACCAGCGTCCCGAAGACGTCGAATAACAGCGCCTTGACGTTTTCCATGAGCACGCTTCGTCCGGGCAGGCTCCATTGTTGCACCATGCGGGTCCGATGGGGTATCCCGGGCGACGGTGAATCCGGCACCGAAGGCCGCGCTCCTGTTGTCGCGTCACGATCGCGCTTTCCGCAGGTGAGCCGCTTGAGGCAGAATAAGCGTCCATGGTCGTCGACAACGACACCGCGCATCACCGCTTCCTGGTGCGCCTGCCCGAGGGCGAGGGCGAGCTCGTCTACCATCGGCTCGCGCCGCACACGCTCGAGCTCGTCCACACCGGAGTCGATCCGAACCTGCGCGGACGCGGCGTCGCCGAGGCGCTCGCCGAGACGGCAATCGCCTACGCGCGCGGGCACGCAATGCGTATCGTCGCGACCTGTCCGTACGTCCAGCGCTGGCTCGCGAAGCATCCCGAGCACAACGACCTGGTCGTCGCGCGCGCTTGAGGCGCCGGCAGCGCTTATGCCCACCGAGCTTCTGTTTCGCGACGACGCGTATCTGCAGACCACGCACGCGCTGGTCGTCGCCGTGCACCAGGGCGGCATCGAGCTCGACCGCACGATCTTCTATCCGCTGGGCGGCGGCCAGCCGGGAGACACGGGCGCGCTGGTGCGCGCCAACGGCGAGCGCATCGTGATCGTCGATACCCGCAAGGGCGAGGCGGTCGACACGGTGCTGCACCTCCCGGCGCCATCGATGCCGCGGCCGGAAGTCGGCGAGACGCTGACCCTCGAGATCGACTGGCCGCGCCGCTACGCCCTGATGCGGCTGCACACGGCGCTGCACGTGATGTCGTGCGTGGTAGTCGCGCCGGTGACCGGCGGCAACATCGCGCCGGACAAGGCGCGGCTCGATTTCGACATCGACATGAGCCTGCTCGACGCCGCGAAGATCGAGGGCGAGACGAACGCGCTGATCGCCCGCGGCGTCGAGACCGAGACGGTCTGGATCACCGACGAGGAGCTCGACAATCGGCCCGGGCTGGTGAAGACGATGAGCGTGCAGCCGCCGCGCGGTGCAGGACGCGTGCGGCTGCTCAGGATTCCCGGCATCGACCTGCAACCCTGCGGAGGCACGCACGTGCGCAACATCGCGGAGATCGGCGGCATCCGCGTGCTCAAGATCCGGAGCGAAGGCCGGCGCAACCGCCGGGTGGAGATCGCTCTCGCCGGCTGACGCCGGTTCGACGCTGCGCGGGCAGAGCGTGACGGATCTCAATCCACAGGCCAAGCAAATGGCCGACGAGTCGATGGTGCGCAACCTCGCGGCCCAGGCGCGCGCCATCTGGCCGCAGGAAGTCCCGTTGCTTTCGCGCTACGCTCTCCCCGCGCAGCCCAGCATTCTCGACGCCGGCTGCGGCACGGGAGAAGCCGCGTCGCGTCTGGCCGAGCTCTTCCCGACCGCCCGCGTGCTCGGCGTCGACATCATCGATGCGCATCTCGACCTCGCGCGCTCGCGCTACGCGCGCCTCGCGCCGCGGCTCGCCTTCGAGCACCAGAGCGTGTACGGCCTCGACGCCGCGGACGCGAGCTTCGATCTCACCGTGTGCCGCCACGTCCTCCAGTCGATTCCGCATCCGGAGCGCGTGCTCGCCGAGCTCGTGCGCGTGACGCGACGCGGCGGCCATCTGCACGTGATCGCCGAGGACTACGGCATGCTGCATTTCCAGCGAGGCGCGCTCGAGCCGAGGGATTTCTGGCACGTGGCGCCCACGCACTTCGGAGCCGCGACCGGCACGGATCTGTTCATCGGCCGCAATGCGTTCGGCATGCTAGCCGCGCTCGGGCTCGAGGCGATCGCCGTCGACTACATCATCGTCGATCCGTTGCACGTTCCGCGAGAAACCTTTGCCCAGATCATCGAGGCCTGGCGCGACGGCTATGTCGACTCGATCAGCGAGCTCACGCCGATCAGCCGCGACTCCGCGCTCGCCTACTTCGAGCAGATGATCGCCAATATCCGCGATCCGCGCGGCTACGCGGTGTGGATGGTGCCGGTGTGGAGCGCGCGGGTGCTATAAGACTGCTCGATCGTCACGCGATTTGTAAGTCTCAGTCCGACAGGTCTCCCGGGAACCTCTCCCGCCAACGCCGGCCTCAACTTCCGGGACGATCCCGATAGGAGGTTGCCCATGAAGGTGGTTGTGAGAACTCTCCTCGCCGCGCTGGTGCTCGGCGTACTCGCCGGTTGCGCCACGACGACGACGATCGATGCTCCGTACTACCACTATCGCGGCTACATCGGTCCGGACGGCATCGATTACCGGTTCAGCAATCGATACTGATCGCGGAGACTGATTCGCTCAAAGTAACGGCCGCGTGTGTTGCCGTTTTTTTGGTTCTTCGCCGAATTGCCTGGACCCCGGTTCGTGCACAGCGGCGAACGCTACGGCACGACGCGGCAATGCGCTGAACTGCTGGGCCTGAGCGCGTTGTGGCGCAGTCGTCGTTAAGCGGGTGGCTCGTGCGCGGCCATTCATGTGTTTAGTGGCCGCCGCGAGCCGGACCCGCTCGACGACGTGCTTTGCGCCACCACGCGCGAAGGCCCAGCGGCTCACCGCCTACGTAGCGAGATTGTTTCCGGAATTCGGCGAAGAACTTTTTTGCGCTTGCTCCGCTGCTATATCGTCAGCTTGCGCAGCATCTCCGGGTTCTTGATCACCGCCTTCTGCCGGCCGACCGGAGCGCCGTACAAGCCGGCGGGCGGATTGGTTTCGAGCCGGTTCAGCACCGAAGCCTGGGTGCAGCGCGAGTCAAACGTGACCGACACCCGGTCTGCGTTGACGCCACCGAGGCCGAAACAGGTCTGGCCGAGCTTCGCGTTGAGCGGCTTGAGCACGCCGTTCGCGACGATGTCGCCCGGATCGCCGGTCGCCGCAGCCTGCAGCTCGTAGAGGCGCGGTTTGGCCGGGGGGCGCGCGATGGCCGCGATCAGCTCGGGCAGGCCGAGGAGCTCGCGCGCGAGCAGCTCCTCCGCGGCCGCGTCGGGCATGCCGGTGACAAGCAGCCTGATCGGCCGGCTCGTGACACTCGCGTGCTGCACGAAGAACTCGCGCGAGAACTCGTCGGCGATCTTCGCGCCGACCGCCCGCAGCGCCTCTTCCTCGCTGGCCCAGCTCCCGACGCCTTTGGGCAGCGCCGTGTTGTAGTAGATCTCCTCGCCCGTCTCGCGATCCACGCCCTTCACCGTCCACGAGGTGAGCGCGTATTTCGTCACCGTGAGACCGGAGGCTTGCAGGCGCCTGGAAAGCCTCTTGATCTGTGCTTCGCCGAGCACCGCCACGTCGGCGCTCTTGCCGCTGTCGCCGGCGCCCTGCACCCACGTGCGAAAGCCGAACGCCTTGATGCGCTCCTTCAAGATGTTCTCGGCGACCGGGGAAGGCTGCGGCGGAGCATCCGGCCGATCGGCGTCGCGCACCGTGATCTGCACCGACACCTTCGGATCGCCGCTGGCGCGAATAAGCTCGACGCGCTCGTCGCGCGACATCTGGTTGAGCGACTTCTGGACGGCCTTGACGTTGACCAGCGCTTCGGTCGTGATCGACATCAGCCCGTCCTTGCCCAGGCGCGGCTCGCTCTCGCGCACCACGGCGGTGATGTAGTTGCTGCTGTTCGCGAGAAGGCGCTCCTTGAGCAGGTCGTAGTTCTTGGCGAACGAGCTCGCGTCGAGCAGGAGAGCCACCGCCTTGGCGACGACCTGGCTCTTGGAGTCCAGCCGCAAATCGCTCTGCAGCAGCGCCTGGTCGCCCTGGTAACGCGGATCGCTCGGATCGATCAGGCCCACCGCGGCGATCCGCAGCGTTCCAGGCTCGGATTCGGGTGTCGCCGCCGTCGCGCCCGGCGCGGGCGGGGTTGCGGACGGCGAGGCGGGCGCTGCGCGGCTCGCCATGGACATGGGCATCGCCGGTGGCTGCGCCGATTTGGCGCTATCGGTCGCTTGGCGCGGAAAGATGAACCATGCTACGGCACCCACGACGACGGCTGCCGCCACGGCGACGATCGGGACTGCGGCGCTGCGCGCCGTCTTGGGCGGCGGTGCGGCCGCGGTCGACGTCTGCGCCGAGAGATTGACGGCGGCCGCCGTGTTGGCCAGGGTCGCCTCTGCGGCGGCAACGAGCGTCGGGTCGGAATGCCCGGCAGACGTCGCCGAGGCGATGCGCGAGGCCGTTGCCGCCGCGCGCATCGCCTCGGCAAACTCCTGCGCGCTCTGGAAGCGCTCCTCAGCGCGCTTGGCCATCGCTTTGTTCACCACCGCGTCCATCGCCGGCGGGAGCTGAACGTTGAGCGTGGAGGGCGGCAGCGGCTCTTCCTTGAGCACTTTCTGCATGGTCGTCGCCGCCGATCCGGCGAAGGGTTTCTCCCCGGTCAGGAACTGGTAGAGCACCACACCTGCCGAGAACAGGTCCGAGCGTGCGTCCACCGGCAGGCCCATGATCTGCTCGGGCGACATGTAGCTCGGCGTGCCCATCACCGTGCCGACCTGCGTCAGGTTCGACGATTCGATGTGCGCGATCCCGAAATCGGCGACCTTCACCGAGCCATCGGGAAGCAGGAAGATGTTCGCGGGCTTGACATCGCGGTGGATCACGCCCTGGCGATGCGAGTAGTCGAGCGCGCTGAGGATCTGCGTCATGATCCGCACGATCTCGGCGATCCCGAAGCGCTCGTTCGCGTCGAAGCAGCGCTTGAGCTCGCGACCCTGGACGAACTCCATGGCGATGAACCAGGCGCCGTCTTCCTCGCCGAAGTCGTAGATCGATACGATGTTGGGGTGATTGAGCCGGCCCGCCGCCTGGGCTTCGCGGCGGAAGCGGGCGATCACCGCGGCCGCGTCTTCGCCGGCGAGCTGGTCCGAACGGATCGTTTTGAGCGCGACGATGCGCTTGATCATGGGATCGTAGCCCTCGTAGACCACGCCCATCGCGCCACGTCCGAGCTCGCGTCGGATCTCGTATTTGCCGATGCTCTCCTGCTCTGCCATCGCCCGCTCCCAAGCCCGAAAACGGCGACGCCGGCGGCGCCGGCGTCGCGAACCCGCACCCTCAACCGATCACTTGTACTTGTTGTCGATATCCCACACCGATTTCTGCACGAGGCGCTGCACCATGGTGTCGAGCGACACGCCGCCCTGCTGCGACTGGGAAACGCCGAGCGCCCCCGACGAGGTCGCGCCGATCTCCATCTTTTCCTCGGTGTAACCGGTGGCGACCTGCTCGGTGGTCTCGGCGTTGATGATCTTGTAGCGCATGCCGATGACCCAGACGCTGGTCGCCTCGTTCGAACGCACCGAGCCCACCGCGGTGCCGCCCAGCGCACCGGCTTCGGCTCCGCCGCGCGAGCCACTGAACGCGCCCAGGATCCCCACCATCTGCCCGAGCGTGCGGCCGTCGAACCCCTGTTGAGCCGCAGCGACCTGTTCGGTCTTGAGGATGTCGAATTTCACGACGTACTTGGTGGTTTTGAGCTTGCCCATGCGCAACATCTTGCGCGCTGAGTCCTGGTCGCCCAAGTTGTAGGCGAGCTCGAATTCCTTGAGCAGCGGGCCCAGGTTCGAACGCTCCAGCACCGTGAAGTTGGCGCTGGACAGCTCGACCTCGCCGAAGTCCGCGATGTTGTTGGCCGTGAACTTCTGCAGGAACGTCGCATTGTTGCTCTTGATCTCGCCGGGGATCACGATCACCGCCGGTCCTTTCTTGCCGGCGTTGGTGTACGTGACCGGCTGATAGATCGTCTGGTCGGCCGCGGCGTTCGCCTTCTGCGAGGTCTCTTTGCCGGCGGTCGGCGACGGGTTGCCCCACGTCGGCTGGGCGGAGGCGAGCGAGGCCGCCGCGAAGAGCGCCGCCCCGAGCAGGTACTTGGAGATGTCGACTGACGCGCGATGTTTCATGGCGATTGCTCCCTGTAGAGATCGGACCCCTTGCCAGATCCGAAGCGTTTTACTTCGCCGCCGGCTTGCGGGCAGAAGCCGGTCCGGCCCTGCGACAATAATCCGCGTAGAGTGCGGGTACCACCTCGTCCGCGTTCTCGTTGACCAGCGTCAGCGCCATGCGCTCGACGTTCGCTCCCGCATACGAGCTCGAGCTCGTTTCGGTGTCGGAAATGAGCCGACCGTCGCTGCCGTAGAGCGTGAACTTCATGTTCACCGACACCTGGTTGACCGCCATCATGGGATTGCGGGCGGCCTGCGACGAGATCAGCCCGCGCAGCACGAAGCTCGCCCCGAGGCGCTTCGAAGCGCTGAGCATGGCGTCCGGGTCGTTCCTGAAGTAGGCGTCGATCTCGGCTTGCGCGATCTGCCGGCGGATTTCCTCGGGCGTATAGGTGCGAAGCCCGAGCGCGCGCAGCCGCGCGTTGATCGACTGGAAGTGCGGGCCGTAGTTCTGCTGCTGCGCTGCAATATAGCCGTTCGACTGCCGCTCGCCGATCACCAGCATGATCTTCTTGCCCTTGAGCTCGGCGCGGCACGGCGTTGAGAGCTGTTCGGCGATGCGATCCTGGCGCGCCTCCTGCTCGAGCCGGTCGGACTCGTCGGGTTGCGAGAACTTGAAGCCTTGAGCGAGCGCCGGTCCCGACGCAAGCATGGCGAGCGCAACGAGCGTCGGCAGGACAGGTCCTATTCGCATCGGTTTGGGTCGTAGCGCCGGTCGGGCGGGGGCCATCAAAAGCTTTCGCAGGTTAGCCCAACGCCAACCGGAAATCCATAGGACTATTCGACAACGCGGTAGACGCGCAGCAAGCCCCGCGCCCCAAGCCTCGCCGAGCGCTCGGAGCGGGTCCCTCTGTACAACGTGTAGCGCTCGATCAGGCCTTGAGATTGGCCTTCAGGAAGTCGAGGGTGCGCGACCATGCGAGCTTGGCCGCGGCCTCGTCGTAGCGGGGCGTCGTGTCGTTGTGGAAGCCGTGATAGGTTCCCGGGTACATGTACATCTGATATTTCACGCCGTTCGCCTTGAGCGCGGTCTCGTAGGCCGGCCAGCCCGCATTGATGCGCTCGTCGAGCCCGGCGTAGTGCAGCAGCAGCGGCGCTTTGATCTTGGCGGCATCCGCGGCGGCCGGCTGCGGGCCATAGAACGGCACCGCCGCGGCGAGCTCCGGTATCCGCACCGCCATCGTGTTCACGATGCCGCCGCCGAAACAGAAACCGACCGCGCCGACCTTGCCGTTACTTTCCGGACGCGACTTGAGATACGGGACCGCGGCCAGGAGGTCTTCGGTGCGCTTCACCGGGTCGAGCTGGTTGAAGAGCTGCGCCGCCTTCTCCTCGTCGCCGGGATAGCCGCCGAGCGGCGTGAGCGCGTCCGGGGCGAATGCGAGGTAACCCTCCACCGCCAACCGGCGCGCGACATCCTCGATGTACGGGGTGAGGCCGCGATTCTCGTGGACGACCACCACCCCGGGCAGCTTGCCGCTCGCATTCGCCGGGCGGGCGAAATAGCCGCGCATCGTTCCCGACCCCTTCGGCGAGGCATAGGTCAGGTACTCGGTCTTGATTCGGGGGTCGTTCTTGGCGACCTGCTGCGCCCACGCGTAGTTCGGCCGGAGACTCTCGAGCATGGCGGCCGCTGTGAACCCGCCCACGGCGTATTTGGCGGCACGGTCGAGGAATTCCCGGCGGCTGATCATGCCGTGGATGTACCCGTCGAACAGCTTGAGAACTTCCGGAGGAAAATCGCTGGCTTTTTTTCTTTCCATCGGGTGGCTCCTTCGGTTGGAGAGATGCGCCCGCTGCGATGCTACGACCGCGGCCCGAGCCGGCCGGTTGCACCGTGGCCTTTTCGGGGCCGCGAGGCGACGGTTGCCGGCTCAATGTGACGATCGGCGGCACTTGGCGCGCACTGTGCAGAACAGTCTGTTCGGGTGCTTTGCTCCGCCCTTTGCTCTCTCGAAAACGGGGTGCCGGTGCAAGGCGGTGGTCTCGGTGGCATGGTAGTTGCGTGGCCCGACAGGCCGGTCCCACCTTGGACCGCCTGTCCTCCGATACCGGACGCTCGATCATAGGTACCGCCCCACGCAGACGGGCACTCTGCCGCTGGCCCTGCGAACGGGCACCTCCCACGGCCGCCCGCCGACGCTCCGTTCAAGCGGCTATGCCACGGAGCTCGAGGGTGGCGCGAAGCGCATGCGCTCAGGCGGCTTCGGCCTTGAGCGTCCTCCAGGTTCGCCGCGGGTCAGGCCTTCCCGGTCCGCAGGTCGTATTCGCGTCCGCCCCAATGCGTGGGCTTGCGCGCGTGCAGGTCGTGCGCGGCTTCGCTCAGCAAATTGGCGGTGAGCCACGCGCCGACGATGTGCAACGGCGCTGTCCAGCGCGGTGCGTGTGCCAAGGCGCAGATGCGCACCAGCGCACCCAGCCACAACAGCAGCGCGACCGGCCACAGCCCGAGCGTCCACCCCAACTGCGGGTCGCGCGCGGCGAAGAGCGCCGCGAGCGGCGCGGCGCCCAGCATCCACGCCGGCAGGATGGTGCCGAGCCAGCGTATCCAGCGCGCCGCGTGCACGAGACGCCGCGGCTTGCGATTGGCCGCCTCGATGTAGATGCGCTTCCAGCCGCGCCGGAACTCGGCCCAGCTCGCGTACATTCGGCAATGGAACAGACCCGCGGCGAGAAAGACGCCAGCCTTGCGGCCCTGTTCCTCGATGCGCCGCGCCAGCGCCAGGTCTTCGAGCAGCGCCTGCTTCACCGCCGCATGACCGCCGAGCGCTTCGTAGGCGCTGCGCGTGAACAGCATGAACTGGCCGTTGGCGAACGCGCGCCGGTCGGTGAGCGCGTTGGCGCGCGTCAGGGGATATTGCCGGAGGAGCTCGAATACCGCGGCGGTCTGCACCACGCGCTCGAACCACGCGTCGTGCGACAACGTGGAGAGCAGGCTCAACAGATCGAGCTTGCGGTGGCGCATCATCGCCACCGACGCGCCGACGCAGCCGGGGCTGAACACCGTATCGGCGTCGGCGAACAACAGATAGTCGGCTTGGGCCGCGCCGCGCGAGCGCGCGACACCGGCATGGACCGCGTGAACCTTGCCGGCCCAGTGGGCGGGGCACGCATCGATTTCGACGATCTCGAAGCGCTCGTCGCCGCCGATCTCGGCGCGGGCGAGAGCGGCGGTGTCGTCCGAGCAGCGGTCGAGCGCCAACACGATACGCAACTGCGGGTAGGTTTCGCTGCGCAACGAGCGCACCAGGGTGCCGATCACGCGGGCTTCGTTGTACGCCGGCACGACCACGCAGACGCGACCGGTGGGGGGATCGGCCGAGGCGAGGTCGCGGCCCAGGCGCAGCGTGGGAACGACCCGCATCCAATGCTCGATGCGGATCCAGACCGAGCCCCAGAGCAGGATGGTGCCGATCGGACCGACGCAGAGCGCCGAACCGGCGATGACCCATAACCAGTACGGAATCGACAAGGAGCGGACTCCGATCGGCGCCCCGGCAAACAAGACGCGAAACAAAGTGTACACGAGACGCCTGTCCGCCGCAGTGAGCCGCAGCTCTGGTGCGCGAAACGCTTCCCGCCGGGGGGCATCGGTGCGCAGCGCTACTGCGGTGTGCTTGAGAGGGACGTGATTGACCGCGAGACGACCGCGACCTAAAGTCTCTCGATTTGCACCCATCTCGGGCGCCGCCGTCGCCAGCGTCGCCATCCAGGAGGCCCTGCATGACATCCACACCGCTGCCGCGCCGAGAATCCGCTCAGCGCTGGGCCTGGCTTCCGCGCATCGGCTCATGGCAGTACTACGCGCTGCTCGCCGCCATCGGCATTCTGGTCCTGGGGCCGCTGGGCGGGCTTGCCGCGTCGTACATGAACTTTTCGCTCGGCTTCTTCGTAGGCGGCCAGGTGCTCGCCGGGATTCTCGGCTCGACGGTGACGTTCGGCTACGGCGCGCAGGGAAGGCACGGCGCGAACTTCATCCAGACCACCGCCGCGTCGGTGGCCGGAATGAGCGGCTTGGCGGTCGTGATCCAGGCCATGGTCTGGCTGGGCCTGCCGCAACCGCCGCTATGGCAACTCGTCTTGTACCTGCTGTGCATCGGCATGTTCGGGGTCGGCGTGGGGATGCTCTACACGCCGATCCTGGTGGACCGGATGCAGCTCAAGTTTCCTTCGGGACTCGCGGTGGCCAACATCCTGCGCGCGCTGACCGACCTGGACCTGCTGCGCAAGTCGGTATCGCGACTGTTCGGCGGGATGGCGCTCGGGATCGCGGGGGGCATCGGCGCGGCCAAGATCGCGGCCCTCGGCGCGATCGAGCTGTCGACGTCCACCTTCGGCGCCGGGATGATCGTCGGCGCGCGCATCGGCGTGCCGGCGATCGTCGGAGGCTTGGTGGGCTGGGCCCTGATCCCGTACTTCATCTCGATCGGTTGGCTTAAGGAAGGCGAGCCGTTCCGCAAGATCACCTTCCTGATCGCGCTGGGCATGATCATGGGCGCGGCGCTGATCGACGTTTCGCTGATTCTGTTCCGCGCCTACCAGCGCGTGCGGCAGCACGCCGCCAAGCCGGTCGAGCAGGAGGACTGGAAGCGCACCAATATTCGGCGGCTGGTCGCGTGGGTCGTGTTCTGGGGGATCGCGGTCGTGCTGACGGGCTCGCAGGTGCTGCATCAGCCGGTGGGCTATCTCGCACTCGCGGTCTCGCTGGTGTTCGTATTCGCCATAGTGAACGGCATCTCCCTCGGCATCACCGACAGCAACCCCATCTCCTCCGCGTTCGTCGTGACCGTGATCCTCATGGCCGCGCTCGGGCTCAAGGATCCGACCGTCGGCCTGCTGGCGGCGACCGTGCTGCTCGTCTCCACGAGCGAAGCGTGCGACATGCAGCAGGACCGCTCGACCGGCTGGCGTCTCGGCACCAACCGTACGATCCAGTTCCGCTTCCAGGTCGCCGGCATCATCATGGGAGCGATCATGGCAGTGGTCTTCGCCGAGCTCTTCATGAGCGCCTACCCGGTGCTGCAGCTCGACCAGACCGTGCTTCCGGCGGACAAGCAGCCTGAGCGCTGGGCTTCCGCCATGACCTACAAGTTCGTCGGCGTGCTGCGCAGCTTGACCGACGACAAGCCGTATCAGCGCACCGCCATCTGGATCGGGGTGGGCATCGGCTTCGCGACCGAGATCCTGCGCAAGATCATCAAGTCGCACCAGAAGTACAAGCGATTCGTGGCGTCCGGTCGGGTGGGATTCTCCACCGATTTCGTGCTCGACGCCGTGGTCCTGCCCTCGCCCTATGCTTCCTCGTTCGGCGGCTTCCTCAATCTCGCCACCTCGAGCTGGTTTGCCGCCGGCGGCGTGCTCTCCAGCCTGATGAACAGCCTGCCGAAGCACAAGGACAAGGACAAGGCGGGGTCCGCGCTTCCCGAAGACATGAGCACGGCTTCGCTCGTCGGCGGCGGCCTCATCGCGGGCGATGCGCTCGCCGCGCTGGGCCTTGGGCTCGCGGGGCTGCTTTCGACCGTGCTCGGTTGAGGCTTCGCTGGCGTCGGTCCCGGGGTTGCCCCGGAATCGAGTGCGGGGGTTCACCCCGAGCTGCAGCACGCATGCCGACCTGGCGACAGGGGTTTTGCTCCGGCACGAGCTGTGTCGCCGGGTGCGACGGGTCTCGAATCGCGGGATAATGACCGTCTTGTTCCCGGAGATTCATCATGAGCGAAGCGAGACAAGTGGTCATTCTGAGCGGCGTGCGCACCGCCATCGGCGATTACGGCGGCAGCCTCAAGGACCTCGCGCCCACCGAGCTCGCCGCCCGCGTCGTGCGCGAGGCGGTCGGCCGGGCCAAGATCGATCCCAAGGAGATCGGCCAGTGCGTGTTCGGCAACGTGATCCACACCGAAGCAAGGGACATGTACCTGTCGCGCGTCGCGGCGTTGAAGGGCGGCTTGCCTCCCGAGTCGGGCGCGCTCACCCTCAATCGCCTCTGCGGCAGCGGCATGCAGGCGATCATCACCGCGTCGCAGTACATCCTGCTCGGCGACATCGACGCCGCGGTGGCCGGCGGCGCGGAGAGCATGAGCCGCGCCGCGTATGCGAACGTCACCCAGCGCTGGGGTGCGCGCATGGGCGACGCCAAGGACATCGACATGATGGTCGGCGCGCTCACCGATCCCTTCGACACGGTGCACATGGGCGTCACGGCCGAGAATGTCGCCGCCAAGTGCGGCATCAGCCGCGCCGACCAGGATGCGTTCGCCGTCGAGAGCCACAAGCGCGCCGCCAACGCCATTGCCAAAGGCTATTTCAAGGACCAGATCCTGCCGATCGAGGTCAAGACCAAGAAGGGTCCGGTGCAGTTCGATACCGACGAGCACGTGCGCGCCGAGGCGTCGCTCGAGGGCATGGCGAAATTGAAGGCCGTGTTCGCGAAGGAGAACGGCACCGTGACCGCCGGCAACGCGTCGGGGATCAATGATGCCGCCGCCGCGGTGGTGCTGATGGAGAAGTCCATCGCCGCCAAGAAGGGCTTGAAGCCGATGGCGCGGCTGGTCTCGTACGGCCACGCGGGCATCGACCCGAAGATCATGGGTCTCGGGCCGGTGTCCGCGGTCAAGAGCGCGTTATCGAGGGCCGAGCTCAGGCTCGACCAGATCGACGTCATCGAATCCAACGAGGCCTTCGCCGCACAGGCGCTGGGCGTGTCCAAGGAGCTGGGGCTCAACCCGGCCAAGGTCAACCCCAACGGCGGGGCGGTAGCGCTCGGTCACCCGATCGGCGCGACCGGTTGCATTCTGACCGTCAAGGCGATGTACGAGCTCGACCGCACCGGCGGCCGCTACGCGCTCATCACCATGTGCATCGGCGGCGGGCAGGGGATCGCGGCGATCATCGAGCGCCTGTAAGCACCGTCTTGGCGGCGCGGTGCCTTGGTGGTCTAGAGAGAGCGTGGAGTTTCGCTAGGCTGTCGCTCGGCGAAGCGCCACCGGCCGATCAGTGGCCATGACCGGGACCACCGCCCGCGATCCGAGCTGCCGGCGCAATGAACCCGTACAGGCCGTTGTTCTCGTCGTTCGGTCCGGCGGCGAAGAACAGCACGTTAGTCGGCTGGCCTCTTACGCCGTTGCCGAAGGCGATGCCCCAGAGCCCGTCGATCGCGAGCGTGTCGTTGCTCGGGGTACGCAGTTGGCCCAGCGGCGTGCCGTTCTTGAGATCGTAGGCGTTGATTGTCCCGTCGCCGAAGTTGCCCACCAGCAAGGCGTTGCCGAACTTGCCGAAGTTGGTGGGCGCGAGCGCCATGCCCCACGGCGCATTGAGCTTGCCGCGCGTCGCCAGGCGCCTGAGCAACACGCCGTCCGCATCGAAGACATCCACGAACCCCAGACCCGGCCCAGCGACCTCGTCGTCGCTGTCTTGCTTTTTCATCGCGTAGGCAACGTAGAGGTCGCCTTGGATGTTCATGATGTTGAACGGACCGAACTCGGGCGGGATGGCCGGGTCGACGAAGCGCTCTGGCGGCAGAAAGACCTGGGCAAAACTGGCGTCGAGCACGTCGATCTTCTTGTTGCGAAAGTCGGCGGCGTAGAGCATGTGCGCCGTGCCGTTGCCGGCGATGGCGATCCCTTTGTAGGAGGCCGTCGGGGTCACGCCTGCGGGCGGGAACACCCGGGTCGCCGTGGCGCCACCATTCCATCCGGCGATCAGGCCGTCCTCGGTGGCGAAGAGGAACAGCGCTCCGGTTGCGCCGACTTTGAAGTCGCTCGAGCTGTTGAAGGTGATGCCGGTCGGCGTGCCCTGGTCGGTCCCGTTCGCGCTCGGGATCGTCACGACCAGCGCTTGCTTGGTCCCCAGCCCGTCGTAGAGCGTGGACACACCGATCTCGTTGTCGGCGACCCACACGACGGCGTTCGGGTTGAACGCAATACCCCAGGGGTTGACCAGATCGGCGTCCTGCTGGTCGGCGACGCCGGCCTGGTCGGAGACGAGATTGTGCTGCGCGTAACTGTTCGGCGCGCTCGGATCCGCAGCGGCCGACGCGCTCAGCGCGAGGCTCGCGGCGAGCAACGCCGCAGGCAGGCCCGGCCGTACGACGGTAGAAAAGGCGGTCATGGGTTTGAGCTCCACTTGTTGAGGCTGTCGAGGCACCGCGCCCGGGCGTGCCGGGCAGCGTTCGTATCGTCGTGCCGACCGCAGTTGGAGCCTCCGACGCAGCGAGGCTCTCGCGACGAGTTAGGGAACCTCTGAACAAGCCCCGCGTGGCCGCGACGGAGGCTTTCCGGGATGAGATGCGCGAAGCGACGCGAAGCCCGTGGCAGGTCCCACGGGCGAGCGGCGCGACAAAGCAGATCGCCCGGAAAGCCCCGTCCCTTCGGGTTTCGGCGCAATGGCCTCATCTGCGTTGTTGCGCGGCTTGCGAATAGGACGAGCTATTCGCTGCGCCGCGACGCCTAGCATCTGAGGCCTTTGCGCCAGAAACGCGGCTCATGTGGGGCTTGTTCAGAGGTTCCTTATCACCGGCGGTTCGCCGGCAGGAGTAGAACAGCGTGCCGCCCATCGCTATTCCGGCAGCAGCCGGCTTACGCGTTGCGACAGGTCTGCGCGGAGACCCTGCGGCCGTTGTAAAGTAGCGGCAGCGTTGCGCCGAGCCCTTCCGGCATGCGAATTTTTCAAACACCTCCCGCCGAAGGCCTGCGCCGATGACCTGGTCGATCGTCGCGCGTGATGCCACGGGTGCGCTGGGGGTGATCGTTGCCAGCCGTTTCTTCGCGGTGGGTGCGCTGTGCCCCTATGTGCACAGCGGCGTCGGCGCGCTCTGCACGCAAGCCCTGGTCAATCCGCTCTACGGGACACGCGGGCTTGCGTTGCTCGCGCAAGGCAAGGCGCCGGCCGACGTCGTGCGCGCGCTCAGCTTCGCCGACGCGGGCCGCGACCATCGCCAAGTGCACATGATCGACGCCGAAGGCAACATCGCCGCGCACACCGGGCTCGAGTGCATCGACTGGTGCGGCCAAGTCGCGGGCGACGGCTTTTCGGTTGCCGGGAACATGCTCGCCGGGCCGCAGGTGATCGAGGGCACCGCGCAGTTCTACGACGCCGGGCGCGAGTTGCCGTTCGCCGAGCGCCTGATCGCGGCGATGGAGGCCGGCGAGGCGGCCGGAGGCGACAAGCGCGGCAAGCAGGCCGTGGCGCTCATCATCTGCACGACCGAAGCCTACCCCGCGCTCGATCTGCGCGTCGACGATCACCCCGATCCGCTGGGCGAGCTCAATCGCCTTTACGTCAAGAGCCTCGAGCGATTCCAGCCGTTCGTCGCTTGCCTCCCCAGTCGGGCGCGACCGGCAGGCATTACCGATCGCGCGACGATCGAGGCGGAGATCCAGCGCTTTCAGGCAGAGCGGACCCGACGCCAATCATGAGCGCCGCAGGGCCGTCCCAAGGCGCGAATTGCGCCCCCGCTTTTGGGGGCAGCGCAGCGGCCGAATTGGCCAATGAGGCCGCAAGCGTGGGGGCACACCAACATGCCCTCCTCGATGTTCGCGACCTCCGGACGTCGTTCGCGGTCGAGGGTGGCGAGCTGGCCGCCGTCGATGGGCTCAGCTTCGCGCTCGAGCCGGGACGCACGCTCGCGATCGTCGGCGAATCCGGTTGCGGCAAGAGCGTGACCGCGCTGTCGATCATGGGACTCATCGCGGCGCCGCCGGGACGCGTGCGCGGCGAGATCCTGTTCGAGGGCGTCGATCTCACCCGGCTTTCTCCGGCCGAGATGCGCGAGCTCCGCGGTAACCGGTTGTCGATGATCTTCCAGGAGCCGATGACCTCGCTCAATCCGGCTTTCAGCGTCGGCGAGCAGATCGCCGAAGTGCTGCTGCGGCATCGCCGCGTCTCGCGCGACGAGGCCCGGACGCGGACGATCGAGCTGCTGCGGCAGGTGCAGGTTCCTTCACCGGAACGGCGCTTCGCCGACTATCCTCACCGGCTCTCGGGCGGCATGCGGCAGCGGGTGATGATCGCGATGGCGCTCGCCTGCGAGCCGAAGCTTCTCATCGCCGACGAACCGACGACCGCGCTCGACGTCACCATCCAGGCGCAGATCCTGGATCTCATGCGCACGCTGCGCGAGCAGACCGGTGCGGCGATCATCCTGATCACGCACGATCTCGGCGTGGTCGCCGAGCTGGCCGACGAGGTCGCAGTGATGTACGCGGGCCGGATCGTCGAGCGCGCGGGCGTCGCGCGGCTGTTTGCCGAGCCGCAGCATCCCTACACCGTCGGCCTCCTGGGGTCGATTCCTCGGCTGGAGCTCGAGCAGGAGCGGCTGCCTGCGATCGAGGGCCTGGTGCCCAATCCGCTCGATCCGATCGCCGGCTGTCGCTTCCATCCGCGCTGTCCGTTCGCGGTCGAGCGCTGCCGGACCGAATGCCCGCCGCTCAGCGCGATGGGAGTCGCGCACGTTAGCGCGTGCTGGCGCGCTCCGCTCGACGCCGATGTTCTGGTGCCGGCGTGAGCCCGCGCGTCGCTCACCCCGGGGTTCGCCCCACTTTGGCCGGGGCTGCGGCCTGAGGGAGAAATGAATATGAAGCCGCTCCTTTGCGTCGCGAAACTGGTCAAGCATTTCCCGGTGCGAAGAGGATTCTTCGGGCGCCACGGCGGCGCGGTGCGCGCCGTCGACGGCATCGACTTCGCGGTGGGCGAAGGCGAGACGCTGGCGCTGGTGGGTGAGTCGGGCTGCGGCAAGTCGACCACCGGACGGCTGATCCTGCGTCTGATCGAGCCCACGGCGGGGCGGATCGAATTCGAAGGCGAAGATCTGCTCGCGCTCGATCCGGCGGCCTTGCGTGCGCGACGACGCGCGCTGCAGATCATCTTCCAGGATCCGTACACCTCGCTCAACCCGCGCATGACCGTCGGCCAGATGCTCGCCGAGCCGCTTGCGCTGCACGGTCTGGCCGTCGGCCGCGAGCGCGAGCGCATCGCGGAGCTGCTTTCGCTGGTCGGGCTTTCCCCGCAGCACGCCAAGCGCTACCCGCACGAATTCTCCGGCGGCCAGAGGCAGCGCATCGGCATCGCCCGAGCGCTCGCCGCCGAGCCGCGGCTCATCGTCTGCGACGAGCCGGTCTCGGCGCTCGATGTCTCCATCCAGGCGCAGGTCGTCAACCTGCTGACCGACCTGCAACGGCGCTTCAAGCTCTCGTACGTCTTCATCGCCCACGATCTCGCGGTGGTCAAGCACATCGCCGCGCGCGTCGCGGTGATGTATCTCGGCCGCATCGTGGAATATGCCGATACGCGCGCCGTGTTTGCGACTCCGCAGCACCCGTACACGCGGGCGCTGCTCTCTGCAATACCGGTGCCGCGGCCCGCGGCGCGCCGCCAGCGCATCATCCTCCAGGGCGACGTGCCGAGCGCGCTCGATCCGCCGTCGGGTTGCCGCTTCCGCACGCGATGTCCGCACGCGCGCGCGCGCTGCGCCGAGGAGGATCCGCCGCTTGTCGCCGACGGCGGACACGCCACCGCGTGTCATTTCCGGCGGGAGATAGGGCCGCCGGCCGCCGCGCTCCCGCGCGCGGCGACGCACTCCGACGCACGCCTCGAGCGGCTGCAGTCGGCGTTCAAGCGCGGGCGAGCCGGCGAAACCTCGGCCGGGCGCGAGCTGTTGTAGACTCCCGTTGCCGGACCCGACGCCGCTCGCGCGGCGGAAGCCCGCAGTAAAGAACGATCCGTCCAGCCAGAACAAAAGGAGGAGACCATGAGTTCATCGATGTCGACCATACGCGCGCTGCTCGCCGCCGGGGCGGTGGCGACCACGCTGGCGCAGGCGCAGACGCTTCGCTTCGGTCTCGCCGAAGACCCCGACATCCTCGACCCGACGCTCGCGCGCACGTTCGTCGGACGGATCGTGTTCTCGGCGCTGTGCGACAAGCTCTTCGACATCGACGAGAACCTCAACATCGTTCCCCAGCTCGCGACCTCGTACGAGTGGTCGCCCGACAGCAAGGCGCTCACGCTCAAGCTGCGCCAGGGCGTGACGTTCCACGACGGCGAGAAATTCGACGCGGCGGCGGTGAAATACAACATCGAGCGGCACAAGAACATGCCGGGCTCCAACCGCCGCGGTGAGCTGGCGCCGGTCAAGAGCGTGGACGTGATCGATCCGTCCACCGTGCGCCTGAACCTGTCGGCACCGTTCTCGCCGCTGCTCGCCCAGCTCGCCGATCGCGCCGGCATGATGGTCTCGCCCAAGGCGGCGCAGGCCGAAGGCGACAAGTTCGGCGCCAAGCCCGTGTGCTCGGGACCGTTCCGCTTCGTCGAGCGCGTGGCGCAGGACCGCATCGTGCTCGAGCGTTATCCCGACTACTGGAACAAGGCCGAGATTCACTTCGATCGCATCGTCTACCTCCCCATCCCCGACTCGACCGTGCGGCTCGCCAATCTGAAGTCGGGACAGCTCGATTTCATCGAGCGCATGGCGGCCTCGGATGTGCCGCAACTCGAGAGCGACAGCCGGTTCAAGATCTCCAAGATCACCGAGATCGGCTATCAGGGCATCACCATCAACGTGGGCAAGAGCGATCTCGCGCAGAAGAACCCCCTGGGCAAGGACCCGCGCGTGCGCGAAGCCTTCGAGCTCGCGCTCGACCGCGAGGGCATCGTGCAGGTGGCGATGGACGGCGAGGCCGACATCGGCAACCAGTGGGTCGCGCCGAGCAATGGCTTCTACGCCAAGAACGTGCCGATCCCCAAGCGCGACGTCGCCAAGGCGAAGGCGCTGCTGCAGGCCGCCGGCGTGCCGAAGCCGAGCTTCACCCTGATGACGGCGACCACCTCCGATGCGCAGAAGATCGCACAGGTCGTGCAGTCGATGGCCAAGGAAGCGGGGTTCGATGTGAGGATCCAGTCGACCGAATTCGCCACGTCGCTCAACATGGCCGACAAAGGTGACTTCGAAGCTTACGTGCTGGCGTGGAGCGGCCGCGCCGATCCCGACGGCAACATCTTCAGCTTCGACGGCTGCAAGCAGCCGCTCAACTACGCGGGCTATTGCAAGCCCGAGGTGGACGAGCTGCTCACCAAATCGCGGACCACGCTCGATCCGGCGGAGCGCAAGAAGATCTACGGCCAGATCGCGGCGATCGTGCTCAAGGACCGGCCGATCGTGTATCTGTTCCACCGCCACTGGCTGTGGGCGTACACGAACCGGCTCTCCGGCCTGCGCACGATTCCCGACGGGCTGGTGAGGGTGCAGGGATTGAAGATGAATTGATGCCCTCGATTCGTCGTCCCCGCGAACGCGGGGACCCAGTGACGTCCGTCGCACGACGCTGGATGGCTGTTCCTCGAGACTTCGGCCTTCGGCCTCGTTTGGCCGCAAGCTCGAAGCTCGCCGCTCCGCGGCTTCGCTTGGCCGCTTGCGCGGAAATGACGATCGTCGGGCGCTCCCGCCAATGTTGAGCTACCTCCTCCGCCGCCTCGCGACCATCGTCCCGACGCTGTTCTTCGTCTCGGTCCTGATCTTCGGGCTGCAGCAGCTCCTGCCCGGCGATCCGGCGATGATCCTCGCCGGCGAGGAGCGCGACCCGACGGTGATCGCCTACCTGCATCAGAAGCTGCACCTCGACGAGCCGCTGCCGATCCGCTATCTGTACTGGGCGGGCGGCGTGCTCACGGGCGACCTGGGCGAGTCGGTGCGGATCCAGAAGCCGGTGCTCGAGCTCATTATCGAGAAGCTTCCGGTCACGCTGGAGCTCGCGCTGCTCGCGATCCTGATCGCGCTCGCGATCGGCATCACCGCCGGAATCGTCTCCGCGGTCGCCAAGGACAGCGTGTGGGACTACGCGGCCAACGTGTTCGCGCTGTGGGGATTGTCGACGCCGAATTTCTGGCTCGGGATCATGCTGATCCTGCTCTTCTCGGTGACGCTGGGCTGGCTTCCCGCGTCCGGCTATGTGAGCCCGTTCGACGATCTCAAGGGCAACCTGGCCGCGATGATCATGCCCGCGTTCGTGCTCGGCAACGCGATCGCGGCGGTCCTCATGCGTCACACCAGGAGCGCGATGCTTCAGGTGCTCAACGCCGACTACGTGCGCACCGCGCGGGCCAAGGGGCTCGACGAGCGCGTGGTCGTGCTCAAGCACGCGCTGCGCAACGCGCTCACCCCGGTGATCACGCTGGGCGCGCTCGAATTCGGGACGCTTCTCTCGGGCGCGGTGCTCACCGAGCAGGTGTTCACGATTCCTGGGTTCGGCAAGCTCATCGTCGACGCGGTGTTCAACCGCGACTATGCGGTCGTGCAGGGCGTCGTGCTATTCACGGCGACTGCGTACATCGCGCTCAATCTCATCGCCGACCTCGCCTACTTCCTGGTCAATCCGCGGTTAAGGGATAGCGCATGAGCGCGGCGCGAGAAGTTAAGGCGCGAAGCGCTCGGCGCCGCGCGATTGCGGAGCGGCCG
The DNA here is from genome assembly GCA_036382945.1 of Casimicrobiaceae bacterium. Classification (GTDB taxonomy): domain Bacteria; phylum Pseudomonadota; class Gammaproteobacteria; order Burkholderiales; family Casimicrobiaceae; genus PALSA-1003. Next base: position 51,309 of record DASVPH010000030.1, read on the forward strand.
ACGCGCGACGCTGCGCATGCGCTCGGTCTGAAGGAGGCCGCATGAGCGCGGCGCGAGAAGTTAAGGCGCGAAGCGCTCGGCGCCGCGCGATTGCGGAGCGGCCGACGCGCGACGCTGCGCATGCGCTCGGTCTGAAGGAGGCCGCATGAGCGCCGCTCCCCGCGCCCTGGCCCTCTGCCCGCGCGGCGCGGAGAGCGAGCAGCGATGACCACCGCCGTAGTCTCCACGGCAACCATTCCGCGCGACGTTTCGCCCGGACAGCGCGCGCTCAGGCGGCTCGTCCGACGGCGCGGCGCGATGGTGGCGCTGGGCGTAGTGGCGTTTTTCGTCGCCGTCGCGCTGCTCGCGCCGCTGCTCTCTCCGTACGATCCGGTCGCCACGAGCTGGAGCGCGGTGCGCAAAGGCCCGTCCGCGGCGCACTGGTTCGGCACCGACGAGATCGGCCGCGACGTGCTCGCGCGCGTGATCTTCGGCACACGGGCGTCGCTCCTCGCCGGCGTGGTGTCGGTGTCGATCGCGCTCGCCTTCGGCGTGCCGATCGGACTCACGGCAGGGTATGTCGGCGGCTGGGTCGACGCGCTCATCTCACGCATGACCGACGCGATGCTCGCCTGCCCGTTCCTGATTCTCGCCATCGCGCTCGCGGCGTTCCTCGGGCCGAACCTCACCAACGCGATGATCGCGATCGGCATCTCCGCCACGCCGATCTTCATCCGCCTGACGCGCGCCCAGGTGCTGCACGTCAAGGTCGAGGACTACGTCGAGGCCGCGCGCGCGGTCGGCAACTCGCACCTGCGCATCGCGCTCCGGCACATCCTGCCCAACATCGTGCCGCCGCTGATCGTGCAGGCGACACTCGCGGTGGCCGCGGCGATCATCGCCGAAGCCGCGCTGTCTTTCCTTGGCCTGGGCCAGCAACCCCCGGCGCCCTCGTGGGGTAGCATGCTCAACACCGCGAAGAACTACATCGACAACGCGCCCTGGATGGCGATCTGGCCCGGGCTGTCGATCTTCCTGCTGGTGCTCTCGTTCAACCTGCTGGGCGACGGCTTGCGCGACGCGTTCGATCCGCGGGGCGGGTAGCGGCGCGAGCCCGCAGCGAGGGGCCCCACGCGTGAGCGGGGGGATCGCGCGAGGCGAGTCGACGCTGGCGGCCGACGCGCAATGGGACCCTTCACAGTCAGGGGTTCAAGGAGGCCGCGGCGCGAGCCCGCAGCGAGGGGCCTCCGCCACGGCCACGCGAATTCCTCTCGTCGGGTCGTCGGCCCTTGCGTCCGGCTCACTCGAACTCGATGAAGCCGACTTCGCGGAGGAACGCGCCGCGCTCCTGGCTGCCGAGGTGATCGGCGACGAGCTGGACGAATTGCTGGCGATTCGCCGCTTTCTGGGCAGCCTTGCGCGTCACGACCTTGGCGATCGGGCCCAAGTACACCGTGAGCCGCGACGTCGTCTCCTCGACGAACGCCGGGTCGAGCGGCGCCAGCGCTTCCTGGTTGCCCGAGAACGAGCGCAGCTGCGGCGGCAGCGTCCCGCGCACGCTCGTGGCCGCCGGCCGGGTGCTCGAACGCTCCGCCGCGGCGCGCTGCAACCCGTCGATGAATCTCTGGCGCACCTCGGGGTCGGTGATGCTGTCGGAGATCAGCGCGTAGAGCTCGGAGGTATCCCGCGACTTCGCCGCAGCCTTCTTCACCATCACCCGCGCCATCGGCCCGACCAGGTCGGCGAGCTCGCGCTCGATGGTGTGCAGCGTGGTGTCGTCCCAGACCGGCGGGCTTTGAGCCTGCAGCGTCACCGCGGCCAGATTGATCTCGGTGGCGTCCTGCATCTCGCGCTTTCCGGAAAGCTCGGGATCGAGCGCGAGGCGAAGCGCCCGGTTGAAGGCCTTGGCGTTCTGGAAGCGCGCCGCGCAATCCTTGGCGAGCGCGGTTTGCACCACCGCGTCGAGCGTCGGCGAGATCGAAAGCTTGGAGATCGCGGAGGGCGGGCGGGGATCCTCATAGCAGATTTTGAAGGCGATCGCCTCGATCGAGCCCGAGAACGGCTTCTCGCCGGTGAGCAGCTCGTAGAGAACCACGCCCACGCTGAACAGGTCGGAACGCCGATCGATCTCCTTTCCCTGGCACTGCTCCGGCGACATGTACGACGGCGTCCCCATGACCATGCCGGCGTTGGTCAGGTTCGAGGTGTCGATGCGTGCGATCCCGAAGTCGGCGACCTTGAGCGCGCCGCTGCCGGTGAGGATCAGGTTGGCGGGCTTGACGTCGCGGTGCACCACCCCGCGCTCGTGCGCGAAGTCGAGCGCCAGCAGCAACTGCGAGGTGATGGCGACGATCTGGCCGATGTCGAAGGTCGCCTTGCGGTTCAGGTACTCGCGCAACCCCGTGCCTTCGACGTACTCCATGGCGATGAAAGCGTTGCGCTCGTCCTCGCCGTATTCGTAGACGCTGACGATGTTCGGATGCAGCAGGCGTCCGGCGGCCTTCGCCTCGTTCTGGAAGCGGGCCATCACCTGCGCGGCGAGGTCCGGGTCGACCAGATCCTTGCGCACGGTCTTCACCGCCACCACGCGCTCGATGCCCGGATCGAACGCCTTGTACACGACCCCCATCGCGCCCTTGCCGAGCACGCTCTGGATCAGGTACTTGCCGATTTTTTCCGGTTCGCTCATCGCAGTGTGCGCCGCTCGGCGGTTACGCCTCGAGCATCTTGATCGCCTGTACCAGGCTCTTGTTCATCCGCGCTAGCGCCTGGGTGAGCACGCCGATCTCGTCCTTGCTCTTCGACTTGAACTCTCCGCTCTCCAGGTGGCCGAGGCTCACGTCGTCGGCGAGCTTCGCCAGGTGCTTGACCCGCTGGACCACGATCGAGTGCAGCATGACGTTGATCAGGATGAAGGTGACGACGAGCACGAGAGTGAGCAGCAGCATGAACACCTTGAACGTAGTGTTGGCGCGTTGGATCGGGAGCGCGCTGGGCACGGAGACGATCTGGGCGCCGATGATCTCGTTTAACTTCCAGCCGAAGCCGTTGGCCGGCCCGTAGAGCGCGACCATGGTCTTCGGCGCCTCGGCGACCGTGTTGTGGCAGGCGAGGCACGCGCCGTCCTTGATCTGGATCGGCCGCGCCAGGTAGAGCGAGCGCCCGGCGGGCGTTTCCCGCTCGCCGGTGAGCTCACCCTTGACCGCTCCGTTGCGAAACTGGTTGACCACGTCGGCCTCCCAGTCGGTCGCGCGATCGCGCGGATTGGTCGGGTTGAGCGTGGCCTCCTTGTAGCTGTAATCGGGGTACTTCTTGCGCAGATCGTTGAACTGCTCGGTCGCGGCGTACGCCGGCACCGACTGCGGCAGGAAGGAGTACTTGAGCTGCGTCTCGAGCAGGGGCTTGATCTGGGTGTTGGTATAGGTGCGCGAGGACAGTGCGGATTCCATCATCACCCGCGCGTTGTCGAGGATCTCCTCGCGGGCGTTGGCCCGGAGCACGCCGTAGGAAACCAAAGCGGTGATCGCGAAGCCGATGACGAACACCGCCAGCAGCGCAATATTGAATTTCCACATCAGCTTCATGCGATCCCCTCTCGTGCTCGCCGCACGCTCATTTCTTGTTGTCGCCGCCGAACGGCCATCGGAATCTCGGTTCCACCTTCTCCGCTGCCTTGGGCGGCGGCTCGGGCGGAGGCGGCGCGACCACGGCCTGCCACTCCGGGTACGCTTGGAGCTTCGCCATGACCGGCGCGCGAAAGTCGGGATCGGAAAGCCGCGGCTGCAGCCGCTTGAGAAACATCCGCCGGTACGGACCGGTGAGCCATGGCTCGGCTTCGACGTAGCTGATCGGTCGGTCGGCGGCAAGCTGCGCGCGGACCACCTGATATTGCGCGGCGCGCGCGGGCAGCGCGTCCCGGAAAGGCCGCGGCATCGCGGCGACGAAGCTCTGCGGTGGGGCACCCGCCGTCGCGAACGGCCGATCGGCGGCGCGCAGCGCGAAATCGCCGCTCTTGACGTCGTGCGCGGCGCCGTCTGCTCCGCTCTTGCCCGGCTCCAGCATCTTCGCGTTTCCCGCTTCGACGAAAGCCTCGAGCGCATCGCTCGACGCGTGCACCACCGCCACGGCATCGGCCGCGCTGAGCGCTCCGGCTGCGGTGCGCACCCGCAGCGCCGCGCCGGGCGGTTTGGCGGAGAGCTTCACCCAACCGGAAGGCAGGTACATTTCCGCGGGCGCCGCCCTGGCGCCTTCGCGGGTACCGGACGCAACCGCGAGAAGCGACGTCGGCCCGACGAAATTCACGATCGGCCCCGTGGCGAGCTCGACCTGAACCTGCGCGCGATCCGGCGCGTCGATCAGATCGCCGTCCTGCACGCGCGCCCCTTCGACGAGCTTGTACCAGGTCGCGCCGCGCAGGATGCGCGCGTTGCCGTCGAGGATCGTGACCACCCCGACCTCGGCGCCGTAACACAGGGCGGACGCGAGAAGGAAAAAACACCCGGCCAGCCAAGTCGTCTTCATCGCGGGACACCGCCTGATCGCCATCCAGAACGGCGGCGCGCGTTGGATACTAGGACGCGCGCTCGAAGACTGTCAACGTGATTATTCTCGGGCGGCGGGGCGAGCTGCGCCGGGCTTGGCCCGCGTGCCTTATACTTGTCCGCCGGGCCCATGGAAAAAGCGCCGCGCAACCTCGCCGTGCTGTTCGCCGACATCAGCGGCAGCGCCAAGCTCTACGAAACGCTGGGCGACGCCGAGGCGCTCGCCACCGTCGAGCGCTGCCTCGCGATCATCGAGCAGGCGTGCGTCGACAGCGGCGGCCGGATCGTCAAGACGATCGGCGACGAAGTGATGGCGGTCTTTCACGCGGCCGACGGCGCGGCGCGCGCCGCGACCGACATGCAGGCGCGGATCTCCTCGCAGCGGACCGCGCGCGGCGCGCCGCTCGCGATCCACGTCGGCTTCAACTTCGGCCCGGTGCTCGAGGAAGGCAACGATGTGTTCGGCGACGCGGTCACCATCGCGGCGCGGCTGGCGAACCTCGCCCGCGGCGGCCAGGTGTTCACTTCCGCGCCGACGGTCGCCGAGCTGGCGCCGGGGCTGCGCGCCCGGACTCGCAGCCAGCAGGCGCACACCGTCAAGGGCAAGCAGAAGGACATCGATCTGTTCGAGCTGGTATGGCAGGAGACCGAGGACGAGCTGACGGCGCTCTCCACCCACGTCAAGCTCCGCCCCGCGCACCTCACGCTGACGCACGGCGAGCGCCGGATCGAGCTCTCCGAGGCAATGCCGGCGCTCTCCATCGGCCGCGATCTGCAGAACGACGTCGTAATCGCCGACCGCAAGGCTTCGCGCATGCACGCCCGCATCGAGCGGCGGCGCGACAAGTTCGTGCTGATCGACCACAGCTCCAACGGGACCTACGTCACCGTGCAGGGCGAGGCCGAGATCCTCCTGCGCCGCGAGGAGTTGATCCTGCGCAACCGCGGCCAGATGAGCTTCGGCCACGCCTATCGGGACGATACGGCGGAGTTTCTCGGGTTCTCCTGCCTCGATTGAGGCGAAGCCAAGCCTTCGGCCCGGGATGGACCGCCTTCCTATATAGATCGATCAACCGCTGCCCGAGCCGCTGTTGCGTAGCGTTCTTGCCAGCGCCAGCACCGGCTCCGGCGCGTCGCGCAACGCCTCGCTCCGCAGCGCTATCTCGTCGATGAGCCGGGCGACCGTACCTTCCTGCGGCAGCGCGATGCCGTAATGCAGAAGCGAGCCGCCGCGATAGATCGCGATGGTCGGGAAATTCTCGACGTCGATGTCACCGCACACCGCAGCGTCGTCCTCGATGTCGAGCCAGAGGCAAAGCGCTTCGGGACGCATGCCGGCGATGCGCTCGAACGCCGCCCTGAACTCGGTGCAGGTATCGCACCAGGCGGCGCACAACACGACCGCCACCAGCCGATCCTCGGTCCAGCGCGACGCGATGGCGCTCCGATCCGCGGCAGTGGCGATCATGCGATCATGCTACGCGAGACTCGGCGAGAGCGCCCGGCGCAGCGCGTCGCTCGCCTCACCCGAGCGGCGCGCGAGGTCGGCGAGCTGGTCCTCGCCGATCTTGCCCACCGCGAAGTAGACCGCTTCCGGGTGCGCGAGGTAGAAACCCGCTACCGACGCGGCGGGGAGCATCGCGTAGCTCTCGGTGAGCTGCATCCCGATTTTGCGCGCCTGCAAGAGCTCGAACAGCGCCGCCTTGGCGGTGTGGTCGGGACAGGCGGGATAGCCCGGTGCGGGGCGGATGCCGCGGTATTCCTCGCGGATCAGCGCCGCGTTGTCCAGCGCCTCCTCCGGCGCGTAGCCCCAGTATTCGCGCCGCACGCGCATGTGCAGCCATTCGGCGAAGGCCTCCGCCAGGCGATCGGCCAGCGCCTTCAACATGATCGCGCCGTAATCGTCCTTCCTCGCTTCGAGCTCGGCGAGCTTCTTCTCGATGCCGAGCCCCGCGGTAACGGCGAACGCCCCCGCGAAGTCCGCCACACCCGACGCTTTGGGCGCGACGAAGTCGGCCAGACAATAATTGGGTTTGCCCGGCGGCCGCAAGTTCTGCTGGCGCAAGTTGCGCCAGGTTAGCGCGACTGTGGCGCGCGAAGCGTCGGCGTAGAGCTCGATGTCGTCGCCCGCCGAGTTCGCGGGCAGGAGCGCTATCGCCCCGTTGGCGGTGAGCCAGCGTCCCTGGACGATTTGCTCGAGCATCGCCCGACCGTCGGCGTACACGTTGCGTGCAGCCTCGCCCACGACCGGGTCGTCGAGGATCGCGGGAAACGGCCCGGAGAGCTCCCAAGTCTGGAACAACGGCGCCCAGTCGATGTAGCGGGCGAGCTCCGCGAGATCCGCGTTGCGGATTTCCCGCCGGCCCACGAGCGCCGGCCGCGGCGGCGCGTAGCCGCGCCAATCGGCCTTGAAGGCGTTGGCGCGCGCCGTCTCCAGAGAGATCAGCTCGGGTCCCTTCTTGGCGGCATGCTGGGCGCGGACCCTGTCGTAGTCCGCGGCGACCTCGCGCGCATAGGCGTCGCGCCGCTCGGGGGAGATGAGGCTCGCCGCCACACCCACCGCGCGCGAGGCGTCCGGCACGTACACGGTAACGCCGGCGTAGTTGGGCGCGATCTTCACCGCGGTGTGCACGCGCGAGGTCGTCGCCCCGCCGATCAAGAGCGGCTGCCGCATCTCAAGCCGCTGCATTTCGTGCGCGACATGTGCCATCTCCTCGAGCGACGGGGTGATGAGTCCCGAGAGCCCGACGATATCGGCGTTTCTCTCGCGCGCGGTGTCGAGGATCTTCTGCGCGGGCGCCATGACGCCCAGATCGATTACCTCGAAGTTGTTGCACTGGAGCACCACCCCGACGATCTTCTTGCCGATGTCGTGCACGTCGCCCTTCACCGTTGCCATCACAATCGTGCCTTTCGGCTTGCCGCCCTCACCGGAAGCCGCCTTCTCCGCCTCGATGAACGGCACCAGGTGCGCCACCGCCTGCTTCATCACCCGCGCGCTCTTCACCACCTGCGGCAGGAACATCTTGCCCGCACCGAACAGATCGCCCACCACGTTCATGCCCGCCATCAGCGGCCCCTCGATGACCTGGATCGGCCGCGGATACTTGCGCCGCGCCTCCTCGGTGTCGTCGATGATGTAGGTGGTGATGCCCTTGACCAGCGCGTGCGTGAGGCGCTCCTCGACGCTGCCCGCGCGCCATGCGAGATCCTCTTCCGCCTTGCGGCCCTTCGCCTTGTAGGTTTCGGCGAACGCGACCAGGCGGTCGGTGGCATCGGGACGGCGGTTCAAGACCGCGTCCTCGACCCGCTCGCGCAACTCCGGATCGAGGTCGTCGTAGACGCCGAGCTGACCGGCGTTGACGATGCCCATGGTGAGCCCGGCGCGGATCGCGTGATAGAGGAACACGGTATGGATCGCCTCGCGCACCGGATCGTTGCCGCGGAAACTGAAGCTCACGTTGGAGATGCCGCCGGAGACCTTGGCGTGCGGCAAATGCTGCTTGATCCACGCGGTGGCACGTATGAAATCGACCGCGTAGTTGGCGTGCTCCTCGATGCCGGTGGCGATCGCGAACACGTTCGGGTCGATGATGATGTCCTCGGCCGGGAAGCGGACCTTGTCGACCAACAGATCGTAGGCGCGGCGGGCGATCGCGATCCGGCGCTCGTAGGTGTCGGCCTGTCCGTGCTCGTCGAAACACATGACGATTGCCGCCGCGCCATAGCGCCGAACGAGCCGCGCCTGGCGCAGGAACTCCGCCTCACCCTCTTTCAGCGAGATCGAGTTGACGACCGGCTTCCCCTGCACGCATTTCAAGCCGGCTTCGATCACCTCCCATTTCGAGGAGTCGATCATGACCGGCACGCGGGCGATGTCGGGCTCGGCGGCGATCAGGTGCAGGAATTTCACCATCGCCGCCTTGGAATCGAGCATCGCCTCGTCCATGTTGACGTCGATCATCTGCGCGCCGTTGCCGACCTGCTGCCGCGCGACCTCGACCGCGCCCGTGAAATCGCCGGCGAGGACCAGCTTGGCGAAGGCGCGCGAGCCGGTGACGTTGGTGCGCTCGCCCACGTTGACGAACAGCGAGTCCTCCGCGATGGTGAGCGGCTCGAGGCCGGCTAGGCGGAGCGGCTGCGGCATGGGTCGGATCGTTTCACAAAGAGACACACAGACACTGAGAGGACCTCAGGCATTTCCCAGAAAAGCTCCTCTCTGTGTCTCTGTGCCTCTCTTTCAAACAACAGTCGGCAGCCGCCTCGGCGCAACGTTCTTCACCGCTTCGGCGATCGCCCGAATGTGCTCCGGTGTGGTGCCGCAGCAGCCGCCGACGATGTTGACGAAGCCGTTCTGGGCGAAGTCGCGGATCAACCGCGCGGTGGTCTCCGGCGCCTCGTCGTAGCCGGTCTCGCTCATCGGGTTGGGCAGCCCCGCGTTGGGGTAGCACGACACGAACGTGTCGGCCACCCGCGCCATCTCCTCGATGTAGGGCCGCATCAGCGCCGCGCCGAGCGCGCAGTTGAGTCCCACCGCGAGCGGGCGCGCGTGCCGCACCGAATTCCAGAACGCCTCGGTGGTCTGGCCCGAGAGCGTGCGGCCGGAGGCGTCGGTGATCGTCCCCGACACGATGAGCGGAAGCCGAACGCCGTGCTCGTCGAAGTAGGTGTCGATCGCGAACAGCGCCGCTTTGGCGTTGAGCGTGTCGAACACCGTCTCGACCAGCAGCAGATCGACGCCGCCCTCGATCAGCGCGCCCGCCGCTTCGCCGTAGGCGGCGACGAGCTCATCAAAGCTCACGTTACGAAAGCCCGGGTCGTTCACGTCGGGCGAGATCGTCGCGGTGCGGTTGGTCGGGCCCAGCGCGCCGGCGACGAAGCGCGGCTTGTCGGGCGTGGCCGCGGTCCACGCGTCGGCGCGCTCGCGGGCGAGCTTCGCTGCGGCGAGATTGATCTGGCGCACGCGCTCTTCCAGCCGGTAGTCGGCCTGCGCGATCCGCGTCGCGTTGAAGGTATTGGTCTCGATGATGTCGGCGCCCGCGGCGAGAAACTGGTCGTGGATCGCGCGGATCACGTCCGGCTGGGTGAGGACGAGCAGATCGTTGTCTCCCTTGAGCTCGCCGGGGTGCGCGTGCAGCCCGCACGCCGCGGGGCCGCGAAACTGCGCCTCGCTCAGCTTGCGTGCCTGGATCATCGTGCCCATGGCGCCGTCGAGGATCAGGATGCGCTCGCGCAGGAGCTTCATGAGCAAGGCCGTCTTGTCGCTCTTCGCCGTCATGATGAGACCCAAAATAAAAAAACCCGTTCAGCTCGCCGCCGAGCGGGTTTCGGTCGAAAGCCGCTTTAGCAGGATTTGTAGAGCGCCCGCAAGCTGTCGGACAAGGCACGCACCCAGGCCCGGGTCAAATCGGCGCTGCTGGAAAGGTAAGGGCTGCGGGGCAGGTTGTCAACCACGATACCGCCACCACGATACCGCCGCCGGGTGGCGCTTGCCGTGTAACCGGATGAAGCGTTCAATCGAGTCGACGTACGCCTGCTCGGCGCGGATGCTGTAGTGCTTGAGGATCCTGTCCCGCATGCGGGCGAGTGGGCGCGGGGAATCGGGGCGTCCATGGGCCGATCGTGGCGTAGTGGCTCGCGCGGTGTCTTTAGGCACCACCATTGGCAGCGACCAGGTTGATTCGGGGCGCATTTTGCCGCTCGAACCAAGCCTTTCGGGTGAGTGACGGTTTATTTCCCGTCGTTGATAGCGGCGCTGGCGCGGCGTCCGCTCGGCGCCGGTTATTGGTTCGTTAGCCGTGGTCTGGCGCTCGGAGTAACATCTGTCCAACGATTCGAGAGGCAACCGCATGAAGCAGTCGTCCGTTGTTCACTCCGATCCCGACATCCTGGGTGGTACCCCGGTGCTCGTTGGCACACGGGTCCCCGTCCAGGCACTGATTGACTACATCGAGGGCGGACACTCCCTCGAAGAGTTCCTCGATGACTTCCCGACTGTGAGCCGGGAAATCGCGGTGGCCGCCCTCGAGCAGGCGAAGGCGCACCTGCTCGCCGATGCGCGTGCTTCTTGACGAGTGCGTTCCCCGAGCCCTACGCGCGGAGCCTCCTGACCACGAAGTCAAGACCGTTGCTGAGGCCGGGTGGGCCGGCGTCAAAAACGGCTTGCCGCTGCAGCGCGGCAACGCGCTTCGACGTTCTCCTGACCGTCGTGCGAATGCGTCGCGACGAAATACCCGCGTGAACACGATCCTGCCGGCGCGCTCCGCTGCACACGCGGCAATCACATCCTTTTCCAGATCCACACCTACCGTAGTAATCCCGTTCATGACTTCCCCTCTCGTTCAGATTGACGGGACAACACTTCAATCTTGGCACTTCGATGCCGTGCGGTTCCACCGCTTCGAGTAGGGGAAGTCCCTTCTATTCGCTCAACCCGGATGCCTCGCCGGCGGCGCTTGCGCGCCGTCCGCTCGCGGCCGGTTAGCTTGGTTCATTAGACCTCGCAGCGTCACCGCTTGCGTAGTACATACAATGTATATACCCTCTGAGGCATGGGATTCAAGCACGATCCGGCCAAGGCGGCGGCAAATCTCAAGAAACATGGGGTTTCGCTCGCGGACGCCGAAGGCGTGCTTGAGGATCCGCTCGCGGATCACTGTCGAGGATCCGGATGCCGAAGGTGAACAACGCTTCGTTACGATCGGCCTGGGAAACGCTGGTGACCGTCTTGTGGTGGTCTGGACAGAGCGCGACGCAGAATGCCGCCCGATTTCGGCGCGGCGGGCGACGCGAAAGGAACGGAAACAATATGAGGGCTGAGTACGATTTTTCAAAAGGCAAGCGCGGAGCGGTCATCCCGCAGAAGGGCAAGACGCGCATTTCTATCTTTATCGACAATGCTGTGCTCGACGAATTTCGGGCGCGCGCGGACAAGGCTGGGACGGGATATCAAACCATGATGAATGATGCGCTTCGGAAGTACCTATCCGAACCAGACAATCCGGTGACTGAGAAGACGCTACGCCAAGTCTTGCGCCAGGAGATGCCTGAGTACCTACGAGGTCTAACCGCCGCATCCACTCGGACGCGCGCCAAAGGCGACGCTCGCCGGTGATGCGGATCGTTAGGCGTAAAACGATGGGACCAAAGTCAGCCGAGCTGCGAGCGTTTATGATTCTGCTGGCACTCGCGGCGTGGTTCGGGCCGATAGGCGGGGCGCACGCCGGCACCATGGTCCGCGTGGTCGAAACATGGCCATCCGGCGAGGACGTCGTGTTGGGGCGAAACCAGAATTTCTACCTGCGCCTGGCTTATGACACGGACACGCCCGTCGGCATCTGGGTAGCGCCGTACCTCCACGGCAAGCGAGTGAGCGCGGGTAGCAGTCCGTCGCAGACTTATTCGGGCAGCGGGGAGACTTTCGGCTCGTTTTTCTTCATGCGGCCCGGAGACGAGGTGGATGAAATCCGCGTCACTGCGGGGGACGGCAGCACGGACCATACGCCGGTCGTCGCGACCTGGAGCGGACATGTGGCGGGTAGCAGCGAGGCCGTCGGTGCACAAGCGCAGCCGGCGTGGGTAGCGCAGATGAGCGCGCGTGCCAAGGCGGCGCAGGATCAAGCCTACCGGGAGCGCTGCTCCTGATCGCCATCGCTTCCGGTGTGCTCGCGGTGGCTTATCGCGGCTCGATACCTGGGCACCACGATGCCTGGGCGCGAATCGGCTAACATCCTCCGCAGACAATTGCGCGCTCACCGCCGATGCTCGATCCGGACATCCGTCGCCTGCTCGACACCATCTTCAGCGCACCGCCGCCGGTCGGACCGCCGGATATCGCCGAGCTGCGCGCGGCTGCGGAGGCCGCGCCCGCGCTCCTGGGCGGTCCCGCCGTCGAGCTCGCCTCGATCCGCGACGTAAGCGCGCCGGGTCCTGCCGGCCCGTTGCCGCTGCGGATCTACATGCCGGACTCGCCTTCGCCTCTGCCGCTCGTGCTCTACGCACACGGCGGCGGCTGGGTCACGGGCTCGCTCGATTCGCACGACAAGCTCTGTCGCATTCTCGCGCAGGGCCTGCGCGCGCTCGTGGTTGCCGTCGACTATCGACTCGCGCCCGAGAGCCCCTACCCAGCGGCGCTCGACGACGTCGAGGCCGCGTGGCGGTGGGCGGGCACGCAGGCGCATGCGCTCGGCGCGCACGGCGGACGCTTCGCGCTCGCCGGAGACAGCTCGGGGGCCAATCTGGCCGCGGCGCTGACGCTGCGCCTCAGGCGCGACGGCGCGGCGCAACCGTGTCTGCAGCTCCTGCTCTATCCTGCGCTCGACGCGACCTGCTCGCGGGCCTCGTATCGCGCCTTCGCGAGCGGCCACAACCTGACTGCGGCGCAAATGGCGTGGTACTGGGACAGCTATCGCGGCCGCGCTGCGGTCGATGCGCCCGAGCTCTCGCCGCTCGCTGCCGCCGATCTCGCGCATCTGCCGCCGGCAGTGATCGCAGTCGCCGCAGCCGATGTGCTGCGCGACGACGGCCTGGACTATGCGCGCCGCCTCGAATCCGCTGGCGTTCCCGTCCGCGTCGTGCAGTGCACCGGCATGATCCACGGCTTTCTGCGCTGGACCGGCGAAGTGCCCGCGGCGGCGCGCTGGATCGATGCGATCGTCGCGGCGGCGCGCGGCCGGCTCGCGCCCGAGCGCGCCTGAATCGGGTGCAGAGCGTCTCGGCTACGAAAGCCTCGGCGCGGTTGCTGCCGGCGGCGGCCCGCGGTCGTGTAACCCGATTACCAACTCCCCGAGCTTCCCCCGCCACCCGAGCTGCCTCCGCCGAAGACGAACGCGCCGAGCAGGATGCGTTGCGGCCAGGCAAGGTTGGGCTCGCGCAAGCGCAAAGCCGAGCTGCTGCTCGTCATCGACGCGCTCGCAGCGGCATCGGCCGCAACGCCAGGGTTGCCTTCGAGCCCGGAGATGATCGCGTCGAGGCCTTCGGCGATGCCCCTGTCGCGAGCGCCGGATCACGACGGGCCCTGCTCTTCGAACGGACCGTCGGGCAGTTCGTCCTCGCCGCCGGCACGCCGGGCGAAACCCTTGGCGGCGAGCACCTGCCCGAGCAGCGCCACGCCCGCGTGCAGCGCCTCGGGGAAGCGCCCGGCGCGCAACAGCGGCGCCATCGCGGCGATGACGCGGTCCCAATCGGCGCCGGCCATCCGACCGTACAAACCGACGTCAGGCAGGATCTCGACCTTGCGCTCGAACTTGCAGACCAGGATGAGAATGCCGGTGCGCGCGCGGGTCTTGAACAGCTCGCGGCGCAAGAAGAGCGACTGCGCGTAATGCCGTACCTCCAGGTCGCGCAACGCCCGACGCAGGAACAGCCGTGCGTACGCGGGGATGAATACCGCGGCGAGCGCGCTCGCGCCGCCGGCGGCGAGGATCGTCACGGTGGTGAGCAGCGCCACCTGCGCCGTGATCCAGTCCGGTCGCACCCAGTCGACGATCACCGCCGTCAACGCTGCGAGCGAGACGCCCAGCGCGAAGGCCATCCACGGCAGCCCGGCATAGGCATCCGCCTTGCCGACGATCGCGGTGACGACCTGCACCCCGGTGCGCGCCTCGACGCGCGCGATGGCGGCGTCGATCGTCTCGGTTTCGCTTCGGGAGATGAACATGAATGGCTTTCGCGACGAAGAACTGCCCGCTCTAGAGCGCGAGCGACATGTACACGACGCCGGCGAGCGGGTTCTCATAATACGGCGCGCACTCGCGGAAGCCCAGCGCCGCATAGAGCGCGCGCGCCGCCTGCATCCAGTCGAGCGTATCGAGCTTGAGCTCGCGATAGCCGATGGCGCGCGCCTCGCCGACCACCGCACGCGCGAGCCGCGCTCCCCAGCCTTCGCCGCGCCGCGCGCGCTGCACGTAGAGGCGTTTTACTTCGCCGACGGCGATTGCGGCCTCGGGTGGGGCCGCACTGCAGGCGCACCCCGAGCCGGCGGCGAGCGGTCGCAAGGCCACGCAGCCGAACGCCGCGTCGGTTTCGCCCGCCAGAAGCAACCGCCCGCGCGGCGGCGCGTACGCGCCGGGCAGGCCCGCGAGCTCGCGGTCGAAACCTTGAAAGCACAGGTCGACCTTGAGCCATCGGGCGTATTCGACGAACAGGGCCCGCGCGAGCTCGATGTCGCGCGGCGAGCGCGCGGTGCGGATCGACTCGGCACTCGCGGTGCGCTGCGCGCCGGTCAAGGCGTCTTCTCGCATGTGCCGGTGTTGATCTCGGTGCCGCTAAAGCCGGTCTGCAGCTCCTTCATTCGCGCCACGGCGCTCGCCGGCGGATCGCGCACGACCAGCACCGTCTCCGTGACCGACTGCACCCGCGGTCCGACTTTCGCCGTGCTGACGCCTCGCGCCTGCAACGCGGCGAGCCGCGCCTGCGCCGCCTCCTCGGTGCGGAACACGCCAAGCGAGATCGCCAAGCGTTGCGCTCCGCTGTCGATCAGCGCGACGTCTCGAATGCCCTGTGCCTTGAGCTCCTCGAGCCGTCGATCGGCTGCCGCCTTGTTGGCCGCCGGGGCGATGAACACCCAGTAGTTGACAATGACCTCGGCCTTCTTCTGGCTGATCAGGCGCGAGAGGTCGAGCGGCTCGAGCGCGGCGAGCGCGCGTGTCTTGTCGCCCTCGGTGAACGGTCCCCATTCGACGCACACGTCGGCGAGCTCGGAGGCTTTGGCCGGACCGAGCGCGGCGACCTGCTGCGGCGTGAGCAGGCTGATCTTGTCCGGCTGCACCTGCTGCGACAAGCGTATGCCCTCGCCCGCGCTCATGTTGTCGAGATAGATGTAGCCGACCAGCGCGAGGTTGGCGAGCAGCAGCAGGACGACGAGCGTTCTCATCCTCGGCTCAGGAGCCTGTCGGGCTAGTAACCGCTTTCGGCAAGGGCGAGCACGCCCTCGAGCACCAGATTATCCACGACCTCCACCGGAGCGGTAAGGTACGGCGCGATGTCGGCAGCTGCACCGCCGGCGAGGAAAGCCTTCGGCGCGGGACCGTCGCCGGCCAGGCGCCGGCGCATCTGTTCGATCGCACCGCACACCGCCTGCATCGTCCCGGAGGCGAGCGCATCGGCGGTGTTGATGGGGAAGTCGTGCACGCGCCCCGGCGGCACCTTGAGCGCCGCGGTGCTCGCCGAGAGCGCCTGCAGCATCATGTTGAGGCCGGGCAGCACGAACCCGCCGCGGAATACGCCGTTCTCGTCGAGCGCGTCGACCGTCACCGCGGTGCCGGCGTTGACGACCACGCAGGAGGAGGGAAAGAGCTCGTTCGCCGACCGCCGCCGGGCTGCGATCAGCGAAGCCCAACGATCCGCGCCGAGCTGCGACGCTCGCGCGTAGCGGTTGTAGACGCCGCAGGCTTCCTCCTGCGCGATCAGCCACTCCGGGGTCAGACGCCAGCGCACGAGCTGCGCTTCGACGCGCACGCGGGTCGCCTCGCCGGCGACGTTCACGCCGACCACGCGCGAAGGTCGCGCCAGGCTCTGCCAGTCGCGCAGCGCGAGCGTCCCGATCTCCTGATTGAGGATGTTGCCTTGCGCGATCCAGCCGTGCGGCCCGGCCAGCGCCCACTTGAAGCGGCTGTTGCCGCAGTCGAGCAACAGGATCACGGCCGCCGCAGCGAGACTTCGCCGTTGACGAAACGCAGCCGCCGTCCGCCGCTGTCGAGAACGAGCGCGCCGTCGGCGTCCACGCCGAAGACCTCGCCGCGCACCCGCCCGCCGTCAGGCAGCAGCACCTGCACCGGCTTTTTCTGCAGCACGTGCCGCCGCTGCCACGCGGTACGCAGCGGCGCGAAGCCCGCGGCGGCGTAGGCGTCGAGCACGCCGGCGAGCTCCGCCGCGATGCGCGCGGTGAGCGCATTGCGATCGATCGTGCGTCCCGGCACCATCTCGGCGAGATCGACGACCGGGTGCCCGACGTCGCGCCGCGCTCCGGTCGGCAGGCGGACGTTGAGCCCGACGCCGATCACCGCGAGTGAGGGCCCGAGCGCGTCGCCGGAGAGCTCGACCAGGATGCCGCCGAGCTTGCGCGCGTCGTAGATCAGGTCGTTCGGCCATTTGAGCCCGACCCCCGCGAAGCCTTCGGCCTCCAGCGCGACGGCGAGCCCAAGCCCGACCGCGAGCGGCAGCGCCGAGAGGTAGCCCGCGCCCTGCTCGAAGCGCCAGCCCAGCGAGAACGTGAGACTGCCGCCGATGACCGACGTCCAGGTGCGACCGCGCCGGCCGCGTCCCGCCGTCTGGCATTCGGCGGCCAAAAGATGCCGGTGGATATCGCCGTGCGCGGCGCGGCGCGCGAGCTCGCTGCTGGTGGAATCGAGCACGTCGGCGATCTCGATCGAAAGCGCAGGGGTCCGCGGCCCCAGCATGCGGCTGATCGCGTCGCGCTCGAGAAACGGCAGCGCATCGCGCAACCGGTAGCCGTGGCCGCGCCGGCGCTCGAGCTCGAGCCCCGCCGCGAGCGCTTCGCGCAACACCTGCGAAACGCGGGCGCGGGTGACGCCGCTCGCCGCAGCCAGCGCCTCGCCCGAGTGCAGCTCGCCGTCGGAGAGCCGGCGCAACAGGGAAAAGCCGAGAGGCGAGAGCACGGGTGGAGCGCTACAAGCGCGGACTTTAGCCCTTCAACACGCCGCGCCGGATCTGATCGAGCTCGATCGACTCGAACAGCGCGCGGAAGTTGCCTTCGCCGAAGCCCTCGTTGCCCTTGCGCTGGATGATCTCGAAGAAGATCGGACCGATGACGGTGGTGGTGAAGATCTGCAGCAGCATCTCGTCCTTCGCGGGCGTGCCGTCGAGGAGGATGCGGTTGCGCTTGAGCCGCGCGGTGTCCTCCTTGTGATTCGGCAGGCGGGTCGCGAGCAGCTCGTAGTAGGTGTCGGGGGTGTCCTGGAAGGCGACCCCGCGCCGGCGCAGCTCTTCCACGGTGGCGTGGATGTCGCCGGTGCCAAGCGCGACGTGCTGGATGCCTTCGCCGTGGTACGCGACGAGGTACTCCTGGATCTGCGACTTGTCGTCGGCGCTCTCGTTCACCGGGATGCGGATCTTGCCGCAGGGGCTCGCCATCGCCTTGCTCTTCAAGCCGGTGAGCTTGCCCTCGATGTCGAAGTAGCGCACCTCGCGGAAGTTGAACAGCCGCTGGTAGAAGCCGGCCCACTCGTCCATCCGGCCGCGGTGCACGTTGTGGGTCAGGTGATCGATGTAGGTGAGCCCTGCGCCCGCCGGATGCTGATCGGCGCCGGCGAGCGGAACGAAGTCGACGTCGTAGATCGACACACCGGTGCCGTTGCCCGGATAGCGATCGACGAGATAGATCAGCGAATCGCCGATGCCCTTGATCGCCGGAATGTTGAGCTCCATCGGCCCGGGGTGCGCTTCGACGCCCCACGCGCCCTGGGCGATCGCGCTCCGGTAGGCGTGCGCCGCGTCCTTGACGCGAAAGGCAATCGCGCAGATCGACGGGCCGTGCACGCGCGCGAACGCCTGCGCGAAGCTGCCCGGCTCGGCGTTGACGATGAAGTTGATCTCCCCCTGGCGATACAGGGTCACGTTCTTGGAGCGGTGCCCGGCGACCGCTGCGAAGCCCAGTCGGCGGAAGAGCTTGCCGAGAGCCGGGGGATCGGGCGCGGCGTATTCGACGAACTCGAAGCCGTCGGTGCCGAGCGGATTGTCCCAGAGCGGTGGCTGCGCGCTGCCCATGCCGGTTTTCGTGCCGCTAGCCAAAATATTGTAGAGCAGCCGTGTGGCGCGTGGTGAGCCCGTGGCCTGCTTGGGGCACGGCTCGTGGAACGCCACGTCGCGTGTCGGTCACTGCGTCGACTCGCCTCGCGCGATCCCCGCGCTCCGCGCGGGGGCCCTCGCTGCGGGCTCGCGCTGCTAGCGCTCCACGATCTTCACCCCGGCGAGCTTCTCCTGCGCCTCGATCAGTGACGCGACGAATTTGTCGCCGAAGCCGAGCAGGTTGGCGTTGACCAGGCTCTGATGCACGGCCGAGGCAACCAGCGCGGGCGTGGGCAGCGATTCGGCGAAGTGCGTGTAGTAGCGCAGATCCTTCATCGCATTGACCAGCGTGAACTTGAGCCCCGAGAGGTCGCCGGTTTCGAGCATCTTGCCAACCATGAGTTGGAAGATGCCGGAGTTGACCGCTCCGGCGGAGATGAGCTCGTGCAGCTTGCGGATCGACACGCCCGACTTCGCACATGCCGCGCACGCTTCGGCGGTCGCCGCGGCGATCGACATGGCGATGAAGTTGTTGACGAGCTTGAGCATGTGGCCGTGCCCGGGCGGGCCGGCGTGGATGACGTTCTCGCAGTACGCGGAGAAGACGGGCTTGAGCCGGGCAAAGGTCGCCTCGTCGGCGCCGACCATGGTGTTGAGCCGTCCCTCTTCGGCTTCCTTCGGCGTACGCGCGAGAGGCGCGTCGACGTACAGCGTAGCTTTGGGCGCCAGGTCGCCGCGAATCTTCGCCGTCGATGCGGGCTCGGCGGTCGAGGTGTCGACCACGATCAGACCCGCGCGCGCGGCGCCGAGGATACCGTTCTCGCCGTAGACGATCTCCTCGATCTGCGGCGATCCGGTCACGCACAGGATGACGATGTCGGAGCCCCTCGCCACCTCGGCGTTGGTCTTCGCCTCGCGCGCGCCCGCGGCGAGGAGGTCCTCGGCGGGCTTCCGGTTGCGGTGCACCCGCAGCGTGAGGGGAAAGCCCTTGGTCACGAGGTTCTTGGCCATACCGTGGCCCATCAACCCGAGGCCGATGAATCCGATGCGCGGCTTGTCGCTGGTCATGCGCTTCTCCGAGGAAGGACGGTGAAGATGCGATTCTACCGCGGCACGACCCGCCATCGCGAAGGCGCGCGTCGCGCCGTGCGGGCGAGCGGCGCATCCGGCTCCGCGGCCGGTGGCGCTCACCCCAACGCAGCGCAGCCGATCAACGCTACGATAGTCGTACCCTCCGGACCGGAACGCCCCTGGTATGATCGTCTCGAACCCCGACCATGCAGGCCGCAACTATCCACTACTTCCCCCTCGCGCTGCCCTTCTTTCTGATCCTCGTCGCGTTGTGGATCGGGCTGCTCACGATGGTGCTCCTGCGCGTGCTGCGCTATGCCTCGGAGAGCATGGGGATCGCCCCGCAATACGCCTTCGGGGTGCTGGTGCTCTCGCTCATCGGCAGCTACGTCAACATCCCGGTGGCCCAGTTTCCTCACGAGCGCGTGCTCAGCCAGCAAGAGGTGCTCTTCTTCGGCATGGTCTACGTCGTTCCCGTCGTGCGCGACTGGCCGGGAACGCTGGTCACGGTCAACGTCGGCGGCGCAGTGATCCCGATCTTGCTGTCGGTATACCTGCTGGTGAGGAGCGGCCTGTACTGGCGCGGCCTCGCCGGAATCCTCATCGTCAGTCTGGTTACCAATGGGCTCGCTTACCCCGTCCCCGGCCTGGGCATCGCGATCCCGACATTCATCCCGCCGATCATCACCGCGGTCGTGGCACTGCTGCTCTCGCGCCGCCACGCAGGCGCGCTGGCCTACGTGAGCGGCAGCCTCGGCACCTTGATCGGGGCCGATCTCATGAACCTGCGCTGGGTACGGGGTCTCGGCTCGCCCGTGGTGTCGATCGGCGGCGCGGGGACCTTCGACGGCATCTTCGTGACCGGGCTCGTCGCAGTGCTCCTCGCCAGCCTCGTGCCGTCCCCAGATCGCGATCGCGCCGGCGCTTGACGACGCCTTGAACGCGCCCGTTCGGCTCGTGTCTAATCGCGAAGCGTAGGCCCATGTCCGACTCATCCGACAGCGACCTCCTCGCGCGAGCCGCGGCAACGCCGAGCCGCTGGCGGCTCGAGGACATCGCCTTCGATGCTATCCGCCGGTCTGCGATCGTCGACGATGCGCTGGCCTTCAGGATCATCTTCCTGGCATCGTTCGTCGAAACCGGGGCGGATCTCTACGCCAGCAATCTGATCGAATACTTCGCCGACGACGTCGAAGTTTCGCGCTGGCTGCGACGATCGTGGCAACCGGAGGAGCTGCAGCATGGCGACGCGCTGCGCACCTACGCGATGCGCGTCTGGCCCGACGTCGACTGGGAACGCCGGTACGACGCGTTCATGGGCGCGTACTCGCGCACGTGCACCGTCGGCGAGCTCGAGCCGGCCCGCGCGCTCGAGCTCGCGGCGCGATGCATGGTCGAGACGGGGACCTCGACGTTCTACGCCGCGCTTCGCAATTACGCGCGGGAACCGGTGCTCAAGGACCTGGCGGGGCGAATCTTTGCCGACGAGGTTCGCCACTACAAGCATTTCTACCATCATTTCCGCCGCTACCAGCAACGCGAGCGGCATCGGCGGTGGCGCATCGGCCGCACCTTGCTGCGGCGGCTCCGCGAAACCCGAAATAGCGATGGGTACTACGCCTATCTCCACCTGGAAGGCGGACGCGCCGTGGATGTTGCCGCCGTCGCAGCCGATTATCGCGCGTTCACCCGCTCGTTCGCCGCTTTCGTGCGCTGTCACGGTCCGCACGAGATGTCGCTGCGCATGGGCCTCAAGCCGCTGCAGCTTCCGGCCCCGCTGGTGACGTGGCTGACGTTGCATAGCGCGCCGCTGTACGCGCTATGGACGGGCTTCGGCGCCGGATGATGTCCGGCTCGGCGGCCTCCTTGATCGCGGTGTAGCCAATGCGATGGCTCGCGTCGACCGCCACTCGCTTCGCTCGCGGGAACGCGGCGGCGTCGGAGGTCGGCGCGAGCATTCGCTCCGACGCTCAAAGACGGTCGGCCAGCCGCCCCTTCTCGAAGGCGATCGCGGCGAGCGCGGCCAGCGCTTCGACGAAGGCCTGGTCGTCGGCGCTGAACGCGCTCGCAGTGCCGTCGGGCGCGCGGGCGTTGACGAGCTGCAGCACGCCGATCACCCGGCCGACGTGATCGACCATCGGCACGGTCAGGAACGAGCGCGACCGATAGCCGTGCGCCTGGTCGAACGCCCGCGCACCCGCGAAATCGAAGCCTTCGGCTGCGTAAGCATCGTCGAGGCGCACCGAGCGGCGCGCGTGCACGCAATGGGCGACGACCGAGCGCCGGTTCGGCGTGCCGTCGGCTTCGAACAGCGGCGGCGGCTGCAGATCGATCGGCGCACCCAAGCTGCCCCCGCGGCGAATGCCCAGCGTGTCGTTCAGCATCAGGCCGAAAGCGAGGCTCCGGCCGCCGTCCTCGACCATGTACAGCGAACCGCCGTCGGCGCGCGTGGCGAGCTTGGCGGTGAGGAGGATGCGCTCGACGACGCGGCTCGGCTCGGGCTCGAACACGAGCAGCCGCGCGATGTCGACCAGTTGCGACAGGCGATTGCCGGTGCCCTCGGCGGCCATGGTCTCCAGCATAGGACATGCGCTACGTGGGCGCCAGCCCAGGGCGCTCGATGCGCTCGCCGCCGATCATCCGCAGATCAAGATCGCGCTGCTCAGGAATCTGTCGCTCGATCTGGCGCAGAAGCCGCGGCGGGCCAACGCGCTGATCGGCATAGCGCAATGCCCGCCGGGCCTTGGCAAGGCGCTGCCGCTGACGGAGAATTCGACCTTTCGCGGGTGTAGCTCAATGGCAGAGCAGAAGCTTCCCAAGCTTACGACGAGGGTTCGATTCCCTTCACCCGCTCCATCCCCGAAAGTTGGCATGCGTGGGATGCGTCCGTGCGACAGATCAGCACCACCTGTTACAGCGTGTAACTTCCCCTAAAGCACAGCCGGTTGAGCGATAATTCCGGCTTGCTTGCGGCCAGGACCGCTGGTGCCGCCGTGGCGGGCCAGCACGCGCCTGCCGGCGAAGATTGCGTGCGGGCGGGCGCCGGGTATGTCGGGCGAACTCCCGGTAGCGGAGGCAGGTACCGATGCAGGGCGCACTCGCCGCCCTGTCCGGCGCTCGGAGCGATGTCGACATCAAGGAAGCTCTTCTCGAGCATTTTCGTCGCGGCGGTGCTGGCCGCAGCGGCGTTGCTCGCCTTCCAGAGCAACCGCGGGTCGCGCGCCGACATCCAGAAGAGCGCTCCCGCAGTGCCGGTGACCGCCGCGCCGGTGCTCCTCAAGACGGTACCGGTGCGCCTGTACGCCATCGGCAACGTCGAGCCGTATACGACCGTCGCCGTCAAGGCCCGCCTCGACGGCCAGATCCTCGCCGTGCGCTTCAAGGAAGGCGACGAGGTGCGGCAGGGCGCGGTCCTGTTCGAGATCGACCCGCGTCCGTTCGCCGCGGCGCTCAGGCAGGCGCAAGCGAACCTGCTCAAGGACCGGGCGCTGCTCGACCGGGCGACCGAGCAGCAGAAGCGCTACAAGGACCTGCTCGCGAAGAACTTCATCTCGGCCGACGCCTACGAGCAGGTCCGCACCAACGCCGAGACGGCGAAGGCGACCGTGGCCGCGGACGAAGCCGCGATCGAAGGCGCGAAGCTCTCGCTCGACTACGCCACCATCCGCTCGCCCGTGACGGGCTACGCGGGCCGCATCCAGATCCAGCAGGGCAACCTGGTCAAGGCCAACGACGTGAACCCGCTGGTCACGATCAATCAGGTCGTGCCGATCTACGTCTCCTTCTCGATCCCGGAGCAGAACGTCGCCGCTGTGCGCAAGTACCAAGCCGACGGCGAGCTCAAGGTGCAGGCGAATCCCACCAACTCGACGCACCCGCCGATTCCCGGCCGGCTCTCGTTTCTCGACAACGCTGCCGACACGACCACCGGCACCATCAAGCTCAAGGCCGAGTTTGCCAACGCCGACAAGGCGCTCTGGCCGGGTCAGTTCGTCAACGTCGTGCTCACCCTCTACGAGCAGAAGGACGCCGTGGTGGCGCCCTCCGCGGCGGTGCAGAACGGCCCCAACGGCCAGTACGTGTTCGTGGTCAAGCCCGACTCGACGGTGGAGTTGCGCGACATCAAGATCGCTCGCGCCGAAGGCGATGACACGGTGGTCGCGAGCGGCCTCGCGCCGGGAGACCAGGTCGTCACGGTCGGCCAGCTCCGGCTCGCGCCCGGCACCAAGGTGGATCTGCGCAAAGCGGCTGACGCGTCGTGAACATCTCCGAGGTTTTCGTCCGTCGCCGGGTGATGACCCTACTGGTCATGCTGGCGATCCTGATCTTCGGCGCCTCCGCGTATCGCCTGCTGCCGGTGAATGCGCTGCCGAACATCGACTTTCCGACGATCCAGGTGCAGGCGCAGCTCCCCGGCGCCAGCCCGGAGACGATGGCCTCGGCGGTGGCCACGCCGCTCGAGAAGCAGCTCTCGACCATCGCCGCGATCGACTCGATGAACTCGGTGTCGACCACCGGCCAGACGACGATCACGCTGCAGTTCGCGCTCGACCGCAACATCGATGCGGCGGCCCAGGACGTGCAGACGGCGATCGCCGCTGCGGCGCGGCAGCTCCCCTCGACGCTGCCGACCCCGCCCACCTTGCGCAAGGAGAACCCCGCCAACTTCTCGATCTTGCTGCTCGCGCTCACCTCCGAGACCCAGCCCTTGTCGGTGGTCGACGAGTACGCCGAAAACCGGCTCGCGCAGCGCATCTCGACCATCGACGGCGTATCGCAGGTGCAGGTGTTCGGCGCGCAGAAATACGCGGTGCGCATCCAGCTCGACCCCAATGAGCTCGCCTCGCGCGGCATCGCGTTGACCGACGTCGAGCAGGCGATCGGCAACGCCAACGTGAACCTGCCCACCGGGACGCTCTACGGCCGCGACAAGGCCACGCAGGTGCAGGCGACCGGCCAGCTCACCGACGCGCAGGCCTACGCGCCGCTGATCGTGGCCTACCGCAACGGGGCGCCCGTTCGGCTCTCCCAGCTCGGGCGCGTGTTCGACAGCGTGCAGAACGACAAGGCCGCGGCGTGGTTCAACGACACGCGCGGGGTAGTGCTCGCCGTGCAGCGGCAGCCCGGCACCAACACCATCGAGATCGTCGACGCGGTCCGGGCGATCCTGCCCTCCTTCCAGGCGGCGCTGCCGCCGTCGATCAAGCTCTCGATCCTCTACGACCGCTCGGAGTCGATTCGCGAGTCGGTGCGCGACGTGCAGCTGACCCTGCTCGCGGCGCTCGTGCTGGTCATAGGCGTGATCTTCGTGTTCCTGCGCAGCGCGACGGCCACCTTCATCCCGAGCCTGGCGCTGCCGCTGTCGATCGTCGGCACCTTCGCCTTCATGTACGCCTTCGGCTACATGATCGACAACCTGTCGCTGATGGCGCTCACGCTATCCGTGGGCTTCGTGGTCGACGACGCGATCGTGATGCTGGAGAACATCACCCGGCACATGGAGATGGGCAAGCCGCGGCTGCAGGCGACCCTCGACGGGTCGAAGGAGATCGGCTTCACGATCGTGTCGATGACGCTCTCGCTCGCCGCGGTGTTCATCCCGGTGCTGTTCATGGGCGGCATCCTCGGGCGGCTGCTCAAGGAGTTCGCGGTCACCATCATCGTCGCGGTGCTCGTCTCCGGCTTCGTCTCGCTCACGCTCACGCCGCTCTTGTGCAGCCGCCTGCTCAAGATCGAGCGCAGCGAGCAGCACGGCCGCATCTACGCCTTCTCCGAGCGCATGTTCGCGGGCCTGCACGCCGCGTACCGCGCGAGCCTCGCCTGGACGCTCGCGCGCAAGCGGCTCACGATGGCCGCCTTCGCGGCGATCGTGGTCGGCACCGGCTTTTTCTTCTACTACATGCCGAAGGGGTTCCTCCCGAGCGACGACGTCGGACAACTGTTCATCACCACCGAGGGCGCGCAGGACATCTCCTTCGAGGCCATGGCGAACCTGCAGCGCCAGGTCGCCGCCATCGTGCGCCAGAATCCGTACGTCGCGAACGCGATGTCGTTCGTGGGCGTGGGCGGCCCCAGCGCGGCGCTCAACACCGGCCGCATCTTCGTGACGCTGAAAGCCCGCGAGGAGCGCCCGAACGCCGACGTGATCGTGCAGGAGCTGCGGCCCGCGCTCATGCGCGTGCCCGGCATCCGGGCGTACGTGCAGAACATCCCGGCGATCCGCATCGGCCATGTCACGAAGAGCGCGTACGAGTACACGCTGCAAGGCTCGGACACGGCGGAGCTGTACCGCTGGGCGCCGCTGGTCGAGGCGAAGCTCAAGACGCTGCCGGGGCTGGTCGACGTCAACAGCGACCTGCAGATCACGCAGCCACAGGTCACCGTCGAGATCGACCGCAACAAAGCCTCGGCGCTCGGGGTCTCGGCGCAGGCGATCGAAAACACGCTCTACGACGCCTACGGCCAGCGCCAGGTCTCCACCATCTACGCGCCGACCGACCAGTACTGGGTGGTGATGGAGCTGGAACCCCGCTACCAGACCGATCCCTCCGTGCTGTCGCTGCTCTACGTGCGCTCGGACGCCGGCGCGCTGGTGCCGCTCAATGCGGTGGCGACCCTCAAGCCCACGGTCGGCCCGCTGGTGGTCAACCACCTCGCGCAACTGCCCTCGGTCACGCTCTCCTTCGATCTCAAACCGGGCGTGTCGCTGTCGCAGGCGCTCGCCGAGATCCGCCAGGTGACCGCGCAGATGCAGCTCCCGGCGACGATCATCGGTACCTTCCAGGGCACGGCCCAGGCGTTCCAGGCCTCGCTCCAGGGCATGGGCGTCCTGCTGGTGCTGGCGATCTTCGTGATCTATCTGGTGCTGGGCATCCTCTACGAGAGCTTCATCCACCCGGTGACCATCCTCTCGGGCCTGCCCACCGCCGGGTTCGGCGCGCTGCTGATATTGTGGGCTGCCGGGCTCGACCTCAACATGTACGCGCTCGTCGGGATCGTCATGCTGGTGGGCATCGTCAAGAAGAATGCGATCCTGATGATCGACTTCGCGATCGAGGCGCAGCGCAAGGACGGCAAGGCGGCCGAGGAGGCGATCTTCCAGGCCTGCCTCATCCGCTTCCGCCCGATCATGATGACCACCTTGGCCGCGCTGATGGGCAGCCTTCCGATCGCGCTCGCGCTCGGTGCGGGCGGCCAGGCGCGGCGGCCTCTGGGGCTCACCGTCGTCGGGGGCCTGCTCGTGTCGCAGGCGCTCACGCTCTACATCACGCCGGTGATCTACATCTACTTCGAGCGCTTCCAGCAGTGGCTTGCGTCGCGGCGCGCTCGCCGCGTGCCGCCGAGCGTTCCGGCGGATGCAGCGGCGGATTGACGGCCGCTGCGGGCCGCTCGAGCTTGATTCACGCGCCGCGCTTTCGCTCCCCCTTCCTGTAAGGCGACATTTCATGCTTCGGACGCGCAAGCAACGCTCCGTCGCCATCTTCGACCTGGGCGGCGTGCTCCTCGACTGGAACCCGCGCCACCTCTATCGCAAGCTCTTCGACGGCGACGAGGGGGCGATGGAGCATTTCCTCGCCACGGTATGCACGACCGAGTGGAACGAGTGCCAGGATGCAGGACGGACTTTCGCCGAGGCAACGCGCGCGCTCCTGCCGCAGCACGCCGACAAGATCGAGCTGATCGAGGCGTGGTCCAAGCGCTTCGACGAGATGATCGCCGGTCCGATCGACGGCCCGGTCGAGCTGCTCTCGCAGGTGAAGCAGCGCGGCACGCCCGTCTACGCGCTCAGCAACTGGTCGGCTGAGACCTTCCCGCCGCAGCGCGAGCGCTTTGCGTTCCTGTCGTGGTTCGACGGCATCGTGGTGTCCGGGTTCGAGGGCGTGATCAAGCCCGACCCGCGCATCTTCCGCATTCTGTGCGAGCGCTACGGCGTGGCGCCGGAATCCGCGGTCTTCATCGACGACGTTGCCCGCAATGCGCAGGCCGCCTCCGCCCTGGGCATCCACGGCATCCACTTCCGCTCGGCGGAAGAGCTCCGGCGCGAGCTCGTTGCGGTGGGCCTGCTGCCACCTTGATCGATTGCGGCCGCGTCGGTGCCGGGTGCATCGGGCCCTGACGGCGAGCGCCGGGCCCCAGCTCACATCGCTTTGCGCAGCGCAACAAATCGCCGGCGTGCAGAATTCTTGATACCCGTCAATAAACCGCCGGCGAAACGGGAGTATGTACTTGTTACATTGCCGCAAAGCTAAACAGGAGGTCTGCTATGAGCTTCGTGGCTCTTTTGGTCTCCGTAGCGGTGGTCGCGACGATTGGGGCGCTTGCGTTTGGAGTTTCCTCGATGGTGCGCGACGGTGAGGTCGGCCATCTGGACGGCGAGCATTGGATGGCGATCCGGGTTTTCTTGCAAGCGGCCACGGTACTGGTAGTCGCGGTGGCGTTGTACGCCGCCCTTTGATCGACGTACGCGCAGCGCCGTTCGACCCGGCGCGCGACAGCGCTGAGCCGGATCCTTTCCGGACCGGGGATCGAACGCGTACGCGGCATCGGCTGCCCGATTGCGCGCGTGCGCAATTCGCCATCGGTTGCGTGAAAGAGCGGGCCTCATGAAGTATCGCATCACCCGACAGGACGACGGGCTCAACGTCCAGATCGACGAGGTGTCGGGTCAGGCCCCGGCGATCTTGGAGCAGATCCGGCAATGCCGGCAAAGCGCTTGGGCCTGCCCGTCCGGGGAGTGTCTCAACGTTGGATCGATCAGCGAACGCGTCGAGGGCGGCAGCATTTTCTTGACGCTCACGCCCCGGCCCGGGGTGCAACTCGACGCGTCCGGGATCGACGAGTGCCTGGGCTATTTGCTGCGGCGGGTCACCCAGCGGTCGGTGGCGCCTTAATCAGATCTCCACCCGCGTTCCGAGGTCGACTACCCGGTTGGTCGGGATGTTGAAGAAGTCGGTGATGCTCCCGGCGTTGCGCGCCATCGCGGCGAAGATGCGGTCGCGCCAGCGCGCGAACCTTCCTTCGGTCGCTCCCGGCACGATCTTCTCGCGCGACAGGAAGTAGGTCACTTCCATCGGATCGAGCTGCAACCCTTCCGGCGCGCAAAGCTCCAGCGCGAGCGCGACGTCGGGTTTTTCCATGAACCCGTACCGGGCGATGATCCGCCAGCAGTCGTCGTTCAGGCGCTCGCTCACGACGCGGCGTCCCGACCTCACCCACGGCGCATCGCTGAATTCGACGGTCAGGAACACATTCTGCGCGTGCAGTACCTTGTAGTGCTTCAAGCTGTGCAGCAGCGCGTTGGGCGTGGCGTCCGGGGTCGAGGTAAGAAACACCGCGGTACCGGGCACGCGCTGCGGCGGGTCGAGGAAGAGCGACTTTAGGAACCCGTCCAGCGGCGGCGACGCGCCGCGCAGTTGCTCGAGCAGGGTCTGGCGTCCGCGGCGCCAGGTCACCATGACGAAGAAGACGATCGCGCCCAATGCCAGCGGGAACCAGCCGCCGTCGAGTACCTTGTGCATGGCGGCAGCGAAGAATACGCCGTCGATCAACACGAAGAACGCGGTGGCGGCCAGGCACAGCCAAAGCGGGTAGCGCCAGCCGTAGCGAAGCACGAAGAAGGTGAGTAGGGTGGTGACGAGCATCGTCCCCATCACCGCGACGCCGTAGGCGTTGGCGAGCCGCGAGGAGCTGCCGAAGCCCACGACCGTGGCCGTCACCACGAGCAGCAGCGTCCAGTTCACCACCGGCACGTAAATCTGTCCGATCGTGCGCGCGGACGTATGCACGATCGCCATGCGCGGCAGGTAGCCGAGCTGCACGGCTTGATGCGTCATCGAGCCCGCCCCGGAGATCGTCGCCTGCGAGGCGATGATGGTCGCAGCGGTGGCGAGCACCACCATCGGATAGAGAGCCCAGTCGGGGTAGGAGAGATAGAAGGGATTCTCGATCGCAGCGGGTTGCGCGATGAGGAGCGCCCCCTGCCCGAAGTAGTTCAGCACCAGCGCCGGCGCGGTGAGGCCGAACCAGGCCACACGGATCGCCCGCTTGCCGAAGTGACCCATGTCCGCATAGAGCGCCTCGGCGCCGGTGATGGCGAGCAGCACCGAGCCCAGCACGACGAACGATGCGAGGCCGTGTGCGGTCGCGAAGTGCAGCGCGTAAGTCGGATCGACGGCCTTCAGGATCGCCGGCGCCTTGGCGATGTTCCAGATACCGATGACGCCGAGCGACACGAACCACAGCGCGCAGATGGGCCCGAAGAACAGGCCGACGACCCCGGTGCCATGACGCTGGATCGCGAACAACGCGATGAGAATCCCGGCCGAGACGGGCACGATGTAGGGCTTGAAGGCGGCGGTGCCGACCTCCAGTCCTTCCACCGCGGAGAGCACCGAGATCGCGGGAGTCAGCACGGCGTCGCCATAGAAGAGCGATGCGCCGAACACGCCGATGGCGAGCAGCCCCGCGCGCAGGCGCACCCGCTCGCCCACCGATGACGTGGCGAGCGCGAGCAGCGCCATGATGCCGCCTTCGCCGCGGTTGTTCGCGCGCAGCACCAGCGTCACGTACTTGAGCGAAACGACGATCATCAGCGACCAGAAGATCGCCGAGACGCCGCCGATGATGTTCTCTTGCGTCAGCGCAATGCCATACTGCGGATTGAAGGTTTCCTTCGCGGCGTACAGCGGGCTCGTGCCGATATCGCCGTAGACCACCCCGAGGGCGAGCAGCGCGAGCGCGGCGGTCGTCTGCCGGCGATGCGTCGGTTCGGCCTGTGCAACGGCTGGCTGCGAGTCGACCAGGGTCTGCATCGGATCAACCTTAAACCACCCGGCGCTCGCGACTCGCGCGTACCTTGCGATTTTTATGCGAAATTTACGGGAGCGTTGGCGTAGAGTCACCGCAATGAGCCGGAAGTATCCGCGGGTCGGCTATGCATGGGCCGCTGGCGCCGCGGCGGCGTGCACTCTCCTCGGGCTGGCGATGTATCCGCGCTTCGACCTGGTGAACGTCGCCATGGTCTATCTGCTCGCGGTGGTGGTCATCGCGCTCAAGTTCTCGCGCGGCCCGGCGATCGTCGCGTCGGTGCTCTCCGTGGCGGCGTTCGACTTCGTGTTCGTTCCGCCCCAGGGCACGTTCACCGTCGACGACGTTCAGTATTTGCTCACCTTCGCGATCATGCTCGCCGTCGGGCTCGTCATTTCCCGCCTCGTCGAGAGCGTGCGCCGGCAGGCCGCAGCGCAAGCCGCCCTCGAGATCGAGGCCGAGACCGAGCGCATTCGCAGCACGCTTCTCGCGTCGATCTCGCACGACTTGCGCACGCCGCTCGCCGTCATGGCAGGCGCCTCGTCGAGCCTCGCCGAGAGCGGAGAGCGCTTGAGCGCGGCGGAGCGGCAGGCGTTGGCGAAGAGCGTGTTCGACCAGGCGCGGGAGATGTCGGAGCATGTGGCCAAGGTCCTGCAGATGACGCGCCTCGAGACCGGCGCCATCAAGCTGCAGCGCGACTGGGTGTCGCTCGCCGAGCTCGTCGGCACGGTGCTGTCGCGGCTCGCCGAGCGCATGGCGACGCATCGGGTCATCGTCGAGCTGCCCGACGATCTGCCGCTGGTACGCGTGGATGCCGCCCTGATCGAGCAGGTCTTGAGCAACCTGCTGGACAACTGTGCCAAGTACACGCCGCCGGCGACGGTGGTGAGGGTGCGCGCACAGCGCGAAGGCGCCGAGATCGTCGTGACGATTCAGGACTACAGCGGCGGCTTGGCCGATCGCGATGTCGAGCGCGTGTTCGCGAAGTTCCACCGCGGCTCGAGCGAAGGCCCCGAGAGCGGCATAGGCCTGGGGCTCGCCATCTGCCGCGCGATCGTGCGCCTGCACGGAGGCAGGACGTGGGCCGAGCCGGTGCGCGCCGGCGGGACCGCGTTCCGGTTCACGTTGCCCTTGGAAGAGGCGCCGTCCATGCCA
>DASVPH010000031.1:0-2014 GCA_036382945.1 Casimicrobiaceae bacterium
GGTCGAATCGCTTCGGGACATTCGAGTTGCGCCGTTTCACATCATGGCGACTGAAGGCGCTGTCCACGTGGACAAGGATCACGCCTGGCACATGAACTCGATCGGCGGCTTCGTGCCGGAGGATCACGCGTTGCTGATGCGCACGCCGTACCACGTCGTCGACCTTGCGGACCCGGGCAGCGAGGCGGCAGTGACAAGCTGGTGGGAAACCCTGACTGAGAGTGGCGGCGAGGGCGCGGTAGTCAAGCCCATGCAATTCGTGGCGACCAATTCGCGCGGCCTTCTGCAGCCGGCTGTGAAATGCCGCGGACGGGAATACCTGCGCATCATTTATGGTCCTGAGTACACGCTGCCCGAACACCTCGAGAGGCTGCGCGAACGGGGCATCTCGGGGAAGCGATCGCTGGCTCTCCGAGAGTTCGCGCTTGGCGTCGAAGGCCTCGAGCGGTTCGTCCAAAGGGAGCCGTTGAGACGCGTCCACGAGTGCGTTTTCGGCGTCCTGGCACTCGAGAGCGAGCCGGTTGATCCGCGCCTCTGAAAAGATGAGGTGACACAACACTGAGGGGGATGGGGTGAACCGCCCCGGGTTTATCGGAGAGTCGTTAGTGTGAGTGCGGTCTCTGTTCCATGATCTGCGTGTCCAGTCGTCGAAGAACGTCATGCGGGTGCTCGGCGGCCTGCCCGTGAGGGCTGTCGTCGACATGTGACTGCCGGCGAGCACCACGCCGTGAATCTGGCTCGCTGGTGGCTTCAGCGTCCAGTTGCGCATAGTACTCAGCTTCGTATTCGGCGGGCGGCACGTAGCCGATCGGCTCGAGGAGGCGCCGGTGGTTGAACCAGTCGACCCACGCGAGCGTCGCGAATTCCACGGCGTCGAGATGACGCCACGGCCCTTTGCGCTGAATCACCTCCGTCTTGAACAGACCGATGATCGATTCAGCCATGGCGTTGTCGTACGAATCGCCGCGACTGCCGACCGACGGGACGATGTCGGCCTCGACCAACCGGTCGGTGTAGCGCATCGACAGATACTGGCTCCCGCGATCGCTGTGATGGATGAGGTCTTCGGCGGCCGCGCCTCGTCGATCGTAGATGGCCTGCTCGAGGGCGTCGAGCACGAAGTCGGTGGCCAGGGATGTCGACACGCGCCACCCAACGATGTACCGAGCGAAGACGTCGATGACGAACGCGACGTAGACGAAGCCGCGCCAGGTCGCGACATAGGTAAAGTCCGCCACCCAGAGCTGATTCGGGCGGGTCGCCGTGAACTGGCGCACCACCAGGTCGGCGGGCCGAGCAGAGGCCGGATCGGTCTGCGTGGTGATTTTCCACGCGCGCCCGCGACTCGTCCCACGCAAGCCCATCTCGCGCATCAACCGCTCGACGGTACAGCGCGCGACATCGATCTTCTCGCGGCGCAGTTGGCGCCAGACCTTCCGCGGCCCGTAGACCTGCTCGTTGGCGTCCCAGACCCGCCGAATGGCCGTGCGCCGCTCCTCATCACGCTGGGCCCGCGCCGATCGCGTGGTCGGATCGCGTTGCTGCGTTTTCCACAGGAAATACGTGGACGGAGCAATCGGCAGCAGCGCGCAGATCGACTCGACTCCGTAGGTCTCCCGGTGCTGATCGATGAAGGCCACCATTACTTCGGTCGGCGGTCGAGCTCCGCCTGGGCGAAAAACGCCGCCGCCTTCTTCAAGATCTCGTTGGCGCGTTTCAGCTCGACGTTTTCACGTTGGAGCGTCTTGAATTCGTCCCGCTCGCTGGTCGTCAGCCCTGGGCGTTGGCCGGTATCCCGCTCGGCCTGACGCACCCAGCGCCGCAAGGATTCCGTGCGGATCCCGAGCTTGTCGCCAACGGACCGAATCGCCGCCCACTGCGACGAATGCTCGGGTGCGTGCTCGAAGACCATCCGCACGGCGCGCTCTCGTACTTCCGGTGCATGTTTACTGGGTCGTCCCATCGGGTCCATCCTCTCTCGAAATGGACCCTCCGATAAACCCGGTACGATTCA
>DASVPH010000032.1:0-1711 GCA_036382945.1 Casimicrobiaceae bacterium
GAGGAGCAATTGTCAAGAGTTGTGGATTGAGGGAGATCAGGCGGCGGCCTTCTTCCGCTTCTTCTGCGGTTCAAGCTGCACTCCATCCTCGAACGCCACGCCGGCGCGAACGAGCGGAACGAGCTCGGCGGCGTCGAGGCACCGCCAGTGGCCTTCGGCGACTTGCAACAGCTTGAACGCCATCACGAGCCCGGCGGTGCGCGACCCGGCGCCCTTCGTAACGCCTTCGCGCAGTCGCACCGTGGCGAACGTCGACTCGATCGGATTCGTGGTGCGCAGGTGTTTCCAGTGCTCGGCCGGATAATCGAAGTACGCGAGCAGCCGGTCCTGGTCGACGGTGAGCGACGCGACGGCCTTCGGATACTTGGCCTCGTAGGCGGCCGTGAAGCGGGCGATCTCGCGCTCGGCGTCGGCCCGGGTCTCCGCGTACATGATCTCGTGCAGCGCCTGCTTGGCGCGCGGTTGCAGGCCGCGGGGGAGCTTGTCCAACACGTTGGCGATCCGATGCACCCAGCAGCGTTGCTCCGTCGTCTCGGGCCACACGTCACGCACCGCCGCCCAGAAGCCCAGCGCGCCGTCGCCGATCGCGAGCACCGGCGCGCGTAACCCGCGGCGCTTGAGATCCCGCAGCAGCGTGCGCCAGCTCTCCGCGCTCTCGCGATAGCCGTCCTCGAGCGCGACGACTTCCTTGGTGCCGTCGGGACGTACCCCGATCACGACGAGCGCGCACAGCCGCTCCTCTTCCAGGCGGATGGTGAAGTGTACGCCGTCGACCCACACATAGACGTAGTCCCGCTCGGCCAGGTCGCGGCGGCGAAAGGCCTCGTACTCCGCCGTCCAGCTCTTCGTGAGGCGCAGGATGGCGCTCGGCGAGAGGCCGGCCGCGTCGGGACCGAGCAGCGCGGGCAGGGCCTCGCGGAAATCCCCCGACGACAGCCCGTGCAAGTAGAGGAGCGGCAGCACGCTCTCGACCCGCGGCGAGCGCCGGATGTAGGGCGGCAGGATCACGCTGGTGAACTTCTGCCGCACGCCGTCCACCACGCGCTGATCGTTCACCCGGGGCGCCGCGATGGTCAGCGGGCCGACGCCGGTTGTCACCGCGCGCGGGCGGGCCGTGCCGTTGCGGACGACCAGCGCGTGGCCGTTCGCGTCGCGCGCCTCCCGGAAGCGTGCGATGTACTCCGCGGCCTCGAGTTGCAGTGCCGCCGCGATCATCCGCCGCGCTCCGTCACGCGCCAAGTCATCCAGCGTCGCGCTGAGCGCGAGCGCCTCACCGGCCGGGGCCTCCGACGTCGTAGTGATAACCTTCAACATGGGGTGGCGTACCTTTCCCCCGGTTGCCACCGGGGCTTTGGGGTTCACTGTTCAACTTCCCCAAGAAGGGTACGTCGCCTCTCTCGCTCATCCACAACTTCCGACGATAGCTCCCATCGCTCGGCGTAATACAGCCGGCGGATCTCCGCGCGCTGTTCCGGCGGGATCATCGGCGGCGCTCAGCGCCGCGGCGTCGGCCGGGGACGCACGTGGACCAGCGTGGTGTGCCGCACGAAGCGGCCCCGGCGACCGCAGCGCGCGCACCGAGGGCGGGTGACGGGACGAACGACATCGGCATCGGCGACCTCCTCCGGGCCGCTCGTGGCGTCGAGGAGCGGCACCGGCACGATGCCGGACGCGCCGCCCGGTGGGGAAGTCTGATGCGTCACTTTCTGTC
>DASVPH010000033.1:0-26232 GCA_036382945.1 Casimicrobiaceae bacterium
TCAACAACAAGATTCGCGTCATCCAGCGCCGCGCGTACGGTCTGCGCGACGAGGAATATCTGCGCCTCAAGGTTCTCACGTGCACGCTCCCTGAACTCTAAATTCCCCGAAAATCACCCACTCGATTTCCTGAAGACCCCATTTTTTATA
The DNA here is from genome assembly GCA_036382945.1 of Casimicrobiaceae bacterium. Lineage (GTDB taxonomy): Bacteria > Pseudomonadota > Gammaproteobacteria > Burkholderiales > Casimicrobiaceae > PALSA-1003. Next base: position 151 of record DASVPH010000033.1, read on the forward strand.
CGAGTCGTCAATCGAATTCGAGCTGTGGGCGCGACGCCAGGGCACGGGCAGTTCGACCTCGCCAATTCACAGTGAAGCAGATGGCGGTTTTGTCACCGCCTCGGCTGCATCTCCGTACGTGCTGCCGGGTGTCAATCCGAGCTGAAGGCAGGTCATCGTAGGCAGTGAATTGGCACAGCCGAACAGGTCGCGCGCGATCTCGCGGACCGCGGCGTCGTCGCCTAGATCCAATGCCGCGAGGAACCTGTCGCGAAGCGCAGGCGACGCCGGTCGTCTCGCCATAGTTCGGACGGTGTACACATGATTCTCCTGGCGGACGGACGGATACGCATGCTGCCGCTTTGCGTCCGGTCGTGCACCAATCAGGTTCCAATCGGCGGTCGAGGGCAATTCGTGGCCGCCGCTACAAAGGAATCAGCCTACCCTAACATAACCGTGGTGGATCGCACGGAGTACGCAATCTATATTTTCTGATCGCTATGCAGTGACCGTGGATCCGCCCGACGCTCGCCAAAACATGTTCTCGGCTCCATGTTCTGGACCGGTCGCTCGCTTTCACGGCAATGCATTGTCAGCGCTATACCGATCGAAGGCGTACACTCGACTTGCGTGACACGCGCGCAGGCCAAAACGGGAGTTTTCCATGAACGTGCTCAATGACGCGGCCCCGATTGCGACAATCGAACAGTTCAAGACAGCGTTGCTTGCAACACGGGACTGGAACGGGATCTCGCCGATGCAATTGCAGATGCTACAGGCCCAATGTCGCGCGCCCGAGCGCACGATTTCGGTGTCGCAACTGGCGGAACAGCTCAAATTGAAGAACTTCGCCGCCGCTCGCCTGCAGTACGCAACATTTGCCCGCGCGATCGCGGAGCAGCTGGGCTACGCGCCTCCACAGAAGGGAAAGGGCGCACCCTGCTGGTGGTTCACTTTGTCGACCGGTCGGGACGTCGGTGAAGATGCGAGCGACGGTCAGGTGGAGTGGATCATGCGGCCGGAATTGGTTGCCGCGCTGTGCGCAATGAAATGGGCTTGAAATCGTCCCGGTGCGGCGGAGCAGCGCGCGGCTCCCGCTCAGCTCAACGCCGTTGCGAACGGCAGCAAATCACGATGCAGTCTTGGCTCGGCCGGACGGCGTGCTGCAATTTTCGTTCAGCGGATCGGCGCGCTTGATGTCCACTCCGTCAATTCTCATCGCCAGGGATTCCCGCATTGAGCTGGCAATTCGACGTTTGGGCTTGGTGCTCGCCTGGAATTACCAAATGTTGACTACAAAATAGAAATCGCGTAAGAAGCTCCACGTCGACACGGGAGCGAGGAGGAGCGGTGGCTCGTGGAATCGACGCCAGCCTTCTCCGACCACTCATGCCCGAGGTGATCGATGGTCGACTCCCGCGTCACTGAGTTACTGGCGCCGCTCGCCGCCCTACGCCCGGATCGGGGTGCCCGTGGACGCGACCTCGACGAGGCGCTTCGCGATGCCAGCCTGGCATTGAGTGAAGGCCAAGTCCCTGCTTCGGTTTTGAGTGCGGGGCACCGCGATCTCCTCCTGCCGCCTGCAGCCGGCGGGCGCCTTCCCCTCTTGCCAGAGCCCGCGCTTGGACCGACGCCGTTTGCGGGACTGGCCGCGCCCGCCGGCCCACCCGAGGCGGCGCGGCAGCGCAAGGTAGCCGCTCCCAGAATCGTCAGCGTGCGAGCCGCGCCGCTACCGGAGGCCGATCCGTTGGCGCCGGCATGGGCTCGCACCATGCGGCCCAGCGTCAGCCGGGGCCCGTTCGTCAATGAGCTGGGCGAGCGTCTCTGGATCGATACCTTCCTCTTGCCACGACTGGTGACGGTCGTGGCACAGGCCGGCCCGTTCTCGGTTCCCCGAATCCTTGCACGATTGCCGCTGAGTCCGCGCATCACGCCGCCGAGGCGCCGCCTCGCGGCGGGTAGCGCGTGGCTGGCGGCCAATGTGCTGGTCCGCGGACGCCCGGCCAACGAATTCGTCGGAATGCGCATTGCGGGTGGCTCGGTGGAGCTCGAAGGCGTCACTGCCGCCACGAGCTCCACTATCACGTTGGGTGGCGCATGGCGCCTCAAGCTCACCCTGCGGCTCGATGCGCCGGCCAACCCGGCACCAGCAGCGGGACCCGGCGCGGATGCAAGCCACGCAACCGTGACATTACCCGCCACCGCGACGCTGGCGCTCGATGCATCCGGCGCCGTAACGATCGAGATTGCGGATGCGAGCGCGACCGCGTATGGCTCGTCGGTGAGCTTCACGCGGTCCCAGGATCGACCGTTCTACGACGCCCTCTCTCGTTCCGTTGTCGTACCTTGCTCCTCGGCGCCCCCGACATTCGATTTCACCACGGTGCGTTCGGGTTCGTTCGCGATCGGCGTCGGAGCGCCCGTCGCGCGCAGCGGCTGGGCGCTCGCGGTAACGGTGACTGCACCGCAGGCGTTGGGCGAAGCGGCAGGCGCAGGCTACCTCTGGCTGCAGCTTGGCGGCGCGCTCCATGTGCAGTGGACCGGACTGCCCAAGCCGGCACTGCTGCCCCAGTCGGTGCTCGGGCTCGCGCCGGGCACGATTGCCTTTTGGGCCGACGTGATCCCGGCCGACGTCACGCAGCGCCTGCGGCTGTGGGACGAACCCAAGTCGGATCCGCTGCGACAGTCGAGCATCGAGGTGACCAGTGTGGCGGGCTCGACTGTGTTTTACGTCAGCCAGCCGGGCAGCGAGGTCGTGATTTTCGCGGGCAAGGCGATCGGTCATTTCGACCGGCCGCTCGCCGCTGACGGCGGACGCGTCGCCGTGCGCATGCCCGCGGCGTGGTTCGTCTTGGTTGAGCTGTCCTCGGCGACCACGGGCGGGGTGCTCGCAATTGATCCCGGTGCACTGTCGGCGCCGCACTTCGCGTTCGCGCTGGAAAATGCGTTGCTCAAGGTACGTCCGCCCGCATGGCTCGGGCTCACGGGGCCGCTGACCGGCGACCAGCTCCAGAGCGCCATCCTCCTGGTCCGTTTCCCGTTCCGCTCGCTGCTGCCGACGTTGCCCGATCCGTACGCGGCCAACTTCGACTTCGATCGCCGCCAGGACGTCGACATCGGCTGGGCGACTGCTGTCGTGACCTGGGTCACCCCGCCGACGGCCACACTCGCATTCAGCGTGCAGCCCGCCCAAGGTCCGGTGCTCCCGCCGGCACAACCGCGTCCGACGCCGAGCCTGTTGGCATCGCGCGGGATCACGATTGCTCCGCAGCGAGTGCTGATCGACGTGTCGAGCAACGCCGATCAATTCGGCGTCGCGATCCCTTATCAGTCGCCGGCGGTGAACGTGCAGGGACTCGCGTTGGTCGCGCCGGCGCGCGACGTTGGCGTGGTGACGCTGCCTCCGATCTCATGGGAGCCGATGCTGACCAAGGCGCCCGTGCCCGGTGACGGCGATCTGCCGCTGCCACCGCCGCCGCACGACGGCGGCCCGGCCGGGCTTTCTGCCGACGCCACGGAGGTGCGGGCGATCGCACCCATCCCGCTGCTTACGACCTATCACGACGCGATCCTCGCGCGCAGCCACTTCGTTGCACGACTGCCACTGCCCTTCGGCCTGATCGCGCAGCTCGACACGCGACGCAAGTCGGACGCGCCCGAGTCGTCGTTCCTCGCCGACGGCAACTCCGTGTACTTCAACCGGCCTGCGTTCAAGACGGGCCTCGCGGGCGGGCTCCAACTCGCGATCCGCGGCGATCCGAATCCGAACGCCGGCGCGAACCCCCCGGTGCCGTTCACCGACGGCACATGGCCCGGCTTCGTCGAGCTGCGCAGCGAGATCGACGAAAATCGCTACGCGCAGGCAGTGCTGAGCACCGACCTGTTCATAGCGTTCCAGAGCGGGTTCGGGGTGGCGAGCCCGAACGGCATTCCTTTGCGCCATTACGAGTTGTCAGGCTACGGCGCGAGCCTGCTCAGTGATTGGCGCGACACGGCAGCGCCCGGGCCGGCGATCATCGAGGCGCGCTTCGACGTCTTCGTCGGCCGCACGAGCCACGAAGTGATCCAGATGCAGAGCGTGCTCTACCCGTGGTTCGTTCGGGTCGTGCGCACGATCACCATGGACCGCAGGGTCGGCGGCTGGGTCCTGCGCGAGGATAGCGGCTGGGTGGCCGTTACCAGCGGCTTTTTTGAATACCCGCCGGGAATCGCCGAAGCGTTCGCGCCATCGCGGCGCCATCCGGGTGCACTCGTCGGCGTGGCCAATGTGCGCAACATTCGCACCGTGGGAGCGCCGTTCGACGTGCCGCCGAATCCGACACCCGCGACTCCAGTGCCCACCAAGTGGCAGGCAGTGCTGTTCGACGCCGACGTCGTATTCGCGGCCGGCAGCAACCCGCGACTCGCGGTGACCGGCGGCTCGGTATCCGATCGTACGCCCGCCCGCGACATCACCGGCTGGATTCAGATCGACGGGCCCAAATTTACGGACACGCTTCCGAACGGCGACAGCTTCGAGCGCGTGCGGCCGGCGGGCGCAGGGCAGATCAACGACCTGCTCCTGACGACCGGTCCGGCGATGGCGCCGATCGCATGCGGACTCGAGCTCGGCGGCGTCATCGCCAATCCGGGACTCGCGTTTCGGGCGGTACGCGCGGATGTCAGCATAGCCAACGATTCGGGCACATTTCACCTCGTCGCCGCCGTGCGCGGCTCACCTGCATTGCCGCGCGACGGGGCCTGGAGCCTGGCGCGCCGGGCGAAAGCCGATGGCGCCCCAAATGCGCTCGACCCGAATTTCCCGGTACCGCTGGTGCGCCCGAACGGCTCCGTGCCCGGCAGCGGCCGCTGGCACTTGGCGGATCCGGGCGACATCACGCTGCTCGACGATGCGGCCGATCCAGCGGCGCGCTACGGCCTCGTGCAATCGCTCGGCGCGCAGAAGGTATTCTTCGAGCGCCCGCGCGTGGGCAACGATCCCGATCCGATCACGCTGCCGCAGCCGCCGAAGCTCGCCGACATGGGCGCGCTGCTCAATGCCGCCGGTGTGTTCCCCGGCCTCGGCGACGCGTTCGACTTCCAGAACCTCAAGGCGCTCTCGGTGACCGGCGGAAACCTCGGTTTCACGGAAACGTTCCCCATCGGCAGCGCAGGCGCGATCAAGACTGCGCTCCTCGCCGACCTCGGGGCGATTCAGGTGCAGATCGAGTACCGCGACGAGCACGAACCGGGCGTCACGCCACCCGGGACGCCTACGCAGCCGACGATCGCGACCGTCACCGTCGACCCGAACGCAGCGATCCGCTGGTCGCTCAAGCTGACCCGCGTTTGCTTCGGGGTTCGCTACAACAACAAGCCGCTGATCCGCATCTTCGCCGACGTCAAAGCCGACGCGCAAACCGCACCGACGGTCGCCAACCTCGACGTGCGCTACGAAGGCATCCTCGGCGCTCTGCAGACGATCTTCACCAATGTCCAGCAGGTCGCCAAGTTCCTGCCCGGAGGCAGCGATTCAGGACTGCACGTCGGCTTCTCCCAGGGACGTCTGACGGTCCGCAACGCGTTCGCCCTGCCCAACCTGCCGCTCGGCACGGGGCAGATCACCGACGTCGCGGTCGACATGGGTTTCGACGTGGCGCTGTCGCCGTTCGACGTGCGTTTTGTCGCGGGCCTCGGCAGCGAGCAGAAGCCGTTTCGCTGGGTCGTATCGCCGCTCGCCGGAACCGGGGTTGTGCAGGTGGCGATCGGCAAGCAGGGTCTCGATGTCCTGGTGCAGGGCGGGCTGGGGGTCGGCCTCGCGATCGATCTCGGAATCGCCTCGGGCAGCGCCGCCATCACGCTTGCCGTCGAGCTCAACACGGAGCCCGATCCGTTCATGATCAAGGGCATCCTCGCGGGACGGGCGAGCGTCGACGTGCTGCAGGGGCTCGCGAGCGCCACGATCACGCTTGCAGCGGGGCTCGGCATCATTCCGGACAAGAAAATCACCGAACCGCCGTTCCTCCCGCCGTCGATTCCGCCGACCGATCTGCCGTCGCTCACGATCGGCCTCGTCGCGTCGGTGGCCGCGGGTATTCACATCAGCATCTGCTGGGTCGTCGACGTCGACTTCGACGGCTACTGGCAGTTCCGGCAGGACATCAAGACGCCGGCGATCCATATTCCGATCTGAGGTGTTGCCGTGGCGCTCGCCGACGTACGACTTTCGATCCTCGCTTTTCCGCAGCGCTGGAACGCCGGAACGCTCGAGGCGCGCGTGCTGTTCCTGCCGACCGGCGATCCGACGCAACCGCCGCCGGCACCGCCGAACACCGCCCTGCCGGCATTTGCCGGCACTTCCTGGGCTTTGCGCGCGATGGTACTGCCGGGCCTTGACGCGCTGCTCGGACCGGACCCGGGCGCGACACCGGGCGCGATGCCGTTTACGTTTGCCGCAGACGCGCCTCCGAGCGCGGCGGCGCTGTTCAACGCAATCGGCACGCAGTTTCCGATCGCGGATCCCGATCCGCTTCCGGTGCGCAAGGCGAACGCCGCCAACGCGACGATCCGCAAGCAGCTGCCGGCGAGCTACACGAGCGCGTTCGCCTTCGAGCGGCCGGGGCCGGGGACGACGACCGGAAACGAGTTCGGCTGCGCGTTGCGCGAGGTCGTGGGCGCGCTCGACACCGACCAGAAGCCGCCGGCAAAGGTGACGTGGGGCGCCGTGCTTTCGTTCGCGCTGCGCCAGCCGCTGCTCGCGCGCGCGCTCGGTCTGCTGCACGATGTGACGATCCCGGTCGCGCCGGCGGCGCTATTGCAGGCCGGCGGCTGGCTGTACGTCGAGCTGGATCCGGCGGGTCCAGTGCAACCGTTGATCCCCGCCGCTGTGCGCAGTTACGCCGCGCGGCTGCCCGTGCTTGCAGCGGACGCAACGCGGCCGGTGTTCGGCGCGGTGCTGTTCCCGGTCGGGCTCACCGCGGCCGGCGATTACGGCGACGCGCTCGCAGAGGCCGCGATCTACGACGACGGCTTTGCCAAGATCGTGCACGCCGCGCAGGCGCTCACCGTCGATGCGGCTTCGGGCAGCCACGACATGATCAAGCCCGCGACCGACGCCGGCATCGACCTCGGCTGGGACGACGAGCAGGTAACATTGTGGCTCAATCGCCAGCTACAGGCTCTGCGCGCGCGGCTCGATCCGGCGGAGAAGGCGGTGGAGGCACCGCTCGGAGTGTCCGGCTATCGCCTCGATGTGCGGATGCCCGACGATCCGGATCTCGACGCGTTCGAGTCGCTCTGCCGCGCGTTCTCGGTCGACGCGACCGGAGCGCCGGCGCCGCTGCGCTTTCCGCCGTCGCCTGCCGAGCCGGTGTTCAGCGCGGTTTTCGACGACGAGCTCACCGTGGAGCCTGCGCCGGTGCGTGGCCAGCACGCGACCAACGCCGTGGCCTGGCTTCCGCAACACTTCACACGGTGGCAGGACGGCTCCCTGGTCGTCAATGACACGACGTTGTTCCAGCTCGCCGGCACGACACCGCTGGACGCCGACGGGAATCCGCTTGCCGTGCCGCCGCCAACCTACGGAGCCGCGCCGCCGGCGATCCGGTTACGGTACGGCAATCGCTACGAGTTCCGTTGCCGCTTTGCCGACCTGACGGGCGGCGGCCCCACGATCGACGATGATTCGATCAACCCCGCGCCGCGGCCCACGGCGACGACACGATTCCTGCGCCATGTGCAACCGAAAGCCGTCCGCCTCAAAACAGATATGCCCCGCCCCGTGCTCGATGACCCCAATCCGGCCGTAGGGACGGTCAACACGATCGACGTGTGGCGACCGTTGATCGGCTATCCGGAGATGGTGTTCGCCGGTATCGACGACCCGGCAGTCATCGCGCAACTGATCGCAAACGCGGCGGCCGCGAGTGCCGCGCGCGACGCAGTCGGTGTCAACGATCCCGACGTTACGCATCTGCGCGTGAGCGTCGAGGTACGCGCACCGGCGCACGATCCGGGGCCCGATCCGGAGAATCTGCGTGACGGCGATTTCCGCAAGCTGTACACGGCCGAGATCGCGTTCCCGCCGTTCGATCCGGTCAACGTGCTCGATCCAGGCACGCCGCTCTCACTCACGCTCCACTACGTCGATCAGCCGGATGTTGCGACGCTCGCCGCGCCCGCGGCAGGCGTTGCGACGCTGCCGATCCCTCGCGCCCGCGATGTTCGGCTGCGTCTGACACCGCGCTGCGCCGACAAGCCAGATTATTTCGGCGCGGCGTGGGTACAGGACGGCCTGACCGTCGACGTGAGGACGCGCGCACCTTCGGCTTCGGAGGCCGGACTGTTCGTCGCGCGGGCGCCGGAGGTCGAGCTCAACGGCATCCTGCTGCAGCCTGCGCCCGACATGGTGCAGCGACTCGCCGATCACCTCGACCTCGCGGCGAACGGCCTCACGCTGACTGCGCGGCCTGGGGAGCGCGTCGTGTTCGGTGCGTCCGCGGCGCTGCGCCACACGCTTGCAGGCGATTACAGTGCGTTGACGTTCGCCGCCGAAGGCGAGTTGCTCGGGCATTGGCTGGCGGCGATCCAGGTCCAGCTCGATCGCGACTGGTCGTGGGACGGTCTCGACGACGAAGGTGTTGTCGTGAGCCGGCGTGATCTGCCCGCCGATCCGTTGCGCGTCGTGGGTCAGGTACACCTCTCCTTCGCCGTGTCCGCCCTTGCGCTCGCGGGCGAGGATCAGCCCGGCCTCGACCGCCGCGCCCGCACCCGGCTGGTGTTTTTCGACGCGGTCGACCCCAATCCTGCACCTGGGGCGTTCCCGAGCACGCCCACGCCCGAGTGGGTCCTCATGCCGCGGTTGCGCGAACTGCCCCCAGCGGACGAGGAGGCGTTGAAAAAATCGCTCGACATCCGCCTACCGGCTGCAGTGCTCCCGCGCCAGACGCCGAAGCTCGTCGCGGCCGGCGTCGCGCTGTCGCCTTACAAGCACGACGACGCCTACGCGTCGACCGAGCCAAGGCAGCGCGTGTTGTGGTTCGAGTTCGAGGAACCTGTGGCCGATCCGAACGACGCGCTCTTTGCGCGGATCACCGCGTACGGCCCGGATCCGCTGCTCTCGGGGACGATCACCCATCTTCTCGTCCCAGCGCCCGACGTCCCGATTGGCCCAACGACCTGGTTCAACCTGCTCGAGTCGCTGCTACCCACACCTCCCGAGCCGCCGCCGCTCGCCATCGATCCGGAGCCGATGCGCGTCATCGTACCCGGGCAGCCGGAAGACAGCTCGGGCCTCGACGCGATGATCGAAATGGAGGGCGCGATTCCGCCCCCGCCCGCGACGGCGCCACGCCATTTCATCGTGCCGCTGCCGCGTGCGGTCGAACCGGAGGCACCTGAGCTCTTCGGCTTCTGGACCTACGAGCTGCGGATCGGGCACCGGAAAATCTGGTCTACCGCCCAGGCTCGCTACGGGCGGCCCCTCGCCGTGAAGGGCGTACAGCATCCGGCGCCGGGACTGCGCTGCAGCGCATTTCGCAGCCGTGCGGCTGCGACGGCGCCGCGCCAGATCATCGTCACGGCACCGCATGCGACCGCCGTGTTCGAGGACAAGCGACTTACGCAACCGACGGCCGGCGACCCGCGCACGCGGATCTGGGCACTGCTCTATGCGCAGGTCACGCAGGCCGACGGCGCAGGCCGCCGCAATGTGTTGCTGGCCCGCGCGCCCGCCGTACCGCAGCTCGTCGCCGGCATACCCCAGGCGACCGCGCTTCCCCAGACGCGCGATGTTCTCGGCGTGGCGCAGTTCGACGAAGCGAGCATCGAGCAGAAGCTCGCCGACCTGGCGTTGCCGGGCGACGCGCCGCTGTCCGCCCTTGCGGTCGAATTGCTGCCGAGCGATCGGCTGGCAATGCAAACCGTCGTTGTCGGGGACACCCAATTGTTCTACGTGTTCGACCAGCCCGACCCGCCGGCAAGCGCGGCCACGACGGCGTTCGGGGCGTTCGTCGCGGGTAGCGGCAACCCGAGCGATCCGCTAGGTGCCGAGCTTGGGACGATCGCCAGCCGGCGCATCCTCCGTTGCTCGCCGTTGGTTCCGGTGGCGCCGGCCTGCTGACAGCGCGTAAAGGCGGACGCGATCCGGGCTGACATCGGCTGCAAATTTCAGGACATGCCCGAGTATTTTGCTCCCGGGGTCTACGTCGAGGAAATCCCCACCGGCGCGAGGCCAATCCAAGGCGTGGGCACGAGCACTGCGGGCTTTGTTGGCGCGGCGAGCTCCGGCCCGCTCGACACGGCGGTCGGACCGATCGCGACCTTTGCCGAGTTCGCGCGGCGGTTCGGCGATGGAGGCGCGCTCGCTTCCGGCGGCTCGCCCCCGATGCCAGCCTTCATGTGGCACGCCGCGCGCGCCTTCTTCCTCGAAGGCGGCACGCGGCTCTGGACGGTTCGCGTTTCCCGCCACGGAACGAATGGCGAGGGCGCGCGGCCGCAAGCCGCAGATTTCGAACGCGGTATCGCGCTGCTCGATGCGATCGACGAGGTCGCGATGATTGCGGCCCCGGGTTCGACATTCGACGCAGCCGGTGCCTTCCACGCCGACGCAGAGCGAATCTCCGCCGCGCTCATCACTCACGCCGAGCGCACGCGTTACCGCATCGCCGTGATCGACACGCCCAACGGCCAGAGCGTTGCGCAAACGCGCGCATGGCGCAGCAGCTTCACGTCGAGTTTCGGCACCCTTTATTTCCCCTGGATTAAAGCGGCCGATCCGAGTGGTGGCGAGCTTCTGCTGCCGCCGTCGGGTTTCGTGGCGGGCATCTATGCGCGCAGCGACATGGAGCGCGGGGTACACCAATCTCCGGCCAACGAGCCGCTGCGCAGCGCCATCGGTCTCGAGGTTGCGATCGACGACGCGCAAGCGGCCGCGCTCGATGCCGAGGGAATCAGTTGTATCCGCGGGTTCGCCGGGCGGGGCATCCGCGCCTGGGGCGCGCGCGCGCTGAGTGCGCACTCGGACTGGAAGTACATCAATGTTCGACGCTGCTTCCTGTATCTGGAAAAGTCGATCGATCGGGGAGTGCAGTGGGCTGTATTCGAGCCCAACGGCGAGCTGCTGTGGCAAAACGTGAGGCGCACCGTGTCCGACTTCCTCTTCAACGAATGGCAGACCGGCGCGCTGCCTGCGACCAGGGCAGAAGAGGCGTTCTTCGTCAGGTGCGACCGCAGCACGATGACCCAGCAAGACATCGACAACGGTCGGGTGATCGTTCTGGTCGGCGTGGCTCCATTGAAACCTGCGGAGTTTGTGATGCTCCGGATCGTCGTGCAGCTCGCGTGTAAAATTGAGCCAGGTAGCGCCTAGCTAGCGGTTCCGATGGCCCGATGTGCGGACCTTGTACCTACCTTCGCCCGACCCGCACCGCCGCCGCCGCGTCCGCCCCCTCCTCCACCTCCACCCCGAACTGCAACGCCGCCAGCCTCCGATACAGCGGATCCTCGCGCACCAGCGACGCGTGCGTGCCTTCGGCGATCGCCACACCACCGTCGAGCACGATGATGCGATCGGCACCGACGACTGTCGCGAGCCGATGCGCGATGATCAGCGTCGTACGGCCGGCCATCAGTCGGTCGAGCGCGAGCTGCACCATGCGCTCGCTCTCCGCGTCGAGGGCGCTGGTCGCTTCGTCGAGGAGCAGGATCGGTCGCCGTGACAACACCGCACGGGCGATCGCCAATCGCTGGCGTTGTCCGCCGGAGAGCTTGACGCCGCGCTCGCCCAGCTCGCTGTCGAAGCCTTGCGGCAGTCTCTCCAGGAATTCGGTCGCGTAGGCGGCCTCGCAGGCATCGCGTACTTCGGCGTCGGTCGCGTCCAGCCTGCCGTAGCGCACGTTCTCCCACACGCTCGCCGCGAAGATCACCGGCTCCTGCGGCACGACCGCGATGCGACCGCGCACGGCCCGCGGATCGGCGCGCTTGACGTCCACGCCGTCGATGAGCACGCGACCGGCCTGCGGATCGTAGAAGCGCAATAACAACTGGAAGACCGTCGTCTTCCCGGCACCGGACGGCCCGACCAGTGCGACGCGCTCGCCCGCCGTTACGCGCAGCGACAGCGCGCGCAACGCCGGATCGTTCGGACGCGACGGATAGGCGAACGTTACCTGTTCGAGCGCGACCGTCGCCCGCGGCGGCTCGGGCAGCGGCACCGGATCGGGCGGTGCCGCGATGTCGGACGTAGTGTCGAGGAGCTCCATCAGTCGCTCGGTTGCGCCCGCCGCGCGCTGCAAGTCGCCGGCGACCTCGCTCACCGCGCCGATCGACGTGGCGACGATCACCGCATAGAACACGAACGCGGAAAGCTGGCCCGCCGATAGCCTGCCGGCGAGCACGTCGTGCCCGCCCATCCACAGCACGATCCCCACCGCGCCGAAGACGAGGAAGATGACCGCCGCGATCAAGAGCGCCCGCTGGCGGATCCGCCGCACCCCGGCGCCGAAGGCGGCCTCGACCCGGCCCGCGTAGGCGCGCCGATCCTCGGGCTCGTGCGCGTAGGCCTGCACGGTGCGCACTTCGTGGATCGCCTCGTCGACGTACGCGCCCGTATCCGCCACGCGATCCTGGCTCGCGCGCGCGAGCCGCCGCACGCGGCGCCCGAACAGGATGATCGGCAGCAGCACCGCCGGCAGGCCGGCGAGCACGAGGAGCGTCAGCTTGAGGCTCGTGAGCATGAGCAGCACCAGCGCGCCCACCCCCAGCACGATGTTGCGCAGCGCGAGCGACAGGCTCGAGCCGATCACCGTCTCGAGCATGGTCGCGTCGTTGGTGAGCCGCGAGATGACCTCGCCGGTGCGCGTGATCTCGAAGAAGCCCGGCGAGAGCGTCAGCAGGTGATCGAACACGCGCTGGCGCAGGTCGGCGGTCACCCGCTCGCCGATCCAGGACACGTTGTAGAAGCGCACGTAGGTCGCCACCGCCATCACCGCGATCACGCCGAGCAGCGCGACGAGCGCCTGGTCGAGCGCGCGCGGGTCGGCGGCCGCGAAGCCGCGATCGATGACGAGCTTTAACCCCTGCCCAATCGCCAACGCGGATCCGGCCGCGACCACGAGCGCGATGCCGGCCACAACAAAGCGGCTGCGATACGGCGCGAGAAACGGAGCGAACCGCGCTACGGTGCCCAGGATCGGGCGGCGTGGCGCGGCGTCAGTGGCGGGGGTCACGGAGGGTCTGAGGCGATGCCGCCCCTATTGTAGACGGCGCCTCGGGGCAAGCGGTCCCAATTACGGCCCGTGCCTGGCCACCCGGCGGGGCACAGGACCCGATGCGGTAAAATCCCGCGGACGCCCCGGTAGCTCAGTGGATAGAGCAGCCCCCTCCTAAGGGGCAGGTCGCACGTTCGATTCGTGTTCGGGGCGCCAAGGACTGACGTGCGATGGGGCAACCGCCCAAGCCCCGAGGCCCGCGCCATCACGAGATGAGGTTCGCTCAGGAGCTGCAGCAGCGCGCCTTGACGGCGCTGCGCTCGAACAATCTGGAGGAGGCCGAGCGCTGCTACCGCGACCTGCTCGCGATCTATCCACATCCCGGCGTGCTCCACAACCTCGGGCTGGTCCTGGTCCGCTTGCGGCGCGACGCGGAGGCGGTGCCGCTCTTCGAACAGTCGCTCGCCGCGCGGCCCGCGGATACGAATGCGCGGCTCGCGCTATCGAACGCGCTCCTGCACTGCGATCGCCCGGTCGAGGCGCTCGAGCGCTGCGAGGAGGTGCTCGCCGCCGATCCCGCTCGTCGCGATGCGCGTCACAACCGAGCGATCGCGCTACGCGCGCTCAATCGGCACGCGGAGGCCGCCGACGTGCTGCAGGCGCTGCTCGCCGACGATCCGTCGGACGCGGACGCGGAGTTCAACCTCGCGCTCGCGGAACTGATGCTCGAGCGCTACGAGAGCGCTTGGATTCACTATGAGGCGCGCTGGCGCGGGTCGGCGGCGCAGCCGCCGTTGCCGCCGTCCTCGACTCCCGTCTGGCGGGCGGGCGAGTCGCTCGCGGCTCGCGCGGTGCTCGTGCAGGCGGAGCAAGGTCTGGGCGACACGATTCAGTTCCTGCGCCTGCTGGCTCCCCTCGATGCGCTCAGCGCGCGCGTCGACCTGCAACTCCAGCCCGACCTGGTGGCGTTCGTGCGTCGCCAGTGGCCTTCGCGGCGGATCGATGCGCTGGGCGCGCTCCCGGCGACCGATGTCGAAACACGCCTTGGGCTCCTCAGCCTGCCGCTTGCGCTCGGCTTGAAGGATCCCGGCGCGGCCGGCGCGTACTTGCAAGCGGATCCGGCGCGGGTCGAGTATTGGCGCCAGGGGCTGCAACTCGATTCCGCGCGACGCTTCGGCGTGGCGTGGCGTGGCAATCCCGCCAAGCGGCACGACCGGCAACGCTCGCTGCCGCTGGAGGCATTGCGGCCGTGGCTGGACGCGACCGCGGCCAAGGGCTGCTCCGTGGTGGCCCTGCAGCGCGACGCGAGCGCCCTCGAGCGCGAGTGGCTCGCGCGGTTCCCGCATGTCGAGGTCCCGGGCGCGGAGCTGCGCGACTTCGATGACACCGCCGCCGTCATGGCGCTGACCGACCAGGTCGTGTCCGTCGACACGTCGGTGATCCATCTCGCCGGCGCGCTGGGCCGGCCGGCGATCGTGCTGCTGCGCTTCTGCTCCGATTGGCGCTGGGGCATCGACCGGCCCGACGGCGCCACTTATCGGAGCGTCCGCGCGTTGCGCCAGCCCGCGCCGGGCGACTGGGCTCCGCTGGTGCGCGCGCTTGTCGACCTCCTTCCTTGAGCAAACCCAGCTAATCCCGCCTGCCGCCACCGCCGGGCATATGGGTCTTCCGCCGATTCTCATACCGCGGCGCCATGTCGTTGTCATCGACAGCTGCAGGGATCGGCGGGGGGTGGTGGCGTCACGAGATGGCGGTTTTCATTCGCAGCTCGACCAAGCATGCTGTCGGGCCATTCATCGGCGGGCGCTTGATTGCAACCTACAACGCAGCGTCTCGGAGGCCGCGGCGCCTTCCACGAGCGCCAAAGTCCGCTTTCCGTCTGTCTGCTCGGGGAATATTCCCGTTGACGACTAGGTATATAGCCCGTAACGTTAACTGACATACGGCGGCCTACCGCCGCGCCGCACGCCTTCGCGTCCGGCGACGCTTTAGGGGATTTCGGGAGGTTCCATGAATAGCTTGCGCACGTTTCTCTGCGTCTTGACGGCGGTCGTGGTTGGGGCGTTTGCGTTGCCGGCGAACGCCGCTACAAAGAGCATCACCCTCACCAATGTCACGGGTCAAAGCGCGGTCCTCGGTGCGACGCTGACCGCGGGGGCGAGTCAAACGATCTATCTAAGCCTTAACAACACCGGCAATTCGAACGCCAGCTCGTTGGAGATCGATTGGACCAACACGCCGCAATTTACGGTCAACGGCGGGACCATAAATGGTAGCAAGGGCACCATCACAGGCGCGCTCGTTTCTCCGGGGCAAACGCCTGGCGGCTACAACGGAATTCAGTTCATCTTCACGTTGCCGCAGAAGACTTCGGTCGTCATCGCGCTGAACGTGACGGTCAACGCGGGATCCACTTGCGGAGCCCCACAGATCAAATGGCAGCCCTACGCGTGGACGGGCGGAGTCGGCATACCGAGCACTTCGTTCGCGGCGCCCCCCACCGGAACCTACACATCGAACCTGCCAGGGGCTCCAAACTGCACGCTGAGCTTCGCTACGCAGCCGGCGGACGCGTTCGTCAGCTCTGTGATCACGACCGTGCCGTTCAATTCGTTTGGCGCGCCGGTGAAGGTGCAAGCGACGAAAGACAGCATCGGGCAACCCGGCGTGTCCGTGTCCATTGGCTCAACTGGTGGCGGCACGTGCTCGATTTCCGGCTCGGCGACGACGGACTCGAGCGGCACCGCGACGCTCACGTCGATTTCGAGCTCCGCTTCGGGAACGAACTGTCAATTGACGGCGACGGCGACGGGATTCACCGCCGCGACGTCGAACGCGTTCGAAGTCCGGCAACCGCTGAGCACGCTGGACTGCAGCCCCGCCAATGGCAGTACCTTCGGAGACCTCGCCTCATTCCTCACATCAAACACCGTCCCGCCGACCGGTAGCGCCGACTGGGGATTGCTGCGCGGGAAGAACACGGATGGTAACTGCCCCTTCAAGGTCCCGTTCACATTTACTCTTGACGGAACGAATAACTCGGCGCTCTTTACCGAGGACAGCCTCGGTCAGTCGACGTCGGTCGAGTACATCATCCAGTGGGCACCGGTCGATGTCGACGGCGACGGTTGGTCCGGGATTCAGCCGTGCGTCGCCTGGGGCATGGAGAACCCACAATGGTCAGCCCCCGCGGCAGGCGCTCTGTGCGGCGGCGACTATGTGCCAGCTTTGGCATGTATCAAGGACGATGTCAACGCCCCCGGGGACGGAACAGGGGAAGTGATGCCGGACATTCCCGATGTGCCGCCGTTCAGTAACTTCACCAGTACCGACCATCCTCAGTACCAGCCCACCAGCCGCACAGGGGTGAAGGCAAAGGTATGCGTTGCCCAGCAGGGGTGGACTTCAAATAACCTCGTCAAGAACGGCCAAATCCAGTACTGGCATAAGTTCATCGACCAGAGCGACACCGGTGTCAGGCTGCCGTAGCGATATGTAACCGGTAATAAGAGCGGCCCGTGGGGCCGCTCTTTTTTGGACATCTATGCCGCGGGAAGCGGTACGGGCGAGACCGCCCGAACCTTGAGGCTCGCGAGGCGCGAGCGGCTTTCGTCCACCATCTCCAAGGGGGGCTCGACGCCCTCCAAGCGATCGAGCTCGATCAGCGAGAGCATGGTCAAGCTCGCCTCGAAAGGCTGGCTCTGCTCCTTGGCCGCAGCAAGGCTCGCCTCCAGCGCATCCCGCGCGCCCCACAGGTCGCCTTGACGCAGCAGCGCGTGGCCGCGTATCCGCTCCAGCAGCGGAACCACGCCGCCCACGCCGTTCGCCTGGCTGGCGTTGCTGAGCAGGCCACTCACCAGCTCGGTGGCCGCGTCGGGATTGCCCTTGGCGATGTGGCCCTCGGCGATCCGCGCTTCGACTGCGGGGACTTCCTTGTCCGCGCCCACGCGCAGGAAGTTCGCCTTCGCCTCCTGGAGGCGAGCGAGCCCTTCATCGAGGCGTCCGGTGCATAGCGACGCTCGGCCGAGCAGCAGGAGGCAATGGGCCAGGAAGTAGTGATACTGCGCGGCCTTCCACACCGGCAGCGTCTGCAGCAGAAGCGCCTCGGCCTCGGCCCACTCGCCGCGCTCGGTCAGGATCTCGGCCATGTTGACTCTCGTCACAGCCGCATCGACCGCGCTGCCGATCTTCAGTGCCGCGTCACGACCACGTTCGTAGAACGATAAGGCCTCGTCCCAGCGGCCTTCCCAGAACGACAGAGCGCCGAGCATCCCGAGCATCTGCGCCTCCCTGACCCGGTTGCCGGTCTGCTGATAGGCTTCGAGCGAGCGCTGCAAGGCAGACTGCGCGGTGAGCTCGCCAGCAGGGGCGCGCCCCTCCTTGCCGAGCTCCCCGTATGCCCAGCCGATCACGAAGTAGGCGTCCGCGAGCGCTTCGGAATCGTCCTCGGCCTCGGCTTCTTCGAGCGTCCGCTGCGCCCACTCGATCGCTTCGCTGGTCCGGCCCTCGGCCATGAGCAGCATGGCGTACCATGCGCCCGAACGCGCCGCCTGCCGCGCAGCCTCCGGCCCCGACAATTCCTTGAGACCCTCGCGAGCCTGCGCAGCCCAGCGCAGAGCCTCGGCGTAGTTGCCGAGCTTCTCTTCCACGTGCGAGCGCTTGAGCACCAAACCGGCGTCCATGAGGCGATCGCTCGCCGCCAGCGGACGCGCGGCCGCGTAAGCCTCCGACGCTTTCTGAAACTCGCCCGCGCGGTACCACGCATCGCCCATGGCCTGCTCGACGGTGGCGAGCTCGCGCGGCTCAAGCTCCTTGAGCTGCCGCCCCGCTTCCAATGCCCGCGCATACAGACCCGCGGCTTCGACGTCGGCGTACGCGCTCTCGGCCCGCTTCGCGGCCGCGGTGGCATAGCGCCACGCCGGCGGGTATTCGCCGGCTTCGAAGTAGTGCAACGAAAGAACGCCCGCCGCCTCTTCGGGATAATCCATCTCCTCTTCCACCTTCGTCGCGACGATGAAGTGGAGGCGCCGGCGCAGCTTGTACGGCAAGCCGCTGTACGCCGCGTCGCGCAGGAGCGTGCGCCGGAACCGCAGGTATCCGTCCGGCTCCTCGTCGAACAAGTCGGCGAGCCGACTCCATAGGTCCGGTGAAGGCACGGAGAATCCTTCCTCCCCGGCGAACCACGCCAGCATCCGTGGGTGGAAGGTCAAACCGAACACTGCCGCGTGGCGAACCACGGTGCGCTCTTCAGGCGTAAGCGAGTCGATCTGCGCCATCGTCGCTGCTTCCGCCGAATCGGGCAGATCCGCGATGCCGCCCGAGTCGACCACCTTCTGCAACAAGTCGCGCAGGAACTGCGGATTCCCGCCGGAGCGCGTGGCCACGACCTCGAGCACGTGCGAGGCGAGCGGCGTCTGTTGCGTCGCCAACTGCGCGAGCCGCAGCGTGTCGGGCGGAGCGAGCGGCTTCAGCTCGATGCGAACCACGGTCTCGGCCGGCGGCGCCGCGAATCCCTTGGAGCCCTGGCGCGCCACCGCGAAGAGCCACGGATGGGCGCCGATCTCGCCGATCAGGGACGTGAGAAGCTCGGCGGACGCCTCGTCCATGTGGTGCGCGTTTTCGATCTCGATCAACTGCGGCTTGGGCATGATGGCCGCGAGGAATCGAGCCATCGTCTCCTGCATCTTCGCGCGCCGGTTGGACTCGGCCAGCATGGCTACCTCGGGCGTGGGCGAGATCTCGAGTCCGAAAGGAATGGCGAGCAACGGCAACCAGGGCGCGAGATCGGGAACATGCTTCTCGACTTCTTTTTTCAAACGCTCGGCGATCACGACCTCGGGATCGTCGCGCCGGAAATTCATGTATTCGCGCAGCAACTCGCTCCACACCGCGTACGGCGTGGAAGCGGTATAAGCCTCGCAGGTGGCATGCTGCTTGTTGAGCCCGGTCGCCGCGTCGCGTAGCGCCTCCAGCAGCCGGGTCTTGCCGATACCCGAATCGCCCGCAACTTCGATCAGCCGGCCTGCCCCCGAGCGGGCGCTGGCGAATGCCTTGCGGATGACGCCGAGCTCGGCGTTGCGGCCGGTGAGCGGCAGGCGCTGCGTCGAGACCTGCCGCGCTTTCGAGCTTTGCGCCCGGCCCACCGCCCACGCCTGAACCGGCTCGGCCTTGCCCTTCACCGCGAAGGGCTCGAGCTTGGTCGTTTCGAAGTGCGTCGTGGAACGTTCGAGCACGTCGCCGGTCGCGTAGATCTTTCCCGGCTCGGCCTTGGCCATCAGCCGCGCGGCCAGGTTCACCGCGTCGCCCATCACCGTGTAGGTGCGGCGATACTTCGGTCCGATGTCGCCCGCGAACACGGCACCGCGATGCACGCCGATGCGGATCGCCAGCGGCAGCTCGCTCGCGACGATCCTGGAGAGCGCGAGGAGCATCCGCTCTTCGTCGTTGCCCGTGACTTTGGGCGCGCCGCCGGTCAGGATCAGCTTGCCGCCGTCGGCGTCGACGTCCGAGACGAGAAACGATACGTTCTGCTCGCCGATCGCCGCTTCGACCACGCCCATCAGGCGGTGCAACGCTTCAGCAGCCGCTTCCGCGCCCCGCTCTTCGATCAGCGCGTCGGTGCCTTCGAAGCGAATGAAGGCGATCGTCACCGGGCGATGCTCCGGCGTTCCGCCGCCGCCGAGCACGTGCGCGCGGATCGCGGGAGAGAGGCAGCGCACCAGCGTCTCGGGTGGCACGGGTGGCGGCGCGGTGATCTTCAGCGTGCCGGTTTCGCCGGGCGGCTCATGCGCGAGCAACAGTCCCGGACCCTTGGCATTACCCACACAGTCGGACGGCAGCAATGCGGCGGTCTGCGCGCTGATGACGATCTCGCCACCGCCGGCCTCGCGTTCCATGGCGACAAGGCGGCTCCATGCCGGCCCGACGGGGAGGAACTCGACATGGTCGGCGCCCACCGCAAAGAAGTGGAATCGCCCCGAGTGCACGCCCTGCGACATCTGCAGCGTCACTTTGGCGTCGCGCAGCTCGATCCGTCCGGCCTCCTCGAGCACGCGGCGCATCAACACCGTCGCGCGACACGCGCGCTCGGCGTGACCTTCGTCGTGGAACCACAGCAACAGCGCGTCGCCTCCGAACTTGAGCAGGCCTCCCTCGTTCTGGTACGCGACCGCCAGGATGGACTCGAAGCTTCCGCCGATGACGTCGGTGATCTGCTCCGCACCCTCGCGTCCCTTGCGAGCGAGCTGCTCGGAGAGCTGCGTGAACCCGGAGATGTCGACGAAGACCGCGGTGCCTTCCGCGATCCAGCAGCGGCCGTTCGGATCGTCGAGGAGATGCTGCTGGACGGTCCGCGGCACGTACGGCCGCACGCGCTCTGCGTCGAGCGCGAGGACCTGCGGCCCCGGCTTCGGCGGCGCTGCGGCGGCAGCGGGTTCGTCCGCTGCGGGACCGGAATTGGGCTCGGCGATCATCGTACGGGCGCGCGGCGGCTCTTCGCGCAACCATAAATGATAACTCGCCCGGCCTCTGGTCATCCCGGCGCAGGCCGGGATCCAATTCTCTGTACCGCTCCTCCCCAACGACGGAACTTGGGCCCCGGCTTTCGCCGGGGCGACAAAGGGATGGGACGGCCGACGCCTGTCGCGTTACTTGCGCGCCGCGAGCAGCGCCACCGGAAGTCGGCTGAGGATCGCCGAGAGCGGCAAACATGCGCCCCGCGCCCCGATCGCCGATCCGGTCAGGGTGCCTTCCCAAGCCTGCGGCAATCGCAGCGGCGAGACGTCAATCGATGTATCGCCCCACACCTCGGCGCCGACCGGCAGCATGTTCGGCCGCCTGCCGAGAAGCGTGCACGCGAGCCGCGGCACGATCGTCACGGCGCAGTCCTCTCCCAGAACGCGCGCGAACGCGCAGACGTGCTCGGCCCGCTCGCCGCTCACCGTGAGCGGCAGGTACTCGCCGTCGCGGAAGAGCGCCTCGCGGGCGCGCCGCAACTCGAGCGCGCGCCAGATCACGAATTGCTTGAGCCGACCGTCGTCGAGATGCAAAGCGAGATCGGCGGCGAGCGCCGGGAGGGCGCCTGTCCCGCCGGCCGCCGCCGACTGCATCGCCGAGAGCGATTCGCGGCGCCGCGCGAAATCGACCGGCCGCCGGTTGTCCGGATCGACCAGCGCCAGGTTCCACAGCTCGCAACCCTGATAGATGTCGGGCACGCCGGGCACCGTGAGCTTGAGCAGCGTCTGCGCCAGGCTGTTCAGCATGCCGAACCAGGCGACCTTGCGCTGGAACGGAACGAAGTCGGCGAGAAACGCCGCGTTGCCCGGTGCGCTCACGAGCGCGCGCAGGAAGGCGATCGCCGCCTGCTCGTACGCTTCGTTGGGATTGACCCACGAGCTCACCGCTTTCGCTTCGCGCACGACCTTGATGAGATAACGCTCGATGCGCGCGGTGAAATCGGCGGCCACCGCCGGATCGTCGTAGCGATCGGGCCAGGTGCCGAGCAGCGTCTGGTAGAGCAGATATTCGTCGTTCGGTGTGGGCGCTTCGCGCTCGTCCACGCTGCCCTTGTGCGCGCGATTGAGGCGCTGCCAGCGCGAAGCGTAGAGCCGCCACTCGCCGGGCAGCTCGGAGAGAACGTTGAGCCGCGCACGCACGTCCTCGGAACGCTTGGTGTCGTGGGTCGAGGTGGCAAGCATCGCGTGCGGCCAGTCGCGCGCCTGGCGGGCATTCGCCTCGTGGAAGGCGGCCACACTCACGCCGAAGCGCCGCAGGTCGCCGCCCACCTCGTTCAGCGACAGCAGCCGGTTGTAGGCGTAGAACGCGGTGTCCTCCATGCCCTTGGCCATGATCGGACCGGTGTACTGCTGGAAGCGCATCGCGAAGCGCACGATGCGCGCGCGCTCGGCCTCCGGCCGCCCGCGCGCGAGGTCGGTGGTGAGGACGCTCCGCAGGAAAGCAAAGACGCTGGCTTCGAGGGCCCGCGCGCGCCGCCGCGCGCCACGGATCGCCTGATCGACGAAGCGCCGATCCTCCTCCGACGGCCCGGCCGCGGTGACATAGGTGCGATAGACCGGAAAGCACGCGATCACCTCGGAGAGCGCCGCGCGCAGGCTGCTGTAGGTGAAATCCACCGTCGCGCGATCGGCCTGGGCAATGCGGGAGAGCGTGCTCGCCAGCGCGTTGAGCTCGCTCGCCATCTCGATCAACATGACCAGCCGCTTCGACCGGTAGAGGATCTCGTCGAAGTCCGGCCGCGCGCGCACGAACGCGAAGTAGGTGCGGGTGAGCTTCGCCTCCGCGCTGGCGTCGACGAACAGCCCGTTGACGAGATTGGCGAAGTCGTAGCCGGTGGTGCCGGCGATGGGCCAGCTCGCCGGCAGCGACTCCGACGCCTCGATGATCTTTTCGGCCACGAGATAGATCGGCAGGCGGCGCCCCGCGGGCCCTCTCTCCCCGGGCTCGGGTCGGGCGAGCCGCAGCACGCGGGCGACCTCATCCTGCAAGCGCGCGAAGTACGCCGCCGGATCGAACAGACCGTCGGGATGATCGACCCGCAGAGCGCCGACCTGACCGCGCTCGACGAGCTCCAGCAGCAGCCGATGGCTGGCCTCGAAAACTTCGGCGTCCTCCATGCGCAGCGCTGCCAGATCGTTGACGTCGGCGAACCGCCGGTAGTTGATGTCGTCGGCCGCTGTGCGCCACGACGCGAGACGGAACACCTGCAGGGCGACGAGCGCGTGCAGCGCGTCGAAGCTCCCCGGCTCGCCCGGCCGGCCGTTGAGCCGCTCGACCGCCTCCTCCAGGCAACGCAAGAGCTCCGGCGAGCGCGTGCACAGCTCGGCGAGCGCGCGCTTGTGTTGCGCCTCGGCGCGTTGCCGCTCGGCGCGCCGCACCGGCGTCGTCTCGGTCGTCTTCGGCAGCACGCCGAGGGCCACGCCGAGGCTGTCGAACGCGTCGGCAAGGCCCACCTCGGCGCGAGAGAGCCGCGCGCGCACGCACTCGGCGGCAGCGCCTAGAACGCGCGCGTAGGTGCGCGGGTCGAGCGGAAAGCGCTGCTCGCCGTAACGGATCGCGAGCTCGCCGCGCGCCGCGTCGAACGCGAGCTTGAGGTCGCCCCGCTCGAGCGCCGTGCCGTAGGGCTCGCCCAGCACGGGCAGCAAAAGCTTCCCGTGCAGCTCGTCGGGGGTACGGTCCCAATCGATGTCGAAGAAATCCGCGTGCACGGCGGCCCGCCCGTTCTCGAGCACCTCCTGCCACCACGGATTCTCCGCACCGAGCACGCCGACGTGATTGGGCACGATGTCGACGAGCTGGGCCATGCCGTGCTCGGAGAGCGCCGCGCACAGCCGATCGAGCACGGCGCGGTCGCCGATCTCGGGGTTGAGCGCGTTGTGATCGACGATGTCGTAGCCGTGCAGGCTTCCCGGGCGCGCCTTGAAGTAGGGCGAGAGATAGACGTGGCTCACGCCGAGCGCGGCGAGATAGGGAACCAGCGCCGTGGCGTCCGCGAACCTGAAGCCGCTATTCAACTGCAGACGATACGTGGCGCGCGGCGCCTCGCCTTGCGGCGGCTCGCGCGGGGCCGACGCGCCGGTCTTCGGCCCCGGCGACGGGCGCTCGCGCCCGACCGCGTCGATCAGCGCGCGCACCCCGGGCTCGCGCACCCAGTCCTCGAGCTCGTGGGCGAGCTTGCGCCGCCAGTTCGGGTGCTCGTCGATCGTCCCCGGCACGTTGATCTGCTCGATCTGACCGAACACATCCTCCATCGCGAAGAGCAGGAGCTTCGTCGGCGTGCGCGCGAGGAAGCGATGCACCGCATCGGCGAGCGTGGGCGACCAGGCGCGCGGATTCTCGACGCCCTCGAGCAGGCCTTCGCGCTGCAGCGCGCGCAGGATCCGCGCGCGGTCCGCCTCGCGCAGCGAGCGCTGCGCGTCGAGCGCTCCGGGCGCCGCGAACTGTCCGAGAGAGCGCCGCACGTCGAGATCGTGCCCCTGCCAGTAGCCGCGCAGCGTCGGCAGGTCGTGCGTGCCGATCGACACGACCGCCTCGTGGAGAAAGCGCTCGGGCCCGACCACTTCGCCGTCGGGCCCGCTTTCGAAATACAGCGGCCGCAACGACAGGATGCCGCACCGCCGCATGCCGGCGACGACCTCCGGGGGCACCGTGCCGAGATCCTCGCCGACCACGAGGCAGCGGTTGCGCTGGCTCTCCAGCGCCAGCACGCCGAGCAGATCGTCGAACGGATACCCCACGTAGGCGCCTGCCTGCGCCCCCGCGCCGTCCGGCACCCAGTACAGGCGCAAGAGCCCCATCACGTGGTCGATGCGCAGCGCCCCCGCCCCGCGCATGTTCCGCCGCAGCGTGGCGATGAAGGGTGCGTACGCCGCGTCGCGCAAGCCGTCGGGAATGAGCGGCGGCAAGCCCCAGTTCTGGCCGGCCGGCTGGTACACATCGGGCGGCGCGCCGACCGCCGCGACCGACGCGTACAGGCGCGGGTCAGACCAGCGCTCCGAGCCGCCGGGATCGATGCCCACCGCGAGATCGTGCAGCAACCCGACGCCCAGGCCCCGGTCGGCCGCGCGCGCGGCCGCGGCATCGAGCTGCGCTTCGAATTGCCATTGCAGATAGGCGTGGAGCTCGACGCGCTCGGCGTTCTCCTTGGCGAAGCGCGCCGCCGCCGCGCCGTGCGCGTCGCGCAGCGGCTCGGGCCACCGGCGCCAGTCGGCGGCGCCGGTAAGGCCCTCCGCGTGCAGCTTCTCGGCGATCGCCTCGAACAAGGCGTGCCCGCGCAACGCCTCGCCGCCGCCGGCAAGGAACGCTTCGAACGCCGCGTCGCGCGCATCGCCGGTCCCGCGATGGCGATCGCGGAAGCAGCGATAGAGAAGCTCCAGGATCTCGCGCTTCGCGGCGGCGAGGCCGGCGAAGTCCACGAGCTCGGTCGCGCGCAGTGCACGCAGCTGCGCCTGAAAGCCAGCCTCCGCGACCGCGCGCCGCGCCAGCTCGCAGATCGCAAACTCCGGGATCGCCTCGATATCGAGGTAGAGCGGATTGCCGAAGAGCCGGCTCGACGGGCTGTACGGGCTCGCCTGCTGCGGCTCGACGGCTTTCAGCGCGTGCAGCGGATTCAAAGCGATCGCGCCTGCGCCTGCGTCCGCCGCGAAGTCGATCAGCGCGGTGAGATCGCCGAAGTCGCCGCTGCCCCAGTTGCGGCGCGAGCGCAGCGAGGCAAGCTGCAGCGCCAGGCCCCAGACGCGACCGTCGCCGGCGAGCGCTGGCGGCCGGTAGCAACGCGCGGGCGCGACGATGAGCGTCGTCGCCGCGCGCTCCGCGTCGGTGTCGGCGTCGAGCTCGAAGCGGTGGTAGCCCTCCGCAGGGGCGACGCCGGCGGCGGTGAGGTCGTAGCGGTAGCGCGTGAATTGCATCTCGCCGAGCCGCCGCTCGGCCATCGCCGGCGAGCGCTCGGGCGTGAGCGTGCCGCGCACCACTTCGCCCGTCTCGCGGGTGAGCGTCCAGCCGAGCTGCCGCCGCGCGAGCGCGGCCGGAAGCGTCAAGGCGATCGCAAGCCTCGGCTCCTCGACCGTGAACACCGCGACCGGCGGCAGGCGGCGCGTCCACGCGCGCCGCTCGTAATCGGCCAATGCGGCGCTCGCTTGCGCGTCGGTCGCTGCGTCGATGCCCATCGTTGCGAGCAACACGCGCTTGGTCGTTTCGCTGGTGACGTGGCGCACGCCGCCGACATCGAAGTACTCGGGCAGGATCCCGGCGAATGCTGCGAGGCGATCGAGCGCGGTGTGGCTCGCGGTCGCATCGTTCATCGGTGTACCCCCACGCTTGCGGCCTCATTGACCAATTCGGCCGCTACGCTGCCCCCAAAAGCGGGGGCGCAATTCGCGCCTTGGGGCGGCCCTGCGGCGCT